>JBGSUG010000276.1:0-33785 GCA_041736225.1 Candidatus Aminicenantales bacterium | reverse complement strand
CCGACGAAGTTGTCGCGGCTCTGGCCGAACATCTGGCCGCGCTTGGCCAGGACGCCGACGACCGTGAAGGCCTCGGGGCCGACGCGGATCTCTTTGCCGAGGGGGTTCGTCATCGGGAAAAGGGCGTCGACCAGCTCGGAGCCGAGGACGCAGACCCGGGCCGACCGGTCCACCTCCGCTTCGGTGAGGAACCGGCCCAGCCGGGGCAGGTAGAGCGACATGACCGTGGGCCACTTCTCGTTCATGCCGATGATCATGGCGGTGTCGCTCTTGGCGCTCTGGTACTTGATCTCGTTCTGCGCGAACACGCTGACGTAGTTGCTGACGGCCACGGCCCGGACGAGCGGCGCGCCCTGCTCTATGGCCTGAGCGTCTTCGAAGGCCAGGTCCTTACGGGTCCGCTCCTCTTCCGACCGCTGGCCCATCTGGACGGCATCGTACTTCTGGATGTGGATCATGTCCGATCCGACGGACTGGAGCTCGGAGAGAAAGCTCTTGTTGAGCCCCTGGATGATCGAGACCATGCCGATGACGGTCATGACCCCGATGACGATGCCCAGGATGGTCAGGAACGACCGGAGCTTGTGCGACCGGATCGAGTCGATGGCCATCCGGAAGACTTCGCGGAAGATCTGGAGCCTCATAATTCCGCCCGCAGGGCCTCGACCGGGTCGAGCTTGGCCGCCCGGTTGGCCGGATAGATGCCGAAGAACAGGCCGATCGACCAGGACATGACCATGGCCAGCACGACCGAGACCGGCTCGACGCTCGAGGGCATGGACGTCGCCGCGGAGATGATCCGGGCGACGACGAACCCGAGGACGATGCCGATGAAGCCGCCCAGGCCGGAGATGACCGCCGATTCGATGAGGAACTGGAAGAGGATATCCCGGCGCCGGGCCCCGACGGCCATGCGGATGCCGATCTCCTTGCGCCGCTCGGACACCGAGACGAACATGATGTTCATGATGACGATGCCGCCGACGACGAGGGCGATCGAAGAGACGGCCAGCATGGCGAAGTAGATCCCCGAGGTGGCCGTCTTGTAGAACTGGATGAACGTCTCCGAGGTGGCGAACGAGAAGTCGTCCGGGTCCTTGTAGGCCCTCTTCCGCCAGGACCGGAGGACGGTCCGGACCTCCTCCTGGGCCTGGGCCATCTTCTCCTGGGAGTCGGTGTGGATGTTGATGCTGATGGAGCGGCGCGAGCCGTAGACCTTGTTGAAGGTCGTGATGGGGATGCGGACGTAATTGTCCTGGCTGAAGCCGAGGATCTTGCCCTTGGCCTTGGCGATCCCGACGATCTGGAAGTTCCGGCTGCCGACCTTGAGCCAGCGGCCGAGCGGATCGAGCCCGCCGAAGACCTTCTCGGCGACGTCGGAGCCGATGACGCCGACGGCGCGGGCGTTCGACTCGTCCTGGCTCTGGAGGTGGCGCCCGCTCGTCAGCTCGACGACCGCGCCGATCTCGTGATCGATGTAGGTCACGCCGCGGACTTCGGTGTCCTTGAGGGACTGGCTGCCGTACTTGACCGTCGCGCTCTGCGAGGTGGACGCGCCGACGAGGTCGCAGGAAGGGCAGTTGGCCCGGATGAGATCGCGCTCGACCAGGGTCAGGTCCTTGCGCTTCAGCTGCTCGCGGAAATCCTTGAGGGACGTGCCGATCATCGAGAACTTCTGGACCGAGAAATCGTTGGCCCCGTAGAAAGCCATCTTGGTGTAGACGTAGTTGTTGAGGCCCTGGATGACCGAGACGACGGCGATGATGGTCAGGACGCCGATGATGATGCCGAGGAGCGTCAGGAAGGTGCGGAGCTTGTTCGAGCGGAGGGCGACCAGGGCCATCGTGAACGACTCTTTGAACTGCAGCTTGGCCATGGGTCTTCCTTATATTCTACCCTATCTATACGAATCCCATTAAATCGGGTTCAATCCCGGTATTGATAGCAGGGCGAGTCCCCCGGGAACGGGTCCTGTCGGGTGGCGTCCCCATCCGGCTTCGGCTCCACCCATCCCCCCAGGCCTTTGGCAGGGACCAAGGGCCCCCGACCAAAGGCCCGGGGCCCCTTCCGCCTCCAGGCGGACGGGGACTAGCCCCCCGCCACCCGTTCCTTTGGGACGCGCCTTGACTTAGGGACGACCGAGCCGGATAATCAGTCAGCATGTCGACCCCGATGAGGCTCAACAAATTCCTGGCGCACGCCGGGGTGTGCTCCCGGCGCGAGGCGGACCGCTGGATCGCCGAAGGCCGGGTCAGCGTCAACGGCAAGGCCATCATGGAGCTGGGGGAGAAGATCGATCCGGCCCGCGACAAGGTTGTCGCCAACGGCAGCCCGGTCAAGGTCGAGGAGGAGCGCCCGGTCTATATCCTGCTCAACAAGCCGGCCGGCCGCGTCGTCAGCGTCAAGGACCCGTTCGGGCGCCCGACGGTGATGGAGCTCCTGACCCACGTGACGGCCCGGATCTACCCGGTCGGGCGGCTCGATCTCGAAACCGAAGGCGCCCTGGTGCTTACGAACGACGGGGAGCTGGCCCTGCGCCTGACCCATCCCCGGTACGGTGTCGCCAAGGTCTACGAGGCCCGCGTCGAAGGCGACCCCTCGGACGCCGATCTCGAGAAGGTGCGGCGAGGCCTCTTCCTCGAGGGCCGGAAAACCGCGCCGGCCAGGGTCCAGGTCGTGCGGCGGAGCCACCGCCACGCGACCCTGAAAGTGGAGATCCACGAAGGACGCAAGCGGGAGATCCGCAAGCTCTTCGAGGCCGTCGGCTATCCGGTCGCGGACCTGACCCGGATCGAGTTCGCCGGCCTGACGCTCGAGGGGCTCCGACGCGGCCAATGGCGTTTCCTCCACACCGCGGAGGTCCGCCGTCTGAAGAAGCTCGTCGGCCTGGAGTCCGGCGACCGCCCGCCGGCTACCGCGGCTTCTTCTTCGTCCCGCCCCCGCCCTTCTCGCCCGCGTCCGCGAACGCCTTGAGACCTTTGGCCAGCCGCAGCAATTCTCTGTCGACGAGCCCGTGGACGGTGCCCTCCGGATAGACGCCTTTAGCGTCGGCGATACCGGCCTCGACGCCCGTCAGGATCTCGATGCCCTCGTCGATCGTCCGGACCGGGTAGACGTGGAACTTCCCCTCTTTGACGGCGGCGACGACCTCGGACTTGAGCATCAGGTTCTGGATGTTCTGGTGGGGGATGAGGACGCCCTGCGTCCCCGTCAGGCCCCGGGACTTGCAGACCTCGAAGAAGCCCTCGATCTTCTCGTTGACCCCGCCGATGGGCTGGATCTCGCCCTTTTGGTTGAGCGACCCCGTCACCGCCAGGTCCTGGCGGACGGGCAGGCCGGACAGGCTCGAGAGGAGGGCGTAGACCTCGGTCGACGAGGCGCTGTCCCCGTCGACGCCGCCGTAGGACTGCTCGAAGGCGAGCGAGGCGGTCAGCGACATCGGCCGCTTCGAGGCGTATTTTCCGCGGAGGTACCCCCCGAGGATGAGGACGCCCTTGTTGTGGGTGGGTCCGCTCAGGTCGGCCTCCCGCTCGATGTTGATGACGCCGGCCCGGCCCATGGACGTCCGGGCGGTGATCCGGGCGGGTTTGCCGAACATGAACTGGCCCATGTCGTAGACGGACAGGCCGTTGACCTGGCCGACGGCCTCGCCCGCCGTGTCGATGAGGATGGAACCCTCGTCGATCATCTCCTGGATCTTGTCCTCGATCAGGTTGACCCGCGCGCAGCGCTCCCGGACGGCCTTCTCGATGTCGTCGCGTCCGACCGCCGCCTTCTTGTTCCGGGCGGCCCAGTAGCTCGATTCCCGGACGACGTCGGCGACGACATGGAAACGCGTCGACAGCTTCTTCTGACGCCCGGCGATGCGGGTCGCGTACTCGATGAGGGCGCCGAGGCCGTCGCGGTCCAGGGGCAGGAGACGGTCCTCGTCGCAGATCTTCCTGACGAAGCGGACGTAGTCGCCGACGGCCTTCTCGCCCTTGTCCATCTCCGAATCGAACTCGGCCTTGATCTTGAAGATCTTCTTGAAGTCCTCGTCCGCGGCGTAGAGGTAGTTGTAGATAGAGCCGTCGCCGATCATGACCACCTTGACGTCGCACTTGATCGGCTCCGGCTTGAGCCGGGCGTTCGAGAAGAGATACATCTGGAGGTAGTTCTGGATCTCGAAGATCTGGTTGCGCAGGGTCCTTTTGAGGGTCGTCCAGACCCCGGGCTCGACCAGGGCGTCGAGGGCGTTGACGACGAGGTAGCCGCCGTTGGCCTTGAGGAAGGAGCCGGCCTTGATCATGGTGAAGTCGGTCTGGCCCATGCCGGCGCGGGAATAGGTCGACTCGATGGAGCCGAACAGGTTGACGTAGGTCGGGTTGGTCTCCATGACCACCGGCGCGCCGCGCTGGTCCGAGTTGTCGACGAGGAGGTTGACCCGGTACTCCAGGAAGTCCTCGGCCTGCTCCTTCTCCTCTTTCTTCTGGTTCTTGAAGGCGTCGATCGTCTTGATCAGGGCCTTCTCGACCTCGTCGAGGTAGGCGCCGATCTTGGGGAAGGAGAAGCAGGTCCGGAGGGCCTCGATGCCGTCCCGGATGACCGGCGCGATCGCCTCCTCGTCCCAGTCCCGGAGCAGGGTCCGGGTCTGCTCGTCGATCTCCTTGAGGCTCTCGAAGATGTCCTCCAGCTTGGCCGACAGCTCCTCGTATTTGGCCCGGAGGGCGTCGAACGCTTCCTTGGGGAACTTCTTCTCCTTGACCAGGCCGTCGAGCTTGGCGAAGGGGACCGGCGTGCCCTCGAGGACGGGGATGAGGTCGGGCCGGCTGAACATGCCCATCTGGACCTGGATGACCGTGAATCCCTGTTGCCCGACCTCCTCCTCGAAGCGCTGCAGGATGTCCCGCTGCTTCTTCTGCTGGCCCTCGACGATCGCGTCCCGCTTTTCCGTGTAGTAGGGGCTCTTGAGCAGGTGGGGGATCTCCGTCCTGAGCCGGTCGATCAGGGTAGCCATGGCCTCGCTGAACGCCTGGCCCTGGCCGGCCGGGAGCACCACGAGCACGGGCTCGTCCGGGTACTTGAAGTTGTTGACGTAGAGGATGTCGTCGGGCGTCCGGCCGCCCTTCTCCAGCCGTTCGAGGAGCTGCTTCACCGTGGTCGTCCGGCCGGTGCCGACCATGCCCGTGATGAACACGTTGTAGCCGAGGCTCTTGATGTCGAGGCCTGTCTGGATGGCCCGCAGGGCGCGCTCCTGGCCGATGATCTCCTCGCAGGGCCGGGCCTCGGAGCTCGTGGCGACGGGGATGAGGTCGGGCGGGCAGGTCCAGCGCAGCTTTTCCGGGGCGAGCTCGGCGAATCCGGTTTTCGTACGCATGACGGCGCCTCCTGGACCAAAACTATCATATTCGGTGGGACCGCTCAAGACGCCTCGGTCCCGGATCGCCGCGCGCGGCGGAAGATCCCGGGGCGCCGGTTTATGGTGAATTGCGCCCCGACATCTGCTAGAATAGGGCCTCTCCGGATTGCCGGGACAACCCAAATGCGACGGAGGACGAGACGTCCATGAAGATCCATCAAGGCAAGCTCCAGGCCAAGGGGTTCAGGATCGCGATCGTGGTCAGCCGCTTCAACAGCTTCATCTCCGAGCGCCTGCTCGAGGGAGCCCTGGAAGCCCTCCAGAAGACGGGGGCCCAGGAGGCCGACCTGACCGTCTACAAGGTCCCCGGCTCGTTCGAGATCCCGATCGTCGCCAAGAAGATCGCCAAGGCCAAGTCGGCCGACGGCATCCTCTGCGTCGGCGCCCTCATCCGCGGCGACACGCCCCACTTCGACTACCTCGCCGCGGAAGTGACCAAGGGACTGGCCCAGATCGCCATGGAGGACGGCGTTCCCGTCTCCTTCGGCATCCTGACCGTCGACACGGTCGAGCAGGGCATCGAGCGGGCGGGCACCAAGGCCGGCAACAAGGGCTACGACGCCGCCTTCTCGCTCGTCGAGACCCTGAACGTCCTCAAGGAGGCGGGCCTCCGCTGAGCGGACGACCGGTCCACGCCATGGGAGAACGCCGCAAGGCGCGGGAGTGCGCCCTCCAGATCCTGTTCCAGTTCGAGTTCAACTCCGGCGATCCCCGCGACCTCGTCCGGGTCTATTGGGAGCACCAGCGCGCGTCGAAACAGGTCCGCGAGTACGGGACTTGGATCGTGGAGAAGATCCTCGACAACGGCGAGGCGATCGACGGGGCCATCCAGTCGGCTTCGAAGAACTGGCGGCTGGTCCGGATGGCCGTCGTCGACCGGAACATCCTGAGGATCGCCGTCGCGGAGCTGCTGTACGAGCCGGCGCTCGTCCCGGCCATCGTCATGAACGAGGCCATCGAGATCGCCAAGCGCTACAGCGGCGAAGAGTCGGCGGTGTTCGTCAACGGCGTCCTCGACGCGGTGGGCCGCCGGCTGGCCGGGACCCCCGCCGATGCCGCGGACAAGGTCCCGCCGGTCAAGGAAGGCTAGCATGAGTCCGAAAGAAGACAGCGTCGAGCTCGATCAGGACGTCGCCCGCCGGGAGAAGTACCGCAAGCTCGGCGAGGCGGGCGTCCCGCTCTTCCCCTACACCGCCGCGCGGACGCACGACGTCAGGGACGCCGTCGCGGCGTTCGCCGGCCTGTCCCCGGCCGAGCTCGAGGAGCGGAAGATCGCCGTCGTCGTGCCCGGCCGGATCCTGTCGATCCGCAAGATGGGCCGGGCGACTTTCTTCCACATCTCCGACGGGTGCGACAAGCTCCAGGCCTACGTCCGGGAGGACGGAGTCGGGGCCGAGGCCTACGGGCGCTTCGGCCTGCTCGACCTCGGCGACGTCGTGTCGGTCTCCGGGACGCTCTTCAAGACGCGCACGGGCGAGCTGACCGTACTTTGCGACGCCGTCGGCTTCCTGGCCAAGTGCCTCCATCCGCTGCCCGAGAAGTGGCACGGCCTCCAGGACGTCGAGCTCCGCTTCCGCCAGCGCTACCTCGACCTCATCATGAATCCCGAAGTCGGCCGGGTCTTCCGGCTCCGCAGCGCCGTCGTCGCCCACATCCGCCGTTTCTTCGACGCCCGCGGCTACATCGAGGTCGAGACGCCCATGATGCACGCCGTGCCGGGCGGCGCCCTGGCCCGGCCGTTCAAGACCTATCACAACGCCCTCGGCCTCGACCTCTATCTCCGCATCGCGCCCGAGCTCTTCCTCAAGCGGCTGACCGTCGGCGGCTTCGACAAGGTCTACGAGATCAACCGCAGCTTCCGCAACGAGGGCCTCGACGCCCAGCACAACCCCGAATTCACGATGCTCGAGTTCTACGAGGCCTACCGGGACTACTTCGACATGATGGACCTGACCGAGGAGCTGCTCAACGGGCTGGCCGTGGGCCTGCTCGGCAAGGAGGAGTTCCCGTTCGGCGAACATACGATCTCCTTCAAGCGGCCGTTCCGGAGGCTGAAGTTCATCGACGCCTGCCGGACCTTCAGCGGCCTGGCCCCCTCCCGCTTCGAGGACCGCCCGGGCCTCATCGCCTTCGCCGCCGGGTTGGCCCCCGAGAAGAAGCCGACGACCTACGGCAAGGCCCTGGACGTCATCTTCGACCGTTTCGTCAAGGATGCCATCGTCCAACCGACCTTCATCACCAATCCGCCCCGGGAGATCTCGCCCCTGGCCAAGACCTCGCGGGATAATCCCGAGGAATCGGAGAGGTTCGAGCTCCTCGTCGCCGGGATGGAGGTCGCCAACGCCTTTTCGGAGCTCACCGATCCGGCCGAACAGCGGGCCCGGTTCGAGGAGCAGGCCGAGGAGAAGAGGAAGGGCGACGACGAATCCCACCCCGTCGACGTGGACTACGTCGAAGCCCTGGAATACGGCCTGCCGCCGACGGGCGGCGAGGGCATCGGCATCGACCGGCTGACGATGCTCCTGGCCGACCGGCGGTCGATCCGGGAGGTCATCCTGTTCCCCCTCCTGAGGCCGAAATAGACCCATGAGCTTCGAGCTGTTCGTCGCCCGCCGCTACCTCACCGCGAGACGGAAGCAGGCTTTCATCTCCGTCATCACGATGATCTCCGTCGGCGGCATCGCCATCGGCGTCGCCGCCCTGGTCATCGCCATCGCCCTGATCACCGGGTTCCAGAGCGACGTCCAGGACAAGATCCTGGGCGCCACCTCCCACGTCATGGTCTCCGACCTCGGGGGCGAGGGTCTGGCCGACTACGAGGCGATGGCCGACAGGATCCGGGGCCTGCCGGGGGTCGAGTCCGCGAGCCCCGTCGTCTACAACACCGTGCTCATCACCGGGATCGGCGAGAGCTCGGGGGCCCTGGTCAAGGGCATCGACTTCGAACGGGAGCGGCCGGGTTCGGCCTGGCTCCAGACGCTCGAGTCGGGACGGATCCCGGACGGGTCCGGGCCCCGCGACGGCCTCCTTCTCGGGCGCGAGCTGGCCTTGAAGATCGGCGCCCAGCCGGGCGATGTCGTCGACATCGTGACGGCCTCGTCGACGCTGTCGCCGCTGGGGCTCATGCCCAAGCGCAAGCGGTTCCAGGTCGCCGGCATCTTCAACACCGGCCTCTACGAATTCGACAGCTCGACCGCCCTGGCCTCGATCGCGGTCGCCCAGAAGCTCTTCGGACTCGAGGGCCGGGCCAGCTACATCCAGGTCAAGCTCGCCGACATCTTCGCCGCCCCGGCCCTGGGGGAGCGGATCAAGGCCGTCCTGCCGCCCGTCGTCTACATCACGACCTGGATGGAGCTCAACAAGTCCCTCTTCTCCGCCCTGAAGCTGGAGAAGAACATCATGTTCCTGACCATCACGCTGATCGTCATCGTGGCCGCCCTGAACATCATCGCCACGCTCATCCTGATGGTCATGGAGAAGACCCGCGACATCGGCATCCTCATGGCCATCGGGGCGACGCCCCGGACGGTCAACCGGATCTTCTTCTACCAGGGCGCGCTCATCGGCGTCATCGGCACCGCCCTCGGCGTCCTCCTCGGGCTTGGCTGGTGCGCCTTGGCCAACACGTTCGAGCTCATCAAGATCCCCGTCGACATCTACCAGATCTCCTACGTCCCGTTCCGGATGAGACCCCTCGACCTCGCCGCGATTGTGGGCGTCACGCTGCTCATCAGCTTCGTTTCGACGCTGTTCCCGGCTCGCCGCGCGGCCAAGACCGATCCCGTGGTGGCGTTGAAATATGAGTGACCTCGTCCTCGTCGCCGAAGGCCTGGGGAAGTCCTATCCCCTCCCGAAGGGGGACCTGTGCGTCTTCGAGGGCCTCGACTTCTCGCTCCGGCGCGGCGAGCTCGCGGCCGTGATGGGGGCTTCCGGCGTCGGGAAGACGACACTGCTCAACCTTCTCGGCGGCCTCGACCGGCCCTCGGCCGGCCGGGTCCTGCTCGACGGCGGGAACCTCTTCGCCGGGTCCGACCGGGAGATCGCCGCCGTCCGGAACCGCAAGATCGGGTTCGTCTTCCAGGTCTACCACCTCCTGCCCGAGTTCACCGCCCTCGAGAACGTCGCCTTCCCCCTGATGATCGGGGGGGCGACGAAGAAGGACGCTTTCGCCGGCGCGGAGGCGATGCTCCGGGAGGTCGGGCTCGGGGACAAGACCGCGTCCCGGCCGGGCCAGCTCTCGGGCGGGGAGCAGCAGCGCGTGGCCATCGCCCGGGCCCTGGTCAACGGCCCGAGCCTGCTGCTGGCCGACGAGCCGACGGGGAACCTCGATTGGAAGACGGGGGAGAACGTCCTCCGCCTCATCCTCGACCTCCACGAACGGAAGGGGCTGTCCTCCATCCTGGTCACCCACAACGAAAAGATCGCCCGCTACTGTCACAGCGTCTACATGATGGAGGCGGGCCAGATGAAACCAACCGCCTTTCCGGAGCGTTGAACGGGGTGGGCGGGCTCCGGTCCCCCCACGGTCCGTCTCTTTGACCTGACTCGGTCGATATGGTATATGGTAGAAGGATGTCCATGAAGAAAAAGCTCGCCGTCGCCCTCGTCCTGCTCCTCCTCCCCGGGTTCCTGGCCGCCCAGGAGATCCTGGAGAAGATCGAGATCACCGGTAACGACCGCGTGACGGTCGAGACCATCCTCTACTACCTGTCCTCCCGGGAAGGGGACCCCTACGAGGCCGACCGGTTCCGCCGGGACTTCCGCGTCCTCTGGTCGACCGGTTTTTTCTCCAACATCGTCTTGGAAGAATCGACGGGAGCGCGGGGCAAGATCCTCAAGATCACGGTCGAGGAGGCCCCCGTCGTCCGCGCCGTCACCTACAAGACCGGCAAGAAGGTCAAGGAAAAGGATATCGTCGACAAGCTCAAGGAGAAGGACCAGTCGATCCTGCCCTACTCCTATTACAGCCCCTTCAAGGTCCAGCGCATCAAGGACACCATCACGGACCTCCTGTTCGAGAAGGGCCTCCTGGCATCGAAGATCGAGACGGAGGTCGTCAGGCAGGGCAAGAACGAGGTGGATGTCCAGATCCGGGTCGACGAAGGGCCCAAGGTCCGCGTCGGGGACGTCGTCTTCGAGGGCGCGGCCAAGGTCCCGACGGGCAACCTGACCTGGGCCATGAAGGACAACCGGCCCCACAGCCTCTTCAACTTCATCGCCGGCAAGGACGTCTACAAGGCGAACAAGGTCGAGGAGAGCGTCGATCTCCTCCGTAAGAGATATCAGGAGATGGGCTACATGGAGGCCTCGGTCGGACAGCCCCGCACCGAGGAGTTCGTGAAGCGGTCGGTCGTCTTCAAGAAGCAGAAGATGATGCGGCTGGTCTTCCCCGTGACGCCCGGTTACCTCTACCGCACCGGCGAGATCAAGATCGAGGGCAGCAAGACCCTGAACGTCAAGTACCTCCGCACCCTGATCAAGCTCGAACCCGGCGATATCTACAGCACCAAGGTCCGGGAGAAATCGGCCGAGGACATCTCCGAGGTCTTCCGCGACGGCGGTTTCGTCTACGTCCAGGTCATCCCCGTCGAGAACCTCGACCCCAAGAGGAAGATCGTCAACCTCACGCTCAACGTGGCCGAGGGCGAGATGGCCTTCCTCAACCGGCTCGAGTTCCGCGGCAACAACTACACTAAAGACAAGGTCATCCGCCGGGAGATGATGCTCCGCGAGGGCGACCGCTTCAGCCTGGCCGTTTTCAAGAACAGCATCCTCCGGATCAAGCAGCTCGGCCTGGTCGACCTCGAGAAGGACCCGGACATCAAGCCGGACCCGACCGACCCGACCAAAATGGACGTCCAGGTCAACGTCAAGGAGCTCCAGAGGAACAACATCCAGTTCACGGCCGGCTACAGCGGGTACGAGGGGACCTTCGTCGCCTTCAGCTACTCCACGGTCAATTTCCTCGGGGCGGGGGAGACCCTGGAGCTCGGCATCCAGCAGGGCAAGCTCGTCAAGAACTACTCCTTCGGCTTCTCCGAGCCGTACGTCTTCGACAAGCCCATCACCGCCGGCTTCAACATCTACAAGCGCGACCTCCACTACCCCTGGTTCTGGCGGAAGGGCGCGGGCATCGACCTCAGCCTGGGCGCGCGGCTCTGGGGGATGTGGCGGGTCAACCTCGTCTACAACTTCGAGAACGTCAAGATGACCGTCTCGGACAGCGGGGAATACAACCTGCCCACTTCCTACTACCAGTACTACAGCAACCAGAAGTACAACATGAGCTCGGTCACGCCGATGCTCTACCGGTCGACGATCGACAGCCCCCTGACCCCGACCCGCGGGACGCTGTACTCGGCGGCCCTCAAGTACGCCTTCCGCTTCCTCGGCGGCGACATCTTCCTGCTCAAGCCGATGCTCGAATTCACCCACTACCAGCCGGTCATCGGCCGGGGGTCCAAGGCCCACGTCATCGGCGTCCACGCCCAGTACCAGGTCATCAAGGCGCTCAAAGGCTCGCAGATCCCCTACTGGGAACGGACCTTCCTCGGCGGCGAGCGGTCCATCCGCGGTTACGAGGTCTACAGCATCGGGCCCGTCGACACGAACGGCTACAACGTCGGCGGCACCGAATCCCTCGTCCTGAACGCGGAATACATCATCCCCGTCGGCGGCCCGCTCTACGCGATCTTCTTCTACGACCGGGGCAACGCCATCGCCTACGAAGACAAGCTCCGGTGGGGGAACATGTACTCCTCGATGGGCCTCGAGGCCCGTCTCTTCATCCCCGCCCTGCGGGTGCCGTTCCGCCTGATCTTTTCCTACAACAACAAGAAGGTCTACTCGACCGACCCGGACTTCGCGTTCCGATTCGCCGTCGGCACGACCTTCTAGGGAGGTTCCTCGCATGAAACGATACATCCGTACGCTCGCGATCGTCGCCCTGGCCGCGGCCGGGCTCTCCGGCCTGGCGCTCGCCCAGGACAGCAAGATGGGCATGCTCAATTCCCAGGAGATCCTCGAAAAGTCCGTCGAGGGCAAGAGGGCGCTGGCCCAAGTCCAGGCCGCGGACAAGAAGTACGCCGACGACATCGCCAGGCTGGACGACCAGATCAAGCAGCTCCAGAACCGCCTGAGCACCCAGCGGACGACCCTGACGCCCGAAGCGGCCCTGGCCCTCCAGACCGACATCCAGAAGAAGCAGACCGAGCGTCAGCGGGCCATCGAGGACGCCTCGCGCGGCTTCCAGGAGATCCAGGCGAGGACGCTCGAGAGGATCCAGGGCGACCTCATCCCCATCATCGAGAAGCTCCGCGAAGACAGAGGGCTCGACCTCATCTTCGACGTGGTCAAGGGCGGGGCCGTGTACTTCACCCCCGCGCTCGACCTGACTGCCGAGGTTATCAAGCGCTACGACGCCCAGAAAGCGGCGCCGGTCAAGAAGTAGTTCCGGGCGAGGACGTGCCGTGATTACGGTCGAAGAGATCATGCGGTTCCTGCCGCACCGCTTCCCCTTCCTGCTGGTCGACCGCGTCATCGACCTGGTCCCCCGCAAGAACATCGTCGCCCTGAAGAACGTCACCTGCAACGAGCAGTTCTTCCAGGGCCACTTCCCGGAATGGAAGATCATGCCCGGCGTCCTCATCGTCGAGGCCATGGCCCAAGCCGGGGCGGTCCTCCTCTTCGGCTCCATCCCCGACCCGGAGAAGAAGTTCGTCGTCCTGAGCAAGGTCGACAAGGCCAAGTTCAAGCGGATGGTCGTCCCCGGCGACCAGCTCCGGCTGGACGTCGAATGGACCCGGGAAAAGGGCCGCATCCTCCAGATGATGGGCAAGGCCTTCGTCGAGGGCGAGCTGGCCGCGGAAGCGGTGATCTACGCCTCCGTGCTCGATCTCGCCGATCTCAAGGCCGCCCGGATCTGATCCCCCCCTATCTGGCCGTCTTGATCATCGAGTTTTGAGCTCGAAGAGCGTGTCGTCGAGCCCGGTGTTGCAGGCCACGCCGTTGACGGTCAGCCGCTGCACTTCCTTCCCGAGGCGCAGCGTCCTGGAGGAGCAGGCGATCCGAACGCCGCAGAACTCCCGGTAGTCGGAGAAGCCGGTCTCCGCGTCGGCTTCGGCCCCGGCCGGATCGAGGGTCCGTGTCGAGAGCCGGGCCGGCAGGTGGGTTTCGGGATCGAGGAAATACGTGGACTTGTGCCCGTCGGCGAGCGTCTGTTCGAGGACGATGTAGTCCCTGTCTCCCAGTGTCTGCTTGGGTTTCAGGGCGTAGGTGACGCCGAGCGACCGGGGATCGAGGAGGGCCGCGTTCCCGAGGGCCTTGTGCGACACGTCCCGGGACTCGCCCTCGGGCATCTCCTCCGTTCTCATCGTCCGGGCGTCCGTTCCCCAACCCCTCCGGCCGTCGAAAGCCTGGGTGATGGTGGTGGCGGCCTCGGCCACGGTGATGTCCATCCGCATCCTGTCGGGCTCTTTCTGGTAGAGGACGAAGGGGGAGGTCAGGCCGATCTCGGGCGCTTCGACGGTCCCCGTGACCGTCATGTCCTTGATCGCTTCGAGCGCTTTGCGTCCGCCCAGGGCTTCGATCATCCTATTGAGGACGGCCAGGGTTTCTTTGTTCCCGGCGGGGCCCGGGGCCTTTTGCCCGGGCAGGGCGACGGTCGCCAGCGTCGCCAGCAGGATGACTCCGATGACAGGCGCGGCAGGATTTTTCATGGTCCCTCCGAACGGCCGGCGAGATCTTCGGCCGGACGCGGCTCCATTCTAAAACAACCCTGCGGTTTTGCCAACCCGCTTGTCGCCGGCAGCGCGATCGACCTGCGCCGGATCAGACCCCGACTCCAGAGATTAGTCTTCGTAACCGGATGCATCTAGCTAAAATCTTTCATTAATCGGCTGTGTGTATATCTAATTAATAATAAACAAAATACTAATTTTATAGAAATATATATGTATCGTAATAGGACATATAAATATTGTCAACATTATCATATTGCTTGACTTAACGAAAATTTTTATGCTATAATTAGTATGTTCATAAATTGAACATATATAGAGGGTCTATGGTACGCCGCGAATGGCCAATAAGCTCTGTTTGATCACCTGCGCGAATTTCGACAGAGAGATCCTGGCCGTTCAATCCTCTCCCGATCTCCAGGATGTCCGTTTCCGCCTCCACCCCGTCGATTGCGATCAGGTCGAAGCGCCCTGGCCCGGCCTCGGCGAGGCCGTCGCCTCGTGCCGCAAGGACGGCTGCCCGGTCGCCCTGGTCGGCGGCTACTGCCTGACCCGCCCGGCGAAGGACCTCGGGCTCGAAGGCGTCAGCCGGCTCCATCAGAAGAGCCAGTGTTTCGAATGGCTCGCCGACAAGGAGGTTCTCGACCGGTTCCTCCAGGACGGAGCGCTCCTCGTCCTGCCGGGCTGGCTCCGGGACTGGGAGGCGCGCGTCGACGCCCGCTGGGCGTCCGACCGCAAGGCCGCCCAGGCCTTCTTCCGCGAGCTCGCCCGCAAGGTCGTCCTGCTCGACACGGGGATCCATCCCGGGATCGACCGCGAGCTCAAGTCGTTCGCGCGCTTCCTGCGGCTCCCTCACGAAGTCTGTCACGTCGGGCTGGAGCACTACCGGCTCAACCTGGTCCGGATCGCCCTGTCCTGGCGCGTGGAGATGGAAAAAGCGGCGGTCGAAGACCGCCTGGCCGGCGCGCGTCAGCAGATGTCCGATTACGCCCGGATCGGACAGCTCATCGGCGCCGTGACCGGCGTCAAGACCGCGGCCGACGCCCGGGCCGGTGTCCTGGAGCTCTTCCGCGTCCTCCTCTCGCCCCGCGAGGTCGTCTTCCATGCCGCGGAGTCCCTGATCGATCTGACGGGGCCCGAGGGATCTCCCGTCGACCGGATCGTCGGGCTCAACGCGGACTACGCCTGGACCGACGACCGCCGGACCATATTCCTCAAGGTCGCCCACGACCGGGAGCTCCTCGGGGTCGTCGAGCTGACGGATTTCAGCGGACCGGAACGGCGCGACCACGATCTCAACCTGGCCCTCGGGCTGGCCCGCATCTCCGGCCTGGCCCTGATGAACGTCCGGACGCTCAGGGCCCTCGCCCAGGAACGCGACCGGGCCGTCGAGGCCGAAGCCGCCTTCGCGGCCGGCGAAGAGAAGATGACCCGGATCTTCCACTATCCCCTCGGCCTCTACCGGACGACCCCCCAGGGCCAGATCCTCGACGCCACGCCGACACTGGCCCGCATGCTCGGCTATCCCGACGTCCAGGCCCTCAAGGCGGTCAGCTTCTGGGACATCCACCACGATCCCCGCGACCGGGAAAGCTGGCAGGCCGTGCTCGACTCGAGCTCCCTGGTCGAGATCTTCGAAACACAACTCCGGCGCAGCAACGGAACGCTGTTCTGGGCTAAGGATTCCTCCCGGGCGGCCAAGGACTCTCGGGGCAACGTCCTGTTCTACGACGGGATCATCGAGGACATCACCCGGAAGAAGCAGATGGAGGAGGAACACTCCTGGGACGTGCGGCTCCAGGCCTCGGTCGGCGACGTCTCGGAACGGCTGCTGTCCCCGACCCCGATCGAGGAGATGTCGGCCGTCGTCCTGGAGCACGCCCGCCGGCTGACCTCCAGCGCCACCGCCTTCGTCGGCATCGTCGAGGAATGCACTCAGCGGCTCGTTCCGGCCGCCCTGACCCCGGATGCCCGCGAGCTCCTGTCCGAATACCCCGGGGGGGACGGCGCCCTCCACGGGAACTCCGGGATGTGGCGCTGGATCCTCGAGAAACAGCGGCCCATCCTGACCAACATGACCAGCCTGGACCCGCGGTTCACCGGCATGCCCGAATGGCACATCCCCGTCCGCCAATTTCTGGCGGTGCCCGCCGTGATGTCCGGGAAGATCGTCGGTTTGATCGTCGTCGCCAACGCGGAGGAACCCTACGTCGAGAGGGACCTCAAGGCGGTCGAGCGTCTGGCCGCCCTGTACGCCATCACCGTCCAGCGCACCCGGACCGAGGATGCGCTGAGGGAGATGTCGCTCGTCGACGAGCTGACCCGGGTCTACAACCGCCGCGGCTTCATGACCCTGGCCGAGCAACAGATCAAGGTGGCCCACCGGACCAAGAAGGAAATGGCCCTCTTCTACGCCGACCTCGACGATCTCAAGAAGGTCAACGACGTCTTCGGCCACAAGGAAGGGGACTGCGCCCTCGTCGCGGCCGCCGACCTGCTGCGCGAAGTCTTCCGGGATTCCGACATCATCGCCCGGCTGGGCGGAGACGAGTTCGTCGTCCTGGCCATCGACGTCGCCGAGGGCAAGGGGACGGCCCTCGCCCGCCGCCTCCGCGAGAGGGTCCAGGCCAGGAACGCCCTCCCCGACGTCGCCTATCCGGTCTCCTTCAGTTTGGGGGTCGCCCGCTACGAGCCCGACAGGCCCGTCTCGCTCGAGGAGCTCCTGGCCCAGGCCGACGGGAAGATGTACCAGGACAAGTCGTCGAAGAAGAACGCTCCGGCGGTCGCCTGACGGCGGCCGGCCCCCTTCAGTTCCGGATCCCGTACTTGGCCAGCTTGTTGTAGAGCGTCGTCCGGGAGATGGCCAGGATCTTGGCCGTCTGGCGCAGGTTCCCCTTGGTCACCTTGAGGAGATAGACGATGTAGTCCTTCTCCAGGTCCTCGAGCGAAGACAGGCGGCCCTGGCCGGCGAAGGCCATCGCGCCCTCGGGCGGGACGTAGTCGCGGAGGTACTTGGGCAGGTTGGCGACGTCGACGAAATCCTTTTTACAGAGCAGCACGGCGCTCTCGAGCACGTTGGCCAGCTCGCGGACGTTGCCCGGCCAGCCGTACTTGAGGAAGAGCTTCTGGACATCGCGGGAGACGCCGCGGACACTCTTGGCGACGTTCCGGTTGGCGGTCTGGAGGAAGTGGCGGACGAGCAGGGGGATATCTTCGGGCCGCTCGCGCAGGGGGGGGAGCTCGATGACGACCTTGTTCAAACGGTGGAGAAGGTCCTCACGGAAGGCTCCCGTCCGGACCCTCTCGGCCAGGTCCCGGTTCGTGGCGGCCAGGACCCGGACCTCGACCGTCGTGCTCTCGCTCGCGCCGAGAGGCCGGAACTCGTGGTTCTCCAGGACGCGGAGGAGCTTGGCCTGGACGGCCGCCGGGATCTCGGCGATCTCGTCGAGGAAGATCGTCCCTCCGTCGGCCTCCTCGAACAGGCCGCGCTTGTCCCGGTCGGCGCCGGTGAAGGCCCCCTTCTTGTAGCCGAAGAGCTCCGATTCGAACAGGCTCTCCGGGACGGAGGCGCAGTCGCAGACGACGAGCGGCTTGTCCTTGGAGGGGCTGAGGCCGTGGATGGCCCGGGCCACGACCTCCTTGCCGGTCCCGGTCTCGCCGGTGATGAGGACGCTCGAGAAGTACTTGGCGATGTTCTCGACGAGCCCGAAGATCTCGAGCATCGTGGGGTTCCGGCTGATCAGGCCTTCGAAGTCGTATTTCCGCTCGAGCTTTTTCTCGAGATGGAGGGTTTCGCGGCGCAGTGTCCGCTTGCGGGAGATCCGCCGGAGGATGTCGGCGAGGATGTCGCGCTCGTAGGGCCGGGGGACGAAGTCGGTCGCGCCGGCGCTGACGACGTCGAGGGCGGCCTCCCGGCCGACGGGTTCGCCGCCGACGAGGACGTCGACCAGAACGTCGAATCTTTTGATCTTCTTCAGGATCAGGAGCCCGGCGGCGAGGGCGTCGCCGGAATCGACGAGGACGACCCGGATGCCGTTCTCCCGCACGACGCCGAGGTAATCGTCGTCGGTCTGGGAGAAGAAGACGTTGAAGTCGGCCGCGACGGGGGCTTTCTTGACGATCTCGTAGAGCGAGAAGTCGTCCGAGATGATCAGAAGATTGGTCTGCGGTTCCATCGCTCCCCGTTCTTTTCCCTAGGCGGCTCGGCTATATTATCAAATGGGACCTGGTCTTCGCAAGTCCGTAAGAAGGGACCAGGTCTTCGCCGAAGGCCGCTTAGAGCAAAGGGCGAAGACCAGGTCCTCCCCGCGAAGACCCGGTCCCTTCTTTTCATGCCCCGGATCTGCCGGGCCTCGCCCGGACCAGCGTCAGTCGCACTCGGTCCCGGACCTCTTCCTCGATCCGGACGACCGTGAACTCGGCCGAACCCAGGTATTTCACGTGGGCCCGGAGGTAGGCCAGGCCCTGGCCGCAGAGGAACTCGAGCCAGTCCCCGGTCGCCGTCTCGTCCATGAGCTCGGGCGTCTGCTCGCTGAACGTCGCCCGGGCCCGCGGCGTCAGCCGGTTCTCGGTCGGGTCCTTCCGCTTGGCGAAGATGTTGACGCCGTCCGTGATCTCGAGCGCGTTCATGTGCGGCGCCCACCGGGCCGACCAGCGCTCGTAGCGGTCGTAGAACTTCCGGTTCGAGGCCGCGATCTCGGGATCGGCGCGGAGCTCCGCGGCGATGAGCTTCATGAGATCGCCCCCGGCCTCCCGATGCTCCGGGTGGACGGGCAGGCTCACCGCCTTGAAATAGGCGAACCAGCCCTTGGGGATCCAGTAGTCGCGGAAGAGATAGGGCGTATAGTTCGAGAACAGCTGGACCCATTCGTGCGACGGGTAGCCGTGGAGGTTGAGGAAGATGTCGGGGACCCAGCGGTCGTAGAGCCGGGTCCGGACGGCCGCCTCGGGCAGGAGCGGTTTCGCCCCCGTCTGGTAGCCCATGTCCACCCCCAGGGCGCCGTAGCGGCCGGCGTGCAGGCTGTGGAAGGGCTCGTTCTTCTGCATGGCGAAAGCCAGTTCCGCCCCGTCCGGATTCTCCACAGGTTCGAAGACGAAGCTCATCTTCTTGAGCGCTTCCCGCGTCGCGGGATCGCGGGCCAGGAGCTCGGCGAAGCGGAGCAGATAGTTGGTCGACGAGACCTCGTTGGCGTGCTGGCGGGCGACGGCCTGGAGGGTCGGCTTGAAGGTGGCCAGCCGCGGCAGGGAGACGTACTTCTCGAACGGCAGGAAGAGCTCGAGGACGGGCACGTCGCGGCCTTCGTAGGACCGGCCGCCGACATAGCCCCGGACGCCGTCGAGCGCCGAGAGTCGGCGGACGATGTCCCCGGCCATGTCCGGAGAGATGATGTCGCGGGTCGTGACGATCCGTTCGCCGGACGGCGGTTCGCCGCGTCCGATCCTCTGGGGGTTGTCCCCGCGAGGGGACTGCTCCTCTTGTCCGGAGGCGTCGCCGCGGACCGTGACGACGCCCAGCCGCTCGTCCTTCTCCTGCGACTGATAGCGGGGACGGAGGGTGAGGGCGTCGAGCCCGGGATAGCGGAAGGCGTCAGCGACGAGGCCGGACTCGAACAGATCGCGCCAGGCGGCGAGCACATCGACGACGGCCAGGTAGTCGGCCTCCTTCTCCCATTCGGTTTCGAAGACGACGTTCGCGACGCGCTGCGTCCGGCTGTCGAAGGCGAGCTCGGCGATCCGCGTCTCTTTGGGCTTGAGCGCCGGGAAGGCGGTCTTCCGCGCGACCTCGTCCCGGCCCTTCTCCTTCCAGCGTACCGTGATCTCGGGGCCGGCGGCCGGCCAATCCTCGAGCAGGACACGGAGCCCGGCCGGACCTCCCTCGAGCGACGGGTGGAGGGACGGGAAGACGCTTCCCGGGGCCGACGACCGGGACGTGTCGGCCGCCGCATCCTTGTCCTCGGGATCGAAGCGGGTGATGCCCCGCAGCAGGTCGAGCGTGTCGAAGTAGATCTCGTCGTGGACCGCTTCGAGCGAAGAGACGATCTCCTCGTCGACGCCGGTCCTGTAGTCCGGCTCGCTCGCCCGGAGGTCGACGAGAAGCCGCTTGAAATAGGGTTGCTTGGAGAACGTCGGCTCGCCGCCTGTCTTTTTTCTTATGTGGGCGACGACCGCTTTGAGGACCTCCTCCTGGTAGAAACCCCAGAACTTCTCGAGGTCGGTCTCGAGCGGCGCGTCGCAGACGATGCTCCCGCCGGCGACGATGCGGAGTCCGCCCGTGGTCACCCGGGCCGTTCCCCATTCGGGCAGGACGTTAGAGAGGGGGATCTCGCGGATACGGGGCGTGAAGGACTCGTCGAGCACGACCGCGCCCTTCGCATCGACGGCCACGGCCCGGTAGATCGGCCCGCCCGGTTCGGCGATCTCGAACCCGATCCTGTCGAGCGGGAGGTCCAGCTCGCGCGACAGGACTTCGTCGACGGGATAGAGCTCCTGGAGCCAGCGGGAAGGCTCGGCATAGGCGCGCTCCGCCCGGGTGAGGTCCTCGCGCTCCTCGGCGAAGCGGACGGTGAGCGCGTGGACGGGCTTGCCCGCGAGGGCGGGCAGGACCTTCTCGACCAGCCAGAAGTAGCCGGGCTTGTAAGCGGACAGGACCTCGACCCGAGCCGCCGGGAATCCCGAATCCGCGAGAATCGCGGCGAGCTCGCCGCGGACCTTCTCCCGGACGGCGGGGGACTCGCTGACGCCGAGACTGACTTCGACGCCGCCGCCTTTGCCGGCCGCGTCGACGACGGCCCGGAGCTTGTCCGAGAGCAGGGCCGTGGCGTCGTCGACCTCCCAGGTGAACGTCTTCTCCTTCTCGAAGACCGTTTTGGCCGACTTGAGCGAGACCGATCTGACCGAGACGGGCGCGCCTCCCGAGGCGGCGCGCAGGGCCGCTCGGACGGCGGCCTCGTAGGGAGCGTTCGGCCCCGGCAGGACGAGCTCGGCCTCGACCGTCTCCAAGTCGCGTCCCTTGATCTCGGCGGCCGCCTTCTCGACGGCGTTCATGAAAGCCGCCTCGGCGGCGCCTTTTTCTCCGGCGAGGAAGCTGTCGACGTCCGCGGCCAGATCGGTGAGCGAGGGATTCCCCTCGCCGTAGTCGCCGAAGTAAGGGAATGTCCGGGAGAGATGGGAGATTGTCCCCCGGAGTCCGACCGTGTCGGCGCCCTGAACCACGACGGCGGCGGACTTGCCGAAGGCCTTGGGCACGACCTTGATCAGCCCGGTGCCCCGCTCGAGGGCCGGGAGCTTGAGCTTGCCGGTCTTGACGAGGTCGGCGGTCAGGGTGTTGGAGCCGACCAGGATGGGGGCCGCCAGGGCCTTCCGGCTTTCGATCTCGGAATCCAGCCGGACGATGGGGAACGACGCTCCGGCCGTGCCCATGACCAGGCGGGCGGCGAGCTCGTCCGGTCCCGCGACCGTGGTATCTCCGGGGACGACGACGACGGCGTCGAGGCCGTCGGAAATTCCGTCCCGGTCCTGGTCCGAGTAGACGCCTTTCGTCGAATACAGGCCTGCGAGATCGAACTCTTTGCCCGCGGGGTCCGCGGCGGGTCTCTCCTTGAATCCCGGGGTCAGCAGCCGCTTGGTCGCGCCGGTCCGTGGCAGGACGACCGGCGACCCTGAGCCGCCGGAGCGCAGATCGATGGTCAGGCGGGCGCAAGCGGGATAAGAGAGGACCGAAGTGCGGTTCCCCTTGCGCCGGTCGGCCGAGAGGAGCGACAGGGCTGCGCGGACCTTCTCGCGGTCGGCACCGGCCGCGAAATGGACTTCGACGACGAGGTCGGAGATCTGGCCCTGCTCGAAAGACAGGGCTTTGAGGCCGTCGGCGACCGGAGGCGCGGCCGGGAATTCGTAGACGGCCTCGCGTACGACGGTTTTGAGCGCCTTGACCCCGGCTTCGGCCAGGAAGGCGTCGAGATCTCTCTCCAGGCTTTCGTACGTAGCCCCGGTCTCGCGCCCCCAGATCTCCCAGAAGTACGGCCAGCGCAGGAAGAAGGCCCGCCCGGTCTTGAGAAGGGCGTCGTCGGAGCCGGCGATGCAGGCGATCGCGGTCCGGCCGTTACGCACGAGCAGGAATACCCGTCCCCGGTTGGGGCCGGTCGTCGCGGGATCGATGCCCCGCTCTCCCAGGGCCTCGCGGACCCAGGCGAGGCTCCCGCCGACGAGGATGGGGAAAGCCGCGGTCGAGGATGAGAGGAACTCGGACTCGCGCCGTACGAGGCCGAAATCAACGGCCAGGCTCTCGAAATTGGCCCGGGCGGCGATGTCGGCGGCCAGGGCCAGCTCGGCGGCGGTCGGCTTGTCGGGGACGACGACGGTCAGGGCCGGCTTCTCCGGGAAGCCGTCGCCGTCGAGGTCGAGGACAGCTTTTCCGGGCGTGAAGAGCTTCGACAGGCTGTCGACTTCGGCCAGGGCGGGTTGGACGAGAACGAGTGCCGCGAAGGCGGCGAGGAGCGCTTTTTTCATGGATCTCACTCCGCGGGATTTCGCCCGGATTCTACCACATTCCGGGCCCAGAGGGACGTCGCGGCGCCCTCGCAGCGACCTTCTTCGCCGACGGGGACCGGGCCATCGTCCGGCTAGCCCCGCGATGCGGACGTTCAGATACTAACTACAACGGGTTGTGGGGATTACGAGAGGCTATAGCACGGCTAGATATTCGGCTTGACAAGCCCGCCTTCGTCCGCTAATATGTGATCGTCCAAGCAGTCAGCGGGTCCCTACGATGTTTCATAAGATAAAGTACATTTTTGTTCTTTTCGTCGCCTTCTTTTTCTTCGGGGGGATCCCTGTCGAATTCGGGACGGAGGGGACATTCTTCCACGGTTTCATGGTCCCCAACCCGGTCATCCGCATAGGCTTGGGCACCAATCTCAAGGACATCCGCGTCAGCTCCTCCTCGGGCATGAAGATCTACGAGGTCGACACCGGCTACAAGCTCGTGGCCGACGACGCCGACGAGGTCTGGATCAAGGGCGGCGGGGAGAAACTGACCGAGAAGTTCGTCGTCCTCCTGGCCCACGCCAAGGAGAGGGAAGAAGCGGAGCAGCTGGCCGCCGATTTCCGGGCCAGGGTCGGCGGGAAGATCACTGTGGCCGAGGACCTCGAAGCGGAAGCGGCCGGGGTCTTCGAGGTCAAGATGGGCGACTTCATGACCCGCGGCGACGCCCTGGCCAAGATCGCCGATCTCACCGCCGCCGGGATCAAGGACGTCTGGATCGAGCGCGAGGAGATCGTCGAGCAGCCTTCCCGGCCGATCTGGATGCTCCAGGCGGGAGAGATCAAGCCCCTCGGCCGCGAATCGGTCATCTACTTCATCCCGGCCAACCCCCAGAGCTTCCTGACCCTCAACGGGCGGAGTTATCGCGGCTTCCTGGTCATGCAGGGGAGCCCGAAGGGCATCGTCCTCATCAACTTCGTCAACATCGAGGACTATCTGAAGAGCGTCGTCCCCGGCGAGCTCTCGCCCGGACAGTTCAACGCCCTCGAGGCGCTCAAGGCCCAGGCCGTGGCCGCCCGGACCTACGCCCTCAAGAACTTGGGCCAATTCGGCTCGCTGGGCTACGACCTGGTCAGCACGCCCCGCTCGCAGCTCTACCTGGGCATGTCCGCAGAGCATCCCCTGAGCACGCGGGCCGTCGAGGAGACCGCAGGCGAGGTCATCACGTTCCGGGGCAAGCTCATCAACGCCCTCTACACCAGCACCTGCGGCGGCCGGACTGAGGACGCCGAGAAGGTCTTCGCCGGCCGGGCCGTCCCGTATCTCAAGAGCGTCGAATGCGCCTCGGAGAAACAGCAGGAGTGGCGGATCGAGGCCAAGTCCCCGGTCGCGCCGATCACCGTCGACGGCCGGAACGCCAGTCTCGACGTCGCCTACCTCCTCGGCCTCGGGATCGTGCCCATGGGCGCCGAGCCCCTGGATTTCCACAAGGACGCCACCTTCGACGAGGCGGTCGAGTGGATCCGGGACGCGAGGCGCAGCGTCGGGGTCAAAGATCCGGGCTTCGTCCCCGATTCCGCGGCCCTCAACTTCGTCGGCCTGGCCCGCCTCCTCGTCGAAGCCTTCGACTGGACGGACAGGATCGAGGAGCTGCTCCTGCCGGGAGAGGTGGACTTCATCCTCAAGGACCTCCCCAAGGTGCAGGGCAAGGACCGGCGTCCCCTGGCCTACGCCTTCCAGGCGGGGCTCTTCCCCGCGTCCGTGAGGACCGGCGATCCCCTGCGGCCCGTCAGCCGGGCCGAGCTGGCCATGGCCCTGGCCCGCGTCGTCAAGGACCACAGGGATTTCTTTAAAACCGGAACCTTCCGCGCGGCGGGCAAGGGCACGATCGAGGTCGGCCTGGATTACGAACGGAAGACGCTGGCCCTGTCCAACCACGTCCGGCTGCTCCAGACGATCGAGGGCGAGACCTTCTTCGCGACGCGGCTGACCCTCCTCGGCGGGGAGAACCTCCGCTGGCTGGAGCGCGAAGGCCAGGTCGCCTATCTCGAGGTCTTCTACCCGCCCAACTCCAACGTCCTCGACCGGTCCTCGCGGTTCAACCGCTGGCAGGTCCGCAAGACGAGGGAGGAGCTCGAGGAGCGCATCAACCAGTCCTACGCGATCGGCGGCCTCGTCGACATCGACGTCAAATCGCGGGGCGATTCCGGCCGGGCCACCGAGATCGTCCTGACCGGCGCCGACAAGAGCGCGATCGTCCACGGCTTCCAGATCCGGGCGGCGCTGGGGCTGCGCGATACGCTGTTCGTCGTCGACCGGACCTTCGACGAGGACGGCCACGTCGATCAGTTCACCTTCACGGGCCGCGGCTGGGGCCACGGCGTCGGACTGTGCCAGGTCGGCGCCTACGGCATGGCCGTGGCCGGGGGGACCTACCAGGAGATCCTGAAGAAATACTACAGCGGCGTCAAGATCGAGAAGGCGGCCCCTGCCGTCATGATGGCCCAAGCCGGCCCCGATCGCTGAGCCGCCGGTCCGTATCCCGAGAATCCTCCAAGGAGTGTCGCCATGAAGCCGACGAGAGCCCTCAACGCTAAAAAGACCGAAGCCCGCGAATATCAGACCCCCGACTCCGGCATCTTCTTCACCGTCAAGGACGTCCTCTATGAGGGGCAGTCGGAGTTCCAGCATATCGAGATCGTCCGTAACAAGGATTACGGGCGCGTCCTCCTGATCGACGGCCTCGTCCAGACGACCGAGCGCGACGAGTTCTACTATCACGAGATGCTCGTCCACCCGGCCATGGCCTCGCACCCCCGGCCGGCCAAGGTCCTCATCGTCGGCGGCGGGGACGGCGGGGCGCTGCGCGAGGTCCTCAAACACCCGGTCAAGAAAGCCTGGCTCGTCGAGATCGACGGCAAGGTCATCGAGGCCTGCCGCGAGCACTTCCCCTGGCTGCGGTCGACGTTCCGGGACCCGCGGGCCGAGCTTGTCGTCGCCGACGGCAACGTTTTCATCGACAAGATCCGCGAGACCTTCGACGTCATCCTGGTCGACTCGTCCGATCCCGTCGGGCCGTCGACCGTCCTCCACCAGGAGAGCTTCTACCGCAAGCTCAAATCCAAGCTCAATCCCGGGGGCATCATCGCCGCGCAGGCCGGATCGCTGATGCTGCATCTCGAGTCGCACGCCCGCAAGGGTGTCTTCTTGAAAAAGATCTTCAAGCACGCGCCGCTCTACCTCGGGCCCGTCCCGACCTACCCCGTCGGTATGTGGTGCTACAACTTCCTGTCGGACAAGGTCGACCCGGAGCAGATCAAGACGCTCTACGTCCCCGACGGGTTGAAGTACTTCAATCCCGACGTCTACCGCGCGGCCTTCGCCCTGCCGAACTTCCTGGCCGAGAGGCTGAAGAAAGGGAAGTAGGGAGGCGGGGAGATTTCAATCCTGAGGCCTGCGCTTTCTTTATTTGTGCGAAAGATAAGCATTCAGCCGGGCCTGGTCCTCATCCGACAGCCGGGTGAAACAGATCCCCATGCCCTGCATGTGGATCTTCCAAACGACTCGTCCCTCGCCCGAGATGGGGCCTCCCGATTCGTCGCCCGGAAGCCTGAACTGGAAGCTGACGGACGAATCCTCGGGCAGAGGATTAATCGTGTCTATGTATAACCCCCCTTGGGAGATATCGTTTATCCGTCCCTGGTAACCCATTCCCTTATGGTCGAAGGTCACGTCCGTGATGGCGAACGATCGGGAGCCTTGTCGCTTTTCATCGCCCATGGCGTCTCCTCGGGCCCTTTATGCCCAGCCCCACACGGCTGTGAAATCAACGGGCGTCCCAAGTATACCCGAGTCCTCGGAGAAAAGGGAAGAATGTGCTTCAGACGCCCAGGGTGCCCGCCGCCTGGCGGGCCTTGAGCGCGGCCAGCATGTCCGCCGTCATGGCGGCCAGATCGTAGTCCGGCTTCCAATCCCACTCGGCGCGGGCCGCGGAGTCGTCGATCGAAGCCGGCCAGCTGTCGGCGATGGCCTGGCGGAAGTCCGGTGCGTAGCGGACCTCAAAGGATGGGATGTGCTTCCGGATCTCGGCGGCGAGCTCACCGGCTGAGAAGCTCATGGCCGTGACGTTGAAGCCCGAGTGGTGTTCGAGCCGGGCGAAGTCCGCGTCCATGAGGTCGAGAGTGCACTTGAGGCAGTCCGGCATGTACATTATGGGCAGGCGGGTGTCTTCGCGCAGGAAACATGTGTAACGGCCGTTCTTGACGGCCTCGTAGAAAATGGCCACGGCGTAATCGGTCGTCCCGCCGCCGGGGAGCGTCAGGTGGCTGATGATGCCGGGGTACCGGCAGCCGCGGACGTCGAGGCCGTACTTGAGGACGTAGTAGTCGCAGAGGAGCTCGCCGGCGACCTTGGTGACGCCGTAGATCGTCGTCGGCCCGAGGACCGTGTCCTGGGGCGTCATCTCGCGGGGAGTGGTCGGCCCGAAGACGGCGATGGAGCTCGGCGAGAAGATGCGGAAAAGGCGCCGGGCCCGGCCGATCTCGAGGATGTTGTAGAGTCCGCCCATGTTGACGGCCCAGGCCTTCTGGGGGTTCTTCTCGCCGGTCGCCGAGAGCAGGGCGGCCAGGTGGTAGACGGTATCGGCTTCGAACTTCCCGACGAGGGCGTCGAGCGCGGTCCGGTCGGTGACGTCGACGAGCTCGAAGGGTCCGGCCTCGGCCAGGGCGGCCGGGGGATGGACGATGTCGGTGACGAGGACGTTGTCGCGGCCGTACTTCAGGCGCAGGGCTTGGGCCAGCTCGGAGCCGATCTGCCCGGCCGCGCCCGTCATCAGGATCCGCTGGGTCTCTTTCGCCATGGCCGTCCTCTCAGTCCGGGGATAGAAGGAAAAACAGTCGATATTTATAACACAGCGGAGACGGTAATAAAAGGGGCCGCGGGCGGGGGTTTGACCCCTTCTCGAACTTCGGGTAAAGTGTTGGGGCCTGACATGAGTCACGACGCCCATCCTCATCACCGTCCATCCCAGGAGGATCCCCCATGTCCATCATATTGACCGGTACCGGTCTGACCGTCGAGAAGGTCGTCCAGGTCGCCCGCGAGAACGCTCCCGTCGCGCTCGATCCCGAAGCCAGGAAGCGGATCGAGAAATGCCGGGCCCTGCTCGAAGATAAGATCCAGAAAAAAGAGATCATGTACGGGGTCAACACCGGGATCGGCGAGCTGGCCAACGTCGTCCTGACCCAGGAGCAGGTCGAGCAATACCAGCGTTACCTCGTCTACAGCCACGCCGCCGGCTACGGCAAGCCCATGCCGGAGGAGATCGTGCGCGCGGCCATCCTCAGCCGGATCAGCTGTCACTGCCACGGCCACTCGGGCCTGCGTCCGATCGTCACCGAAACCCTGATCGAGCTCCTCAACAAGGGCGTCACCCCTGTGATGTGCGAGAAGGGCTCGGTCGGCGCCTGCGGCGACCTGTCGCCCATGGCCCAGATGGCCCTCGTGCCCATGGGCGAGGGCGAGGCCTTCTACAAGGGCGAGCGCCTGCCCGGCGCCGAGGCCCTCAAACGAGCCGGCATCACCCCGCTCGTTCTCCACGCCCGCGACGGACTGGCCATGATCAACGGCTCGAACGTCATCGCCGGGATGTCCGCCCTGATCGTCCACGACGTCCACCGCTGGATCAAGATGTCCGAGATCGCCGCGGCCATGACCCTCGAGGTCCTCAACGCCAACATGCAGGCCTACGACGCGCGCATCCACGAGACCCGCGGCTATCCCGGGGCCCTCGAATCGGCCGCTAATATCCGGCGCATCACCGAAGGCAGCGAGCTTCTAGAGCGGCCGGGGAAAAAAGTTCAGGACGCCTACAGCCTCCGCAGCACGCCCCAGGTCGTCGGGGCCGTCCGTGACGCCCTCAAGTGGGCCCGGTACATGATCGAGATCGAGCTCAACGGCGCGGCCGACAACCCCGTTTTCTTCCCCGACGAGAAGCTCGTCCTGACCGGGGCCAATTTCCAGGGCGTGCCCATGGCCCTGCCGCTCGAGCTGTTGGGCACCTCGGTGACCACGGTCGCCGTGCTGTCCGAACGGCGCCATAACCGCCTCATGAACCCGCACCTCAGCGCCGGCCTGCCGCCCTTCCTGACCAAGGGTGCCGGCATGTTCTCGGGGCTGATGCTGTCCCAGTACACGGCCGGAGCCCTCGTCTGCGAAAACCGCGTCCTGTGCACGCCGGCGGCCACGGGCTCCATCCCGGCCGCGGCCGACCAGGAGGACTTCGTCAGCATGGGCATGACCACGGCCCTCAAGACGCGCCAGATCATCGACAACGCCCAGGCCGTGCTGGCCATCGAGCTCATGGCCGGGGCCCAAGCCGTCGATTTCCGCAGGCCCGTGAAGCCCGGCAAGGGGATCCAGGCCGCCTACGACGTCATCCGCCGGCACGTGGCCAGGCTCGAAGAGGACCGGCCCATCTACGACGACATCAACAAGCTCAAGGAGGTCGTCGCCTCCGGAGAGATCCTGGACGCGGTCGAGAAGGCCGTCGGGACCCTCGTGTGACGCCATGAGCCTGAGGATCGCCCTGGTCACCGGCGCCGCCCGGGGGATGGGGCGGGCCATCGCCCTGCGGCTGGCCGAGGACGTCTCCGGCGTCGCCGTCCACTACCTCACGCGCCGCGAGGAGGCCCTGGAGCTGGCCGCCGCCATCCGCGACAAGGGCAAGCTCAGCGCCGTCTTCCGGGCCGACCTGACCAAAAAGGCCCAGGCCGCCGGCCTCGTCAAGAAGGTCGAGGAGCGGTTCGCCCGGATCGACGTCCTGGTCAACAACGTCGGGACGTTCCTGGTCAAGCCCTGGGACCAGCTCGAGGTCGCCGACTGGGAAAAGGTCCTGAGGGGCAACCTACTCGGGTCCTATTTCTGCATGAAGGCGGCCCTGCCCGGCATGCGCAAGCGGAAGTGGGGGAGGGTGGTCAACATCGGCTACAGCCGGGCCGAGCACCTCGGGTCCTTCCCGACGATCGCTCCCTACGCCGTGGCCAAGACGGGCCTGCTGACCCTGACCCGGACGGCGGCC
This sequence comes from Candidatus Aminicenantales bacterium, assembly GCA_041736225.1. Taxonomy (GTDB): domain Bacteria; phylum Acidobacteriota; class Aminicenantia; order Aminicenantales; family Saccharicenantaceae; genus RBG-16-66-30. The sequence goes on along the minus strand of JBGSUG010000276.1, from coordinate 4,092 downwards.
GTCTCCGAGGTCGGGAACGGCATCACGGTCAACATGGTCTCGCCGGGGCTCATCCGCGGCGGCGCGCTTCCGCCCATGAAGAACATCTCGGAATCCCAGTTGGGGACGTACGAGGATGTCGCCGAGGCGGTGGCCTACTGCGCCTCCGACCGGGCGGCCGCGGTCACCGGAACGAACCTCCTCGTCGCCGGCACCTGGAAGATGTAAAAAGGGGTCAAAGCCCTTCTTGTCGAGATTGATGGACCGGCGGCAGGGGAGTATACTTACAATCCCGGCTACTGCAGGGGGGAGGCTCCTATGAAAAAAGTGTCCCTGCTGGTCTTGGTACTTCCGCTTCTCGCCCTGGCCCAGGATATCCGGCACGAAACCACGACGATCAACATCGAGATCCCTGTCCGGGTCTTCAAGGGAAACGCCTTTGTCGACGGCCTGACCCTCGACGATTTCGAAGTCTATGACAACGGCCAAGCGCAGAAGCTCGAGGCCGTCTACCTCGTCAAGAAGGCGACCATCGAGCGAAGGAGCGAGACGAAGATATTCACTCCCCAGACGGCCCGGCATTTCTATCTCCTTTTTGAGATCGCCGAATTCGACCCCCGGCTCCGGGAGGCAGTCGACTTTTTCGTTAAAAACGTCCTTGTTCCCGGAGACGACCTGGTTATCGGCACGCCCGTCAAGACCTATCGGATGAAGGGGGATATCCTCCTGACCGCCGGGAAGGAGGAGATCAGCCGGCGGGTCACCGGTCTCGTCCGTCACGACGCCTTGATCGGTTATTCCGAATACCGGGCGATCCTCGACGAGATGAAACCCCTGGCGCAGCGCATTGCTTCAGTGCTGGAAGGGACCTCCTCCAGCGACTCCGACTTCCACGCCGATCCTTTCTTGAACAACATCGTCCCCACGACAGGCTTGTCCGTCGAGGGACTCCTCCAGGACTACTCGCAGCTCTTGGACAGGCTCCAGAGTCTCCGGGTGATCGACGCGGGCAGACTCCTGGAATTCGCCCGGTATCTCAAAGCCCAGGAAGGGCAGAAAACGGTCTTCCTGTTTTACCAGAGAGAGTTCCTCCCCAAGCTCGACCCGAAGATCCTGGCCATGTCCGGGGCCAAGTACAATGACAACCTGGACATCCTCCAAACCCTCAACGGGCTCTTCCAGTCCTACCGGCGGGACGCTCCCTTCAACATGGAGGATGTCAACAAAGCCTTCTCCGACTCGTCGACGGCGGTCCATTTTCTCTATATCGCCAAGCCCGCCGAGAAGATCGGCGGCCTCGTCATGGCCGAACAATCGGAAGACATCTTCTCCACGTTCTCCGAGATGGCCGAGGCTACCGGGGGCCTCGCCGCGAGCTCGGCCAATATCTCGGCTCTCATGAACGAGGTGGCCGAGGCCTCGGAGAACTACTATCTCCTCTACTACACCCCTGCCGGCCACCGGGCCGACGGCACGTTCCACGCCCTCCGTGTGAAGGTCAAGGGCGGCGGCGTCCGGGTCATCCATCGCTCCGGCTACATCGCCGATTGAATCTGGCGGCAACGTGATAATTTTCGCTTTTAGCAACCGGGTCTAGGCCGGGAAGCTCCTGAACTTTCCGGCTATCCGTGCGTAGATACACGAGACCCCTTTCGGGTTGACTTCCGGGAGGGGAGGCGATACATTTTATCCGTATCGTCTCTCGTTTAGGAGGGGAGGAATTCCATGCCATTCTATCTTTGGATCGCCGCCATCGCCATCTTCGTCTTTTTGCTCGGCATCCGGATCGTCCGTCCGACGCACCGGGGGCTCATCGAGCGGCTGGGCCGCTACAACCGGTTCGCCAAGCCCGGCTTCAGCTGGATCATTCCGGTCGTCGAGACGATGCGCCAGATCAACATCACCGAGATGATGGTCGACGCCGCCCCGCAGGAGATCATCACCAACGACAACCTCAACGCCCGGGTCGACGCCCAGGTCTACTTCCGGGTCAAAGAGGACGAGGCGAACGTCAAGGCCTCCCAGTACAACGTCAACAATTTCCAGTGGCAGATCGTCAACCTGGCCCGGACGACGCTGCGCAACATTATCGGCACGCTGACGCTCAAGTCGGCCAACAGCGAGCGGGGCAAGATCAACGAGGAGCTGCTCAAGACCCTGTCCACCGAGACAGCCCGCTGGGGCATCGACATCGTCCGGACCGAGCTCAAAGAGATCGACCCGCCCAAGGACGTCCAGGAGACGATGAACAAGGTCGTCAAGGCCGAGAACGAGAAGATCGCGGCCGTCGACTACGCCACGGCCCGGGAGACGGTCGCCGACGGCGAGCGGCGGGCCGAGATCAAGAAGGCCGAGGGCGTCCGCCAGGCCAAGATCCTCGAGGCCCAAGGCGAGGCCGAGGCCATTCGCCTGGTCAACGAGGCCGCCGAGAGGTACTTCGTCGGCAACGCCCAGATCCTGCGCCGCCTCCAGGCCCTCGAGACGTCCCTCCAGGGCAACGCCAAGATCATCGTTCCGTCGGACAAGGACCTGGTCAACGTCATCGGCGACATGGCCGGGATCGCCCCGCTGAAGAAAGGCTGAGGCCGGCGCCGGGCTCGGGCGCTGAGGAAGAGAAAAAGAGCTCTATTAAGATATTTCGCAGAAATCCGGCTCCGGGTCGCTGCGCCGGACTTCTGTCCTCCGCTCACTTATGTTCGCTTCGGTCGGATGGCGGCGTGAACTCGACCTCGAACAGCTTGGGGTCGAACGTGTAATTGCGGAACGCTCCGGCAAGGGCGGGGGAGATCGCCTCGAGGAGCGGACCGATGGCTGCCCGTTCCTGCTCCGTGATCTCCAACTTGGATACCACCTCGACGGAGACCTCCGTTCGCGGGTATCTGTGGAGATATGGCGGTTTGAACAGGAAGTCCGCCATGAGCGGATTGGGATCGAGCAACTCGGTCCCCGGATGGCCGGCCTCGGCGAAAGCGTCGGCGAACTGCTGCCGGGCGTAGCCGAAGTGGGTGCAATTGAAGCTGGCGAAGAGGGGGCCCGGAATGTCCCCGGCCTGGGCCAGGGCTTCGCCCACGAATTTCCGGATGTAGCCTACGGTCTCCTCGGTCGCGATGCCCCGCTCGATGGCCCCGGCCAGATTGTGGCAGGCCTGGCCGTAGATCCGCTCGGCCGGGAATCCCAGGGCGACGAGGGCCTTCTTGTGGGCCTCGGACTCGATGGTCGTCTTGGTCCCGAAGAGGAGGGCCGTGGCGCCCGGCGTCTTGGCGAACTGCCGGGCGATGAGATCGACGCCCGTCTCGACGATGCCGATCACCGGGAGAGGCGCCGAGCGCGCGAATGCCGTCCGGTCGTAGACGACCGACAGGGTGTTGCAGGCGATGAGGAGGATGTCGGGGTGATAGCGCTTGTTCATGGCCCGGAGGACGGCGTCGAAGATGCGGTCCTTTTCGGCCTCGGAGGCGAGGCCGTTGTAGCCGCTGCTGTGGAAGAGGGCGTTGTAGAAGACGATGCGGGCCTTGCGGAAGACGCCGCTTTCGGGAAGCCGGGCGGCGAGGTCGGCGGCAACGGAGAGCCCGCCCAAGCCGGAGTCCGTCACGAGGATGGTGATGTCCTTCTTTTTCGACAGGACCTTGGCGATCCGTTCTTCACGGCTCCCGCCGGGTCCGCCGCAGGCGGCGGCAAGGAGGGCGGCGAGCGCGGCGAGAGCGATGAGCGGTCTTCTCTTCATGGGGTCCTCCCGGCCGTCAGTATCCGGCCGCGAATCCGTCCCGGCGCGAATCGGCCGCGCCGTAGAGCATTTTTTTTCTGCTGTCGATCAGGATGGCCTGGGCTCCTCCGAAGTAATTGTCCCAATCGGGGTACAGCTTGACGGGATGGCCCCAAGACTCCAAAGCTTCGACGACGCCGGCGGGGAAGCGGCCCTCGATCGCCAGCGTCTCCGTCAGACAGTGGATGCGGGGCGCCTCGATCGCCTCGTCGAGCCCCAGGCCGAAGTCGATGATGTTGACGATGATCTGGGCCAGGGCCGAGACGATGCGCGCCGCGCCCGGCGTGCCGATGACGAGGACCGGCCTCCCGTCCCGGAGGACGACCGTGGGGGCGATGCTGCTCGCCGGC
>JBGSUG010000255.1:0-6168 GCA_041736225.1 Candidatus Aminicenantales bacterium | reverse complement strand
TGCGCGAGGCCGCGCCCGGGACCTCGGCGGCGAGGTTTCCGGCGGCCGAGCTCAGAACGCTGTCGAGGGCGAGGTCCTCGACGGCGGGCTGGACGGCCTTGACCACGCTCGAGAACCGGTCGACGATGCGGGCGATCGTCCTGACCTGGGCCTTGCCCAGGTTCAGGTCGCCCTTCATATCCGGCGACGCCCGCCGATCCAGGAGCTCGAAGAGGAGGGACAGGCTGTTCAGGGGATTCTTGATCTCGTGGGCGACGCCCGAAGTGAAGGCCGATATCTCGCGGAACCTCTCCTTCTCCTGCCGCTCGGCCTCGGCCTCGCGGGCCTTGACCACATAACGGGATTGGAGCGTGTAGAGACCGCGGAAGAAGAGCGCTCCGGCGAGCAGGATGAGCGCGGCGAGCAGGACCGCCGTTCGCCGCGACAGGGCGATCATCTCCTCCATCCCGGTCAGGGCGTAGCCCAGGTAGAGATGGTAGCGCCGGCCGTCTCCGGTCGTGAGGAGCTTGAGCTCGCTGAAGATCTTGCCCGCCGGCGAATCGATGATGCCGGTCACCTCGTCCCGGACCTCCGTGAGCGAGATCGGGAGATAGCCCTCGAAACGGGAGTTCCAGGCCATGACGTTCCGTGACTCGTCGAGGAGGGCGACGAAGTAGAGTTGCTCCTCCGCGAAAAGCGTGTCGAGGACGGCTCCGGGCGCCGCGCCCTCGTCCAGGTAGCGGGCGACCGTCGTGCGCAGGATGCCGGCCGTGGCCGCCAGCTGATCGCGAACGAGCGTCTCCGTCCGTCTCTTCAGGTCGGCCTGGGAGAGGACGGACGACAGGGTGAAGAAGACGAAGACGCCCAGGAACGGCAGGATGAAGAAGAGGATGACGCTGCGTCGTTTCAAGAAATGCCGAACCTCCGCGGACCGCGCCGGCCCCGGGAACCGCCCTGCCAGCCGGGGAATCCCCGTTTGTCCCTGAGCGTGTGGACCTCGCCTCGGATCTGGAGCTCCCGGGCGATGATCGTCCGCGTCCCGTCCGGGGCCTCGGAGAGAGAGCCGATGCCCTTCACCTTCTCTCCGCCGTGGACGTCCTCACCGAAGAACCAGGACGGGCTGATCTCGACGCTGACCGTCCGCGCCTGCCCGGCCTCCTCGACGCGCAGGACGAGGAAGGGGGCCGTGCCCTTGTACCGGGGCTCGAGGACGATCTCGCGGACCGTACCCTCGAACCGGACCTCCTTGTCGACGTTGTAGAAATGCCCGGCGGTCTGGGCGGCCGCCGGGCCCGCGACGAACGCCGCGAGCAGGGCGATGAAGAGGATCCTGCGTCTCATGAGAGGCCTCCCTTCCGTCCGTCCGGCAGGTTCCACTGGAACCCGCCCATGACATAGCCGCTCTTCCAGGCGAACAGCGGATCGGTCGAGTCGTTGTCGATGTGGGCATAGGACACGAAAAGCGTGAGCCGGCGGAAATTCTTCTCCAGGCGGGCTTCGAAAAGGTGCCGCAGGTCGTTCCGGACGATGCCGAGCGGCAGGCCGTCGAGGCCCATGCTCTCGACCCCCGGGTAGCTCTTGTCGGAGTAGGTGTAGCCGGCCTTGATCTCGACGCTCCAGGGGAAGTTCAGGGTGACCCGGCCGGTGAGCTGGTGCCCTTCCCAGGAGAAAGAGTCGGCGCTCGGATTCCGGACGAGGTAGAACTCTTCGATCGATAGGAAGGGGTTCTCCCCGGAGACGATCCACTGCCTCACGGCGGACGCGCTCAGTCCGACGACGTCGCCGAGGCCCTGGGCCGCGAGGAAGGATACGGTGGCGTGCCCGATCCCGGCGCCGCCGCCCGTGGCGCTGTACCGGGGGATGAAGCCGCTGCCGCCCTCGTAGCGTTGGCCGCCCCAACCCGACCCCGAGCCGGACCCGGAGCCGCTGCCCATGCCTCCTCCCGGTCCGGCCCCCATGACGGCCGTCCCGGAGGCTTCCGCCGCTGCCTCGACCGGCTCCGGCAGGTAGGGGTGGAGGAAATACTTGTATCCGTACTCGGCGTCGGCTTTCAAGGTCGTCCGCGTCGGGAAATATTTATCGATCGACAGGGACGCGGTATGACTCATGAAATCGAACAAGGCGTCCCGGTAGGATGCATAGGCCCCCTGCCACTGGAGCTTCAGGATCGAGGAGGGGGCGAGATACGTCTTGAAGGCGCCGAGGAAGCTGGCGCCGAGCGAGCTGAAGGCCGCGTAGTCCCGGCTGTAGAAGGCCCCCGCGCCGCCCGCGGCGAAATAGAAGGCGCTCCTGGCGCCGGACGGCACCATGTAGTCGAGGCCGAGGTCGGCCGCGAAGAAGCTCAGCCCGTCCGTCTGGCGGAAGGCCGAATACTCGACGTTGGCGAGCAGCGACAGGGCCGAGACGTCGTGCTCGAGGGCGAGCGAGAAGGCCGAGATCTGTTCCGATACGGCCTCCCGCGTCTGGAACAGGTTTTGCGTGGAGTGCTGGTCGAACGACAGGTAGACCGTGCCGCCCTGGGCCGAGACGGCGGCCGCGAGCAGGAGGAGAACGAGGCGCTTCATCGTCTTTGTCATCATGATGGAAAACTCCCGATCAATCAAGAAAAAAGACCTCCCCTCCGTCCGGGCGGAGGGGAGGTCTCGTCTAGGCTCAGTGGCGGCCCTTGCCCTTGGCCGTGCCCTTGGGGCCGGTGCCGTCACAGACCCCGGCGCCGGTCATCTGCCCGGCGGCCTTCGTGCCCGACCGGAAGGAGCCCTTGCCGAAGCTGGACTTGGTGATCTTTCCGGCTTTCTGGCCCTTGGTCATCTCGGCCTCGTCCGGCTGGCCGTTCTTGTGCTGGGCCTTGAGGCCGGTGCCGTCCTGGGGCTTGACCCAGTCGGGGTCCTGGCCGTTGGGAATGCCGTCGCCGTCGGCGTCGCGGGCGAGCTGATAGGCGTAACCCGCCTTCGCTTCGGCCCCTTCCGCCGCGTTCCCGGCGCCCTTCTTGGCCTGTTCCTGATATCCGGTGCCGTCCTGGGGCTTGACCCAGTCGGGGTCCTGGCCGTTGGGAATGCCGTCGCCGTCGGCGTCACGGGCGAGGTCGTTGATGCCGTCGCCGTTCTCGTCGATGAAGGCGATGCGGTTGCGATGACGGAATTCCGACTTCGTCTGGGTCTTGACGGCGGCCTTGGTCTGGACCTTGGTCTGGGCCTTGATCTGGGCTTTTTCCTGGTCCTGGGCTTGGGTTTGGGTCTTGTCCTGGGCTGCCGCGAAGGCGAAGCCGAGGATCAGGATCCCGACCGCGAGAGCTGTTATCTTTTTCATCTCATGACCTCCTTGAGTCATTTCGCTTCCTGTATATGCGGCTGGCGTGCCAATTGGCAAAGTATTTAATATCTGTGTTTTATGAATTTCGTTCCTCCGATAGTCCGACAATTTTGTCGGCCCTTCCGACATTTTCGGCCGGACCCGCCCGGCCCTCCGGAAATCCTGTATAATAAAAGGAACCTGGGCGGCCTTTGGAACCGGATCGGATCGCCCGGAGTTGGCATAGGCAGACCGGCCCTGGAAGATTTATCCCCTCCCCCCGTCTAATAGGGTGCGGAGGACAAGTGAGCATTTCCGCATGGAAGAAAAACAGCTGGTTCGACTGGCTCAGGAAGGAAGCCCGGCGGCTTTCGAGGAGCTGGTCACGAAATACCAGTCGAAGGTGTTCAGCATGGCTTTAAGTTTCACCCGGAACCGGGAGGCGGCCGACGACCTGGCCCAGGAGGTCTTCCTGAAGGCCTACCTCGCTCTGCCCCGGTTCCACGGGAGATCGGAGTTCGGGACGTGGCTCTACCGCATCTCGGTCAACCACATCAAGGACTTCCTGCGGAAGAAAGGCCGTGCTAAAGAGGTCAGCCTGGACGACGTCCGCGAGATCTCGTTCTCCGACAAGGAGCAGACGGACAGGGCCGAGCTGGAGAGGGAAACGGAGGCCCGCCGGACCCTCGTCCAGAAGTTCGTTCAGGGACTGCCTGAAAAATACCGGGTCATCCTGACGCTCCGGGACATCCAGGGGCTGGCTTACGAGGACATCTCCCGCATCCTCCGGTTGTCGCCGGGGACCGTGGATTCCCGTCTCCACAGGGCGCGGCGGATGCTCCGCGGCAAGCTGGCTCCCCATATGACCGGGGAAGGAGGGGCGCATGAACTGTCCTAAGGCCGAAAAAGAGATCCTCAAGGCCGTCGACGGACGCCTCGACCGGCGCGCGACGGAGCTCCTGGGGAAGCATCTCGAGGCCTGCCCGGGCTGCCGGAAGGCCGAGAAGGACTACCGGGTCATGTTCTCCCTCCTGAGGGACGGCCGCGCCGACGCGCCTCTCCCCGGCTTCTGGGAGCGCCTCGAGCCCCGGCTGCGCGAGGAGCGGGAGATCGTCCCCCTGCTCTTCTGGGAGAGGCTGAGCCTGCGGGCCATCCCGTTGTTCCTGGCCCTGGTCGTCCTCGCCGGCGGATTCCTGATGTTCACGCCCCAGGCCCGCGAGATAAGCCAGTCGGCGACCCTGCTCCTCGAGAACCGCGACCCTCTCTCGGAGACGCAGTCCCTCTTCGAAGCGGATAAGGCCGACACGAGGACGATGATGCTCATGTTCGCCTCGCTCGACGAGAAAACGCCATTGAGGAGGCCGACGCCATGAAGACGAAGTACAAGATCATCGCCGCCCTCCTGGTACTCGTCGTCTTCGGCCTCGGCGTCGCCGCCGGGGTCCTGGGCGAGCGCTACTTCGTCCACAAGAGCCGGCACGCCACGGCCGGACGGCCGCACGCGCCGTCCCCCGAGGATTGGGCCAAGGCGCTCGGCCTCACCGAGGATCAGAAGGTCCAGATGCGCGAGATCTTCAAGAGGAACGAGGAGCGGATGAAGGCCTACCGGACCGAGAGCCGGGCCCGCCTGGACGAGCTCCGCAAGATGCTCTGGGGCGAGACCAATGCGGTCCTGACGCCGGAGCAGAAGGCCAAGAACGACGAGATGATCCGCCGCTTCGAAGAACGGCGGAAGCAGGACGCCGCGAGGGGCGGCTCGGACCGGACCAACACGCGCGACCGCCGGGGCGACGATCCACCGCCCCCGCCCGACCGCGAGAGATAAAGGAGACACGTCATGAAGAAGAAGATCGTCTGGATCGTCATCGCCCTGGTCGTCGTGGCCGGGGTCGTCCTCGGCCTGACCGTTTTCGGCAAAGGCAAGAACGGCAAGGTCGAATACAGGACCGAGACCCTCGGCCGCGGCGACATCGAGGCCCTGGTCGTCACGTCGGGAACGCTCAACCCCATCGAGACCGTCGACGTCGGGGCCCAGGTCTCGGGCAAGATCGAAAAGCTCTATGCCGACTTCAACTCGGTCGTCACCAAGGGCCAGGTCGTGGCCGAGCTCGACCAGGAGCCGCTGCTGATGAAGATCCAGCAGAACGAAGCGAACTACAAAAGCCGTGTCGCCTCGCTCGAGCGGTCCAAGGTCAGCCTGCAGACGGCCGAGAAGGCCTACGAGCGGGCCAAGTCGCTCTTCGCCAAAGAGCTGATCTCGATCGAGGAGATGGATGCCTCCGAGGCGAATTTCCTCAACGCCAAGAGCGACCTCGTTTCCTCCGAAGCGACCCTGGCCCAGGCCAAGAGCACGCTCGACCTGAGCAAGGTCGATCTGGGCTACTCCGTCATCAAGGCCCCCGTCGACGGCGTCGTCATCACCCGCAAGGTCAACGTCGGACAGACCCTCCAGTCGAACTACGCGGCTCCGGTCCTGTTCCAGGTCGCCACCGACCTGACCAAGATGAAGGTCGAGTGCAGCGTCGACGAGTCCGACATCGGCAAGGTGAAGGAGGGACAGAAGGTCCGGTTCACGGTCGAGGCCTATCCGAACCAGAACTTCGACGGCATCGTCCAGCAGGTCCGCTTCTCCCCCGAAACCGTCTCGAACGTCGTCACCTACACGACCATCGTCAACGTCGACAATCCCGAGAAGAAGCTCCTGCCCGGCATGACGGCGACGGTGTCCATCATCGTCGGAGAGGCCAAGAACGTCCTGAGGGTCTCCAACGCGGCCCTGCGCTTCACGCCCAGCCTCCCGGCCGAGGAGCTCCAGGAGATCATGAAGGAGTCCGCAGAACGGATGATGGCCAAGCGCCAGGCCGAAGGCGGCCAGCCGGCCGCACCCGCCGGCGGGGCTGC
>JBGSUG010000239.1:0-2205 GCA_041736225.1 Candidatus Aminicenantales bacterium | reverse complement strand
GCTACGCCGCAGGCGGCGGCGGGCTCATCTGGTGCGAGGCGACGGCGGTCCGTCGGGAGGGGCGCTCCAATCCCGGCCAGCTCCTCATCACGGAACGAACGGTCGGCGGTTTCGCCCGGCTCGTCGACGAGATCCGGGCCGCCGCGAAGATGGAATGGGGCGCGGACCACCGGCCCCTCCTCGTCCTGCAGCTGACGCACTCGGGCCGCTTCTCGAAGCCCGAGGGGACACCCCGGCCGAGGATCGTCCAGCACAATCCCCACCTCGACCCCCTTCACGGCCTGCCGCCCGACTACCCGCTCGTTCCCGACGAAGAGCTCGTCTCGGTCCGGGACGATTTCGTCGAGGCGGCCGACCTGGCCGCAGCGGCGGGCTTCGACGGCGTCGACGTCAAGGCCTGCCACGGCTACCTCGTCTCGGAGACGCTGGCCGCACACGACCGCGGGGACAGCCGCTACGGCGGTCCGTTCGAGAACCGGACGCGCCTGCTCCTCGAGACCGTCCGGCTCATCCGGAACGAGATCCCGGACCGCCTCGTCACGAGCCGGCTCTCGGCGACGGACGTTGTCCCTTTCCCCTTCGGCTTCGGGATGGACCCCGACGAGCCGGAGAGGATCGACCTGGCCGAAGCCCGGGCGCTCATCGGGCTCCTCGCCGGCGCCGGTGTCCGCTTCCTGGCGCTGTCTCTGGGCATCCCGGCCTGGAAACCCCACTTCGGCCGGCCTTACGACAAACCGGTCCCGGGCGGCCGGCTCCCCGGCGAGCACCCGCTCGAAGGCGTCGCCCGCCATCTCGCCGTCACGACAGAGCTGCAGAGATCCTCTCCGGAGACCGCCGTCGTCGGCGCCGGCTATTCCTGGCTGAGGGCCCTCGCGCCGGGTGTGGGGGCGGCCATGGTCGCCTCCGGCCGGACATCCCTGGTCGGGTTCGGCCGCGGCGCGCTGGCCTATCCCGATCTCGCCGCCGATCTCGTCCGCCGCGGGGCGCTCGACGCGCGGAAAACCTGCACGACGTGTTCGCTCTGTTCCCATCTTCTCCGGCAGCAGAAGCGGGTCGGCTGCGTCGTCCGGGACCCGGAGTACAAGAACGCCGCCGCGGACAGAAGTGAAAAATGAGCAAGCCCCGAAGGTCCGGCCTAGCCCTGACGGTAGCCGCGTTCACGGTCATCCTCGCGGCCATCGTCTCCTACACCTATCTCGTCCGTCCTTGGTTCCTCCACTGGGGCGCCACGGAAGCGGACAGGACGCGGCCGCTCGACGGCGACGACGCCTGGCTCGGCGGCGTGGTCACGGGCACGCGGGCGATCGACATCGACGCGCCGCCGGAGAAGGTCTGGCCCTGGCTCGTCCAGATCGGCCAGGAACGGGCCGGCTTCTACAGCTATTCCTGGCTCGAAAACCTGGTGTTCGCTTCCATCCACAATAGCTATGAGATCAGACCCGAGTGGCAGGGACGGAAGGCCAAGGACTTCGTGCGCAGCGTCAGGACCGGGTTTCTCTTCGGGCTCCTGGGAGAGAAAGAGGATTACACGGGCTGGAAGGTGTCTCTGGCCGAGCCGGACCGCGTCCTGACTCTCAAGAACTGGGGCTCGTTCGTCCTAGAGCCGAGAGGCCCGTCGGGGACCCGGTTCCTGGCCCGGAGCAAGGGCGAGCCCCTGGCCGGGCCGGCCGGTCGGCTCTTCGGCTTCTGGCTCATGGACCCGGCCCACTTCATCATGGAAAAGAAGATGATGTCGGAGATCAAGCGGCTGGCCGAGGGCCGGAGCGGACCGCCGGGCTGGCTCGTCGCGTTGGCCTCGGCGGGATTCGCCGCCGCCGCGCTGGGAGCGTCCCTGATCATAGGCTCGCGGAGGAAGAGGGGCTTCTGGCTCCTCATGCCCGCCGCCTACGCCGTCCTCATTCTCATCTCCACCTCCGATCTGCGGGCGGCCCTCGTCGGCTTCACCGCCCTCGCGCTCGTCGTCCTCGGCTTCCTCTCCTTCGGCCGGCGGTGGTGGATCTATCTCGCCTTCATGGCGATCTACTCCTATGCGGTCCTCTTCCTGGCCGCGGACGCCTTCATCGTCTTCGGCCTCGTCTTCCTGGCGGTCTTCGCGGCACTCGCCGTGCTCGCGGCGAAAGGGCTCAAGGCGCGATGAAAACGGGCCGGCCGCGGATCGGCGGACGTGCCTATGCCGTCCACGCGCTCAACACGCTCGTCATCGGC
>JBGSUG010000228.1:0-1667 GCA_041736225.1 Candidatus Aminicenantales bacterium | reverse complement strand
CCCTGCGCCGCGACCTCGCTGCCGCCGCCTCGGTCGAACGGCCGGCCTACGCCGCCGAGGTCGACCTCACCGCCCTTTTCGAAAAGACCCCCCGCGCGTTCCAGTACGTTCCGGTGCCGAAGCTGCCGGGGGTCGTCCGGGACCTGTCGTTCCTGGTGGCCGCCGACGTCCCCTACGGCGAGGTCGCCCGCGTCCTGGGCCGCGCGAACCAGCCGCTGCTCGAGGGCTTCGAGCTCCGGGACCGCTTCTCCGGCAAGTCCGTGCCGGCCGACAGGGTCAGCCTGACCGTCCGCTTCCGCTACCGCCACCCCCAGCGGACGCTCGTGGCCGACGAAGTGGACCGCGTCGAGCAGGAGATCGTCGGTCAGCTCCGTTCCGCGCTCAACATCCAACTCAGGGAGGGTAAAATTGACATCCGAACTTGAGCGAATTAAGATACTCGAAGGGAAGATCGGGCAGGTCGTCGACCACATCCACAAGCTGACGGCCGAGAACGAGAAACTGAGGCAGCAGGTCAAGGAGACCCGGACCGAGAAGAAGGAATTCGAGGAAAGCGCCCGCAAGCTCGCCCGCCTGGACGAGGAGATGAAGAAGTCCGAGAGCGAGCGGGAGCTGCTGAAAGGGAAGATCGAAGCCATCATCGGCGAGATCGACAAGCTGGGGTTATGACCGACCGAATCCTCGAGATCGAGATCTTCGGACAGCGGTACAAGATCCGCGTCAAAGGAGAGGAGGATGAGAAGTATATCGGCCACTTGACCTCGCTCGTTGACCAGAAGATGCACGAAGTGGCTGTGAAATCCAAGTCCGCGGACACGACCAAGATCGCCGTTCTGGCGGCCTTGAACATCGCGGACGAGCTGTTTCTGAGCCAGAAGAAGCTGGATCAGCTGAACGAGGCCTTGGGCCACATGGAGACGGAGATCGAAAGTTTGGAGGTTCATCTTTTCGCAGATGAGAATACATACACGGATGTCGATAAATCCCCGTCGTGACGGGCCGCCCCTTCGGGGCCGGTTCGTGGGCCGGGCCGATCCCGGCGCGGGCATCTGACGCCTCCGCACTTTCCTTCGCGTCTCCTCATTTGAATAGATGAGGAGGTTATTCCCATGAACGGATTGACGTACGCCGGCTTAGCCGTCATCGTCGTCCTCGTCGCCGCGGTCGTCGTCCTCCTGCTCAAGCGGCAGGAGGGGTCCCGCAAGGCCGCCGAGGCCGAGGAGCAGGCCCGGACGATCCTCGAGCGGGCCCGGGAGGACGGGGAGAAGATCAAGCGGGAAGCGGACATCGCGGCCCGCGAGAAGGACCTGGCCCGCCAGAACGAGTTCGAGGCCCAGAGCCGCGAGAAGCAGCGCAAGATCAACGAGACCGAGCGCCGGCTCCTCAGCAAAGAGGAGAACCTGGAGCGCCGGTTCCAGTCCATCGAGCGCAAGGAGCGGGACAACTCACAGAAGGAGCGCAAGCTCTCCCAGCAGGAAAAGGACCTCGAGGCCGAGGCGGCCAAAATCGCCGAGGCCGTGCTGAAGGGCATGGAGGAGCTGGAGCGGATCTCCGGCATGAGCCAGGAAGAAGCCAAGGCCATGCTGATCAAGAGGATCGAGGAGGAGGCCAAGCTCGAGGCCATCGCCTCGGTCCGGCGCATCGAGGAGGAGGCCCGCGAGAAGGCC
>JBGSUG010000218.1:0-3194 GCA_041736225.1 Candidatus Aminicenantales bacterium | reverse complement strand
CCATGCGCGAAGGCCAGAAGCTCTTCTCCGTGGTCAAGGACGGGAAGCAGCTGCCGTATTTCCTCGGCGTCGCCGACGCCGCCGAGGACGCCAAGGGCCTCATCCGGCGGGGCCATGAGCGCGTCCTCCGGGCCCGGCTTGCCGACGCCCGCTTCTTCTGGGACCAGGACCGCAAGGTCGCGCTGAGCGAGCGGGCGGCCGCCCTCGGCAACGTGCTGTTCCAGGAGAAGCTCGGCAGCTATGCGGACAAGACGGAACGCCTGAAAAAGATCGTCGCCTATCTCTGCCACAAGACCGGGGCGTCCGACGTCAAGGCCGAGGCCGTCGAGGCCGCGGGACTGTGCAAGGCGGACCTCCTGACGGAAATGGTCAAGGAGTTCTCCGGTCTCCAGGGCCGGATGGGCGGGCTCTACGCCAGGGAAGAAGGCGCATCCGCCGCCGTCCATCGGGCGATCTACGAGCACTACCAGCCGACGAGCCTCGAGGACGAGTCGCCGGTTTCGCTCTCCGGGGCCGTTCTCTCCATCGCGGACAAGCTGGACTCCATCGTCGGGGGGATCGGCGTCGGCCTTCAGGTCAGCGGGTCGAGCGACCCGTTCGGCCTGCGCCGCAACGCCCAGGGCGTCTGCAAGGTCGTCCTAGACCGGAAGCTCGGTTTTTCCTTCCCGCTCCTCCTCGACCGCGTCCTGGCGGCCTACGGCGACAGGCTGACCCTGGAGCGCCCGGCGGTCAAGACCGCCTGCCTGGAATTCTTCTCCGGGCGCCTGCGCTTCATCCTGGAGAAGCGGGGTTTCCGCTACGACCTCGTCTCCGCGGCGCTGGGTCCCGGGATCGGCCGGATCACGGACGTCCTGGCCCGGGTCGAAGCGCTGGCCTCGCTCGAGTCGAGCCCGCAGTTCGAGCCCTTCATCCTCATGGCCAAGCGGATCAGCAACATCCTCAAAGGGGTCCCCGCGGCCAAGGTCAATCCCGACCTCTTCGCCGAGAAGGAGGAGCGCGATCTCCACTCGACCCTCTCGATCGTCCGCGACAACGCCGGCCCCATGATCGCCCGGGGCGATTTCATCCGGGCCCAGGGCATCGTCTTCAAGCTCCAGCCGGTCCTCAACACCTTCTTCGAAAAGGTGCTGGTCATGGCCGAGGAGAAGAGGATCCGCCAGAACCGCCTCGGGCTGCTCCAATCCATCGACAAGCTGCTGCTGGAGATCGCGGACTACTCGCTCGTCGTGGTGGAAGGGGACAGGGCGGCGAAGCCGAAGGCGGCGCGCTAGGCGCCGAACTCGCCCGTTTTGCCGGGGACCGGGCCCGTTTCCGGCTCGATGAATTTCTGTTCGAGGCCGACGATCCTGGTCAACGCCTGGGGCACGTTCTGGTCCTTCTCGAGCCCGTAGGGATTGAACTGCACGCCGGCCTGGTACTTGTAGCTCTTGCCGGCGTTGAAGGTCGACCAGCGGACCCGGCCCTTGAGGTCGATGGGGGCCCTTTCACCCGGGACGGAGAGGTGGAGGGTGATCCTGGACTTGAATTTCAGCGGCTTCTGGGTCAGGAATCGCAGGCCGCCCCGGCTCAGGTCGAGCACGGGACAGAATTCCTCGTCGACGCCCGACTTGGGCGAGAAGAGCTTGTGCTTGCGGTAGGAGACCGTCGCTCCAGCGATCTTGAACCTCTGGCAGACCCGCCTTTCCATCGCCTTCTCGGGCATCGCTAACCTCCGTATTCCACTCGAAGATATAACAGATGCCCCGCGCCGAAGTCAAATCGGCCGGGTTCACTCCTTCAGGATGACGGCCCTGGTCGGGGGCAGGGCGATGGAGGCCCGGGCCGGCACGCTCGCCCCCGCGGCGGCGGTCCGGGAATAGGCGAAGGACAGGCTGCCGACCTTCTGGTAGGACGGGGCCGACGGCACGGGGGGCTTTTTGCCCACCAACTCCTTGATCGCCTTGTAGGCCAGGGCGAGAGCGTCGAGGACGTTGACGCCGTGGGCCATGGGATCGTCCTTCGGCGTCGGCATGTAGGGCTTCTGCCCCGGCATCGACGGACCGCCCAGCGGGAACGTGAACGAGGTAGGCTTGGCGGCGATCTTGCGGCTCTTGAGGACGAGCTTGTTGTCGATGTAGAGCGAGATCTCGCCTTCCTGGACGGCCTTGAGCGCGAGCCCGGGCAGGGCGGAGGCGGAGCCGTCCCTCGGCGGCAGGATCGGCACCGAGGCCAGATCGGCGATGTCGACGCGGACTTGTACGGATTTCCGGAGGACGATGTCGCCGGCCTTGAGGTCGAGGACGAACTCGTAGGTGTCCGAACGGTCGAAAAGGCCGCGCAGGGGGATGGTCAGGATGTGGAAGCCCTTCGGCCAGTGGCCTCCTTCGAGGATATACGGGCCGAGGGAGATCCTGTAGAAGGCGTCGTTCAGAAGCTCGAAGCCGACGTCGACCGAGATCGGCAGACCCGTGGCCGGGGTCCGCGAGTAGGACAGCAGATTGATGTCGTAGACGAGCGGGTAGATGCGCTTCCAGGTGACCCAGAACGGGATGAAGTCCCTCAGGGTGTACTCGTCGAGAAAGCCGAAATCGGGATCGTTGTCGCGGTAGGTCTCGAAATACTCCGCGGCCAGCTCGCGCTCCCGGTCCTTGTCACCCAGCTTTTCGGCCAGGTACGGCAGTATGAGGCTCGCCGTCTGGCGGTCATCGCCTTCGAGCTTTTTCGTCTCTTCGACGAGGAAGTCCCAGGCGGCGCGGTGGTCGGGATCCTTTCCCAGGCGGGAACGCAGCTCCGATCTCCAGTCGGCGCTAAGGAGCGGCGCCAGGACCAACACGAGGATCAGGGCCGTCGCCGCTCTTTTAATCATTGTAGACGAACTCGAAGATGATCTCGAGGAGATCGCCGGGGAAATCCTCGGGCAGGGCGGGGAAGGGGAGGGCGGCGCGGATGGCGTCGAGCGCGGCCCGGTCGAGGGCCTCGACCGTAGTGCCCTCGAGGATCTCGATCGAGTCGAGCTCCCCCGTCTTCCTGATGACGACGATCATGCCGATCCTGGCGGGATCGGGGATCTCCGCGACCGCGGGCAGGACCCAGTTGACCTGGAGCCGGTCGATGACGACGGACGCCCAGGGCATGAGATCGTAGTTTTTGAGCGGGATCGACATCCCGACCCGCTGCCGGCCGCCGGTCCCGCCCCCGCTTGCCCCGCCGCCCCG
>JBGSUG010000206.1:0-1822 GCA_041736225.1 Candidatus Aminicenantales bacterium | reverse complement strand
TCGGCCAGCGAGCGCACTTCGACGACGGGCGCCGTGAGGCCGCCGGCCGGCGTCCCCACGCTTCCGCCCAAGGCGCAGACGGCAAGCGGCATGGCCGCTCTCGTCCCGGAGGCGAGGAGGACGGCCTCGGCGGTCTCGCCCCGGACCCAGCGTCCGACCTCGACCGGCTCGCTGTGGACATCCTGAAGCCCCATCTCCTCCATGAGCTTCAGGGACTCGTCGACGGCCGCTGCCGCCCCGGGCGATCCCGTCAGGCGCGGCCCGACGGAACAGATTCGGGTGAGGATCCGGTGGGCCCTCTCGCCGGAGAGCCCCGCTTCGCGGATCCTGTCGACCGTGCTCCTGTAGGCGTCCGCCACGGGGTCCGGTTCCGCTCTCCGGACGCACGAAGGCGCGAAGCTCAGGACGAGGGCGGCGATAAGGATGCAGAAAAGGAATCTCTTCATGGCGGCCGACCTCTCCCCGAAGGTCACCGGTGGAGGAAACAGCGCTCGGAATCCATCTCTCCGGGCTTGCGGGTGATGATCATGGCCAGGCCGAGCTCGTCGGCCTTGTCGATGACCTCCTGGTCCTTGACCGAGCCCAGTGGATAGATGAGGGCGGTGATGCCGTGCTTTCCGGCCAGCTCGACGACGTCCGGAAAGGGCATGAAAGCGTCGGAGGCGAGGACGCAGCCCTCGGGGCCGTAGCCTCGGCGCGATAGCCGGATGGCGTCCTCGGCGGAATCGATGCGGCTGCGCTGGCCGGAGCCGATGCCGTGGGTCCTGTCCTCCGTCCCGATGATGACGGCGTTGGACCGGGTGAAGCAGGCCACCGTCCAGTTGAAGAGGGCCGCCCGGACCTCGGCGGGGCTCGGCTTCCTCCGGGAGACGACGTCGACCGATCCCGGCGAGACGATCTTCGAGTCGAAGCGCTTCTGGATGAGCAGGCCGCCGGCCACCCGTTTCACTTCGAGACCGTTGTCGACCGACGGGGCGTCGAGCGGCGCGCCCATCCGGACCACGCGCAGGACCTTCCGCGTTGCCAGCACTTCGAGCGCTTCGGGGGCGAAGTCGGGGGCGTAGACGACCTCGACGTTGCGCGGGCTCTCCACGAGGAGCCGGGCCAGCGGCTCGGTCACGCGGTAGCTGAAGACGTCGACGCCGCCGAAGTTCGACAACGAATCGCACTTCCAGGCCTTCTCGAACGAGCCGACCGGGTCGTCGCCCAGGGCGACCCCGCTCGGCATCTCGTGCTTGATGATGACGCAGGCCTGGCGGCCGGGGAACACCTGGACGAGCTTGCGGGCCAGGCGCTGGCCGAGGTCCATGTCCCCGACGTTGATATAGCTCAGGCCCTTGGTGCCTTCCTGCAGAATTTCGAGCCGGCCCATGTTCGGCCCCTCGGCGCCCGTCTCCTGATAAAAGGCCGCCGGGTAGCCCGGGTTCTCGCCGTAGCGCATGGGGAACTTCTTGACGAAGGTGTCGTCGCCCAGAACGAGCGTGTCGGGAAAATCCTCGCGGACTTTGGTCAGGTACTGGCTGCGGGCGGTGCGCTCGGGCTTGCTCATGGGATCAGATCCTTTCGTGGCGGTTGATGATGCGGACCTCGGCCTTGTCCGGTTCCGAGAGAGGGGCGAAGACGCAGGCGACGGCGACCCGGAAATCCTTCCCGCCCGGGGCCGGGGCGAGATCCGCGTACGTCGCCTCGGCGGCCTCCGCCGCCGTGGAGCCGGCCAGACGGATCGGGCGGGGCTCGCCGCGGAACGCGGGCAACGGTTCGGCGTTGGGGCCTTCGTAGGTCGAAACGAGTCCGCCTTCGCCGGGCCGGAGGACGGTTTCGA
>JBGSUG010000196.1:0-6271 GCA_041736225.1 Candidatus Aminicenantales bacterium | reverse complement strand
GTCAGGAGCGCGCCCTTGCCGACTTTTTCCCAACGGACCGGCTCGCGGACGCCGAGCATGCGGACGGTGCTGCCCTCGGCCGGCGCGATCGAGGTCAGCATGATCTTGGCCGGCGGCGCGGCTTCGTCCTCGTCGGCCAGGTAGATGGCGTGGACCGTGCCGTCGGGGAGGGCGGTGAAGCAGGTCTTGACCTCTTTGTAGGGGGCGACCGGCCGCGTCCCGTAGATCGCTTCCGAGTTGACCTTCATCCATGCGCCTATCTCGTGCAGCCGGTCGAGGGCCTCGGGCGCGAGCTCGCCCTCGGGGCTCGGCCCGATATTGAGCAGGAAGTTGCCGCCTTTGGAGACGATGTCGACGAGCAGGTGGATGAGCCGGTTGGCGGACTTATAGCGGTCGCCGGGGACGTAGGACCACGAGTCGCCCATGGTCATGCAGGTCTCCCAGGCGTAGGCCAGGGGCTTTTCCGGGACCTCCTGCTCGGGGGTGCGGTAGTTCTCGTAGCGGCCGGTGACGGTGCGGTCGACGACAAGCAGTCCCGGCTGGTAGCGGCGGGCCATGGCCGCGATCCTCGGCATGTCGATGTCCATGTTCCTGGCGTTTTTGACGAAGTGGCCCGGGGCGATCTCGACCATCGGCGCGGGCCGGACCCAGCCGCCGTCGAGCCAGAGGATGTCGAGCGGCCCGTAGCCGGAGACGATCTCCTCGATCTGGCGGTAGGTGAAGTCGCGGAAGCGCTGCCAGCGCTCGGGGTATCGGTCGATGCTGTAGTTGACGTTGCGGTCGGGCGTCGCCCATTCGGGCGCCCAGAAGTCGGGGTGGTGCCAGTCGGGCTTGGAGAAATAGGCGCCCGTCCCAAAGCCTCGCGACCGGAAGGCCTCGAAGACGGCCTTGAGCGCGTCGGCCTTGGGGTGGGTGCGGAAGGGCACGTCCGGCCCGGTGATGCGGTAGTCCGTCTGCTTGGAGTCGTACATGGTGAAGCCGTCGTGATGCTTGGAGGTCATGACGACGTAGCGCATCCCGGCGCCTTTGGCCGCGGCGGCCCATTCGTCCGGATCGAACTTCACGGGGTTGAAGGTGCGCGGCAATGCCTCGTAGGCCTTTTTATAGGCGACGTAGTCCGGTATCGACCGGCGGCACCACGGCTCGTCCTCGGAACAGATGGACCACGACTCGACGACGCCCCACTGGCTATACGGGCCCCAGTGCATCATCAGGCCGAACTTCCAGTCCTGCCAACGGGCGAGCTTGGCCAGGACGAGGGGGTCGGTCTCGCGGTCGGGGCCGGGAGTCTGGGCCGATACGGTGGCGAGCGATAAGGCCAGAACGAGGCCGGCGACGACCGGCAGGGTTTTTCCGGCGAGCTTCATGACGGCCCTCCCACGGGGATTCCTACCCGGGCATTATAGCAAACCCGGGCCGCGGGAGATTTAGGGGATTTTTTTCCCCGCCGCCCGGACCGCCTTCGCCTGGTGATCGAGGATGATGATGGCCATGAGGTTGACACCGATGGGGATGGCGGACTCGTCGGCGAGGAAGGTGGGGGAGTGGACCGCGGTCACCTCGAGCTCCGGGGGAACGACGCCCAGATTGAACATCACGGCCGGAGCGACCGTCCCGAAATAGCTGAAATCCTCCCCGCCCATCTCGGGTTTCTGCTCGACGAGGGCCGCGTTCGAGCCGAGGACGCGTTCGGCCGTGGCCAGGGCCCGGGCGGTCAGCGCCGGATCGTTGTAGACGGACTTGGTGCCGAAATTGTAGTCGAGGTCGAACTCCGCGCCGGCGGCCTCGCAGATGTTGGTGACGAGGCGGGTGATCTTTTCCTCGAGGATCCGGCGCTGGTCCTCGCCGTAATTGCGGACGGTGGCCTCGAGCCGGGCCGACTGCGGGATGACGTTGGGGGCGCTCCCGCCGTGGAAGGAGCCGACGGTGATGACGGTGTTGTTGTGGACGCTGAACTCCCGCGCGACCATGACCTGGAGTGCGGTGACGATCTCCGCGCCGACGACGATGGGATCGACGCAGGACCAGGGGCTGGCGCCGTGGCAGCCGGTAGACCTGATCTCGAGGCTGAAGCCGTCGACGTTGGCCGACATGAAGCCCGAGGTGTAGCCGAGCTTGCCCGCAGGAAGGGTGTCGTCGACGTGGTAGGCGAAGAAGGCCCCGGGGACGACGTCCTTGAAGGCGCCGTCGGCGATCATGAGCTTGGCGCCGTCGCAGCATTCCTCGCCGGGCTGGGCGATGAAGACGACCGTGCCGGGGAGGTCGGCCCTGACGGCGGCGAGGACCGACGCGACGCCGAGGAGCATGGTCGTATGGATATCGTGGCCGCATGCGTGCATGATCCCGGTCTCGCGTCCTTCGACGACCGTCTTGTCCTTCGACGCGAAGGGCAGGTCGGTCTCCTCGGTGATGGGCAGGGCGTCCATGTCGCCGCGCAGGGCCACGACCGGGCCGGGCTTGCCGCCTTTGAGGATGCCCAGGACTCCCGACGTGGCGTAGCCCGTCCTGACCTCGAGGCCGAGCTTGCGGAAATAGTCGGCGACGATGGCCGAGGTGCGGGGCAGATCGAGGCCCAATTCGGGGTGGCAGTGGATGTCCCGGCGGATATCGATAAGCTCGGGGGCGAGCTTCTCGGTGAGAGCCTTGATCCGCTTTTCGAGGGGGGACGCCGGGGAGGTCGCGGCCTGGACGGTGGAAGCCGCGGCGAAGACGGCGATGAAAAGGGTCGCGAGGGCGGGTACACGGCGCATCATGGTTTCCTCCTGGCGGAATGCGTGAGGCCATGGTAGCTGAAATAGGGGAGCGAGTGCAAAGCGACGAGGTTTGACCCCTTCTTTTAAAATAAGTATGATGAGGCGAAAAGACAGGAGGGACCCGCCATGAACGTCAAGAAGTTCATCGAAACCCAGCTCGAGGAGATCAAGAAGACGGTCGGCGAAGGAACGGCCATCTCGGCCCTGTCCGGCGGCGTCGACAGCTCCGCCTGCACCGTCCTGGCCCACCGGGCCCTCGGCTCCCGGCTCAAGTCGGTCTTCATCGACCACGGGCTGATGCGGGCCGGCGAGCCCCGGGAGATCGCCGCGATCTTCGCCGGGCTGGGCATCCCCGTCGAGATCGCCGACAAGAAAAAGGAATACTTCGCCGCCCTCAAGGGCAAGGCCGACCCCGAGGAGAAGCGCAAGGCCTTCCGCTACGCCTTTTACAGCTCCTTCGGCAAGGAGGTCCTCAAGAGCAAGGCCCGCTTCCTCATCCAGGGGACGATCGCGGCCGACATCATCGAGACCCAGAAGGGACTCAAGACCCAGCACAACATCCTCGAGCAGATCGGCATCGACCCGCAGGAGGGCTTCGGCTTCAAGGTCATCGAGCCCCTCAAGGAGCTCTTCAAGCACGAGGTCCGCCTGGTGTCCAAGGAGCTCGGCCTGCCCGAGTCCATCTACAACCGGATGCCCTTCCCCGGCCCGGCCCTCGCCACGCGCATCATCGGCGAGGTGACGCCCGAACGGGTCGACCTCGTCCGGGCGGCCACCGTCATCGTCGAGGAGGAGGTCGCGGTCCACAAGCCCTTCCAGGCTTTCGCGGTCCTGCTCGAAGACAAGGGCACCGGCATCGTCGAGGGCAAGCGGCACTTCGGCAACATCGTCATCGTCCGCTCCGTCGAGAGCCGGGACGCCATGACCGCCGAGCCGTCGCCCCTGCCCTGGGCCACGCTCATGAAGATCTCGAAGAGGATCACGGCCGAGCTCCCCGCCGTCACCCGGGTCGCTTACGAGCTCACGGGGAAGCCGCCGGCCACCATCGAATATATCTGAAAGGCGAGCGGCCGCACGCCGACCGTCACGGAGGTAGCCATGCCCTACACGGGAAGGAAGAAGCCCGGTGCGCCCACGCTCGGTATTTTCGTCCCCTGCGACCCGCGCATCGACGAGGGATCGAGGACGCGGGCCTTCAACATCGGCCGGATGACGGCCGCTCTGCTGGCCAAGCGCCTGCGCCTGCCCGACGGCACCGCCCCCAACGTCTTCACCTGCTCCAGGCTCGTCGACAGCGAAAGCACGGCCGACGCCGGGGCCCGGGAGATGCTGGACGCGGGGGTCGGCGGCATCGTCATCGTGCCAGACACCTGGTTCTTCCCCGGCAAGACGGCCATGGCCCTGACCGCCCACTTCGCCCCGACCGTCCCCCTGGCCTGCGTCGGCGGCAACAACGCCCCCAAGCCCGGCGTCGTCGGCATCGACGCCCTGGTCGGCGCCTACGCCCAGACCGGACGTCTCTGTCCCATGGTCATCGGCAACATGCCCGAGACCGGCATCGATCCGGAGTACGACGCCGGGACGCAGGACGCGATCGTCGACCTGGCCTACGCCATGCTCGCCCGCATCGCCCTTCAGGGCAAGCGCTTCGTCTCCATCGACACCGATTCGATGCAGATGGAGACCGCCCTCAACCACGTCCACGCGTCCCGGCGCTTCTTCGGCCTGGAGAGCACGCGCGAATCCATGAAGCTCTTCGCGGACATGCTCCGGAAAAAGGGCGGCTACGACCCCGAGGAGCTCAAGGCCCTGCGCGATTGGGTCGTCAACGTCAAGTTCAAGGACCGCATCTTCACCGACTCCGAGGACATCACCCGCCTCGGCCGCGACATCTATACGGCGAAAAGGATCAAGGCGCCGGCCCTCTCCGCCGCAGACAAGGCCAAGCTCGACGAGGCCCTGGCCCTCTACCTCATCATCCGGAACTACATGCGCGACGTCAACGCCGTAGGCGGCGGCTGGACGAACCAGCTCGCCTGGGGCTCGGACCGCCGCGGCCTGCCGATGACGACCGGCGACATCGCCGAGTCCCTCTTCAATTCGACCGAGGACCACACCGGGAAAAAGACCGTCGTCCCGTTCGCCACGGAGAACGACATCCAGGCCCTCCTGACCATGATCGCCTACTGTTACCTCTCAGGAGGCAACCCCACTCTTTTCATGGACTTCCGCAAGGTCTACGAGCCCTGGGAGATCGAGTCGAACGCCCAGGCCCTCGGCCTGGACCTTCGGAAATTCCAAGGCGAGCCCTGGATGGAGCGGGGCTTCATCGACGGCGACAACTCCGGCTCGGCCTCCCTCGACTACGGCGAGAAGTGGTTCCTCTTCAAGGCCGTCGAGTTCTATTTCCCCGGATTGGGCTACTCGGTGGGCTATCTCTCGCCCAAGGGCATCGAGGGGATGGCCGGCCGCATCGCCTACTCCGACCTCTCCGGCCTCTTCACCATGGTCCAGGACGAGGCGCAGTCGATCGAGCTCCCGGCCCCGCTCGCCGAGCGCGTCTGCCACGCCTCCGACTACACTTGGCCGCACACCTTCCTGACCTTCGACCACGTCCCCGCGAGCCTGGCCAAGATGGGCATGCCGGCCAACCACTTCCACATGGTCACGGGCCTCCCTCGCCGCCGCTGGCAGCACTTCTCCGACTACGCCAACATCCTCAATTACCGCTGGGAGAACGCGCCGGAGTACGTCGAGGGCCTCGACCGACCCCTGCCGATGCTCTACCGCACGAACGGCGGCGAGACGACCGCGAAAATGCTTCTGGCCGGCCGGAGATAGGTCCCGGTTCACACTTCCCGCGCCGTGAGCTCCTCGTAGGTCGGAAGCCCGCTCGCCTTCGCCGCGGCGTCGGTGAGCGGGAGGATGTCCTCGCGTCCGATGAAACGGAGCGCGAACTTCCTGTTGAGGGCCATGAGCTGACGGAGGCCCGTGGACAGGCGATTCAGGTAGGAATAGACCCCGATCGCCCCGGTGGGGATCTTCGCGGTCTCGGCGCCGAAGTCGCCCTTGAGCAGGCGGTAGTCGGCAAAGATCTCCTCGACCCGCGATCCGAAGCGGGCGAACTCCTTGGGGGTTTCGCCCCGCGCCAGCGCTTCGCCCACCTGCCGGCCGACCATGGCCGCGGCCATCGCGCCCCGTCCCACTGCGACCCATCCGATGTGAGGCGCCCCGAGGGCGAGCCCCTTGAAGACCTGGTCCTCCATCGCGAAGCCGCCGGCGATGGCGACCTGGGGCAGGGGCCGCCCCTTAGCGGCGAGCGACGCCAGTATCCTGTGAGCGGCGCACTCGAGCGCGACCGCGTGGACGCCCCACTCGTCCATCATCCGAACGGGACTCGATCCGGTTCCGCCGCCCGCCCCGTCGAGCGTCACCAGGTCGACCCCGGCCTCGGAGGCGATGCGGAGGATGGCGGCGATGTCGCGGGGGGCGAACGGGCCGCTCTTGAAGCAGATCCG
>JBGSUG010000167.1:0-2477 GCA_041736225.1 Candidatus Aminicenantales bacterium | reverse complement strand
TCGGCCAGCGTGGTCGCGCCGGCCCGGCAGACGACGAGGTCGGCCTTCCCGAAATACGCGGCCATGGCGGGAAGATAGGGCGCGACCTCGGCCCCGGGGAAGCCGCTCGCGCGGTAGGCGGCGGCGACCCGCTCGAGGTCGTTCGGGCCGGTCTGGTGGGTCAGGCGCAGGCGGTCCTTCGCGGCGGCGAGCAGGGGCAGGGCGGCAAGAACGCGGTCATTGAGGAAGCGCGAGCCCTGGCTGCCGCCGAAGACGAGGACATCGAGCGTCGCCGACCGCCGCTTCGCCGGGAGGGCGTAGAACTCCTCCCGGACGGGATTGCCCAGGACGACGCCCTTGCCCTTGAAGAAGGGCAGGGTCGAGGGGAAGGCGACGACGGCCCGGCGCACCCTCCGGGCCAGCAGCCGGTTGGTGAATCCGGGCCGGGAGTTCTGTTCGAGGATGACGGTCGGAATGCGGAGCCCGGAGGCCAGCAGGACGATAGGTCCCGAGCTGTAACCGCCGACCCCGACGACCAGGGACGGCCGGGTCCGGGCGAGGATCCAGAGCGAATGGACGAAGGCCAAAGGCAGGAGGAAAAGCCCCCGGAAGCTCTTGAGCCCGCGGCCCTTCAGCCCCTCGATGCGCATGGGGATGAAGCGCACGCCGTGCTCGGCCATGATCTTCTGCTCGACGTCGCGGCGCGTCCCGACGTAGGTCAGGGCCAGGCCGGGGGCCACGGACCGGAGCTTCCGGCCGAGGACGAGGGCGGGGTAGAGATGTCCCCCGGTCCCCCCGCCGCTGATGACCACGCCGCGCTGCCTCATGAACTCATATCCTCACCGTGCTCCCGGTATCCGCCCTCTTCCGGCTGATGTGGAGCAGGATGCCCACGGCACCCAGCGTGCAGACGAGGGAGGACCGGCCGTAAGACAGGAGGGGCAGGGGAGTTCCCTTGGCCGGCCCCAGGCCGAGGACGATCGACATGTTCATCAGGGCCTGGGCGACGATAGCCAGGGTGATGCCCGCGGCGATCATTTTGTAGGCCGGGGTCGGCGCCTCCAGGGCGATCTTCAGGCCCCGCCATAGGAAGAAGAGGTACAGCCCGAGGGTGACGATGGTCCCCACGAGGCCGGTCTCCTCGCCCAGGATGGCGAAGATGAAATCGGTGTGGTTGAACGGAAGGAAATTGAGCTTTTGGGTGCTCCGTCCCAGGCCGGCCCCGACGAACCCGCCCGAACCCAGGGCGAGCATGGACTGAGTGACCTGGTAGCCGCTGCCGAGGGCGTCCTTGTCGGAAGCGAGGAAGCCCTGGATGCGCTCGACACGATAATCGGCCTGGACGAGATAGAAGCCGAAGAGGATGCCGCCGACGAGTCCGGCGGCGGCGAGGTAGCGCAGCTTGACCCCGCCGAGGAACAGGACCGTCGCCGCCAGCCCCGCGAGCAGGACCGCGGTGCCGAAGTCGGGCTCGAGCAGGACGAGGCCGACGACGCCGGCGATCACGGCCGCGATCACGGCCAGCGTCTTCTTGTCGTTGATGCTGTCCTTCCGGCTCTCGATGAACGTCGCCAGGAACAGGATGAGACTGATCTTGGCCAGCTCCGACGGCTGGAAGCGGAAGCCCGGCAGGACGATCCAGCGGTTGGTGTTGGCCACGGACGGCATGGCCAGACAGAGAGCCAGGAGAAGGCCCGTCAATCCGAGGAGGCCGTAGACGAAACGGGGCTCGAGGAAAAAGTCCTTCTTGACCGAGACCAGGAAGGCGATGACGGCTAATCCGGCCAGCGCCCCGAGGATCTGCTGGACCATGAAGTGCAGGGACTGGCCGTATTTCTGACTGGCCATGAAGCTCGAGGCGCTGAAGACGAAGAAGATGCCGAGCCCGACGAGGACGAGGGTGACCGCGAGGAGCTGGACGTCGAATCCGAGGCGGCCGCGCGCGCTCATCTCCGGACTCCCTTCTTCCGCAGGCCCGCGTCGAGGCGTCGGACCTCCCGCTTAAAAGTCCGGCCGCGCTCCTCGAAATCCCTGAACATGTCCCAGCTCGTGCAGGCCGGGGCCAGCAGGACGACGTCGCCGCGAACGGCCCGGGCGAAGGCCGTGCGGACGACCTCGCGGTAGTCCGAAACCCGGTCGACGGGCACGACGCCGCCGAGCGCGGCCTCTATCTGATCGGCCGCTTCGCCGACCAGGACGACCGACCGGACTCTCTTCCCGACATCCTTGCGGAGAGGGGAGAAATCGCCGCCCTTGCCCCGCCCGCCGAGGACGAGGACGACGGGACGGTCGAAGCTGGCCAGGGCCTTGAGCGTCGCGGCGACGGTCGTCGCCTTGGAGTCGTTGACGAAGCGGACGCCGCCCACGCGGCCG
The DNA here is from genome assembly GCA_041736225.1 of Candidatus Aminicenantales bacterium. Lineage (GTDB taxonomy): Bacteria > Acidobacteriota > Aminicenantia > Aminicenantales > Saccharicenantaceae > RBG-16-66-30. The sequence goes on along the minus strand of JBGSUG010000167.1, from coordinate 125 downwards.
GCGTCCTCGAGCCTGTGCTCGAGCCCGTAGAACGAGAGGATCGAACGGCGGAGGGACGGGGCCGGGACGCCCAGGAGGCGGCCGACGAGGGCCGCGGCCAGGACGTTCTCCAGATTGTGGGCGCC
>JBGSUG010000154.1:0-11862 GCA_041736225.1 Candidatus Aminicenantales bacterium | reverse complement strand
GATCTGCCAAACCCGGAGAGCCGGCCCCGGCGGCCGACGCCGCCGCGCCGGACGCCGCCGAAAAAGAGGCCCGCGTGGCCGTCCTCGGCGACTCCGATTTCGCCAAGAACCGCTATTACGGCCTGTCCGGCAATGGCAATTTTTTCCTCAACGTCGCCAACTGGCTGACCGAGGAGGCCGACCTCATCGCCATCCAGCCCAAGACCCAGACGCCGCGGACGGTCCAGATGACGCCGTCGCAGGGCCGCCTGCTCATGCTGGTCAGTCTCGTCCTCCTGCCCCTGGCCGTCCTGGTCGCCGGTGTTTCTGTCTGGCTGCGGAGGAGGTCGCTGTGAAGCTCAAGACGACCCTCGTCCTCGTCGCAGTCTTCGCCGCGCTGCTCGCCCTCGTCCTCTGGTTCGACGCGAAGGGCGAAAAAACGAAGGCCGCCGAGGAGAAGACGAACACGCTCATCGACCTCGCCGCGGCCGACGTCCGCAAGGTCGCCCTCACCCGCGGCCTCGAAACGATCGTTCTCGAACGGGACGGGGCCGGGCCGTGGCGCCTGACCTCGCCCCTCGAAGCCCCGGCCGACGACGCCGAGGTCTCGGGCCTCGTCGGCTCGCTGGCCCCGCTTCGCATCGAGCGCATCGTCGAAAAAGCGGTCGCGGACCCCGCCGCCTACGAGATCCCCAAGACGGAAGTCTCTCTTTGGGTGAAGGACAAGGACGAGCCCGTCCGGCTCCTGGTGGGCATGGAAAACCCGCTCGACAAGACCCTCTTCGCCAAGCGCGCGGACGACCCGCAGCTGGTCCTGCTGGCCTCGACCCTCAAAACGGCGCTCGAAAAGACGGTCTTCGACTTCCGCCTCAAGGACGTGTTCAAGTTCACGGCCGAAGAGGTCAAGGGGATCCGGGTCAGGGCCAAGGACGTCGCCTGGACGGCCCGCCGCGAAGAGACCGGCTGGAGGTTCGAATCTCCCGTGGCCGCCCTGGCCGCTAAAGGCAAGCTCGATTCTCTGCTCGAGGCCCTGTCGGGTCTCAAGGCCAAGTCCTTCGTCACGGAGGAAAAGACCGCGGCTGCCCTCGGACTGTACGGTCTTGCGAAGCCCGACTACGAGGTCGTTCTGTCCCTGCCCGGCGCCGACCGGGAGATCGTCTTCGCCCTCGGGAAGCAGGGCGAGGCCCAGTACGCCACGACCTCGCTCTCGACGAAAGTGGTCTCGTTCGAAGGCACGCTGCTCGCCGACCTCGAGCGCAAGATCGACGAGATCCGCGAGAAGAAGATCGCCGACCTCTACGCCTGGGACGCCAAGTCCGTCCTCGTCAAGAGGGACGGTCTCGAGATCGCGGCCGTCAAGGAGAAGGCCGGCGAAGAGGAGAAATGGCTTCTCGATCCCGCGACCAAGGCCGAGGCCGACCGGACCAAGGTCGAGGACTTCGTTCGCAGGATCGAGGGCCTCGAGGCCGCGGCGTTCGTCGACGCGCCCGGCCCGCTCGCCGGCTACGGCCTCGATCCCGGCACGGAGATCCGGATCAAGACCCGGGACTACCAGGACAAGGAAAAGGAGGTCGTTCTCTTCGTCGGCCGCGAAGACGCCGCGTCGAAGCAGGTCGCGGTCAAGGCCGCCGGTCTCGAGTACCTTTTCCTGATCGACGCCGCGTTCCTCGCAGACCTGCCCAAGGACAAAGCCGCCTGGCAGGCCGAAGCCCCGAAGACCGCAGAAGGTCAGACCGATAAAAAGTAAATTCGCCGAACGCCTCGTGGCCTGGTACCGGGTTCGCAAGCGCAAACTGCCCTGGCGCCGGACCCGCGATCCCTATCTCATCTGGGTCTCGGAGATCATGCTCCAGCAGACGACCGTCGCGGCCGTCATCCCCTACTTCGAGCGCTGGTCCGGGGTCTTTCCCGATCTCGGCAGCCTGGCCGAGGCCCCACTCCGCCGGGTCCTCCGGGAATGGCAGGGCCTGGGCTATTACCAGCGCGCCCGCAACCTCCATCGGGCGGCCGGGATCATGGTGCGCGAACACGGCGGCCGCGTTCCCGACGACGAAACGGTCTTGCGGCGTCTCCCCGGCTTCGGACCCTACACGACGGCGGCCGTGCTCAGCCTGGCCTATCGCCGGCCGTTGCCCGTCATCGACGCCAACGTCCGGCGGGTCCTGATGCGCGTCCTGGGCCTCGAAGGGAGGGCGGAAACCCGGGTCGACAAGACGCTCCACGCTTTTCTCGTCAAGGTCTTCCCCGCGGATGCTCCCGGGGATTTCAATCAAGCCCTGATGGAGCTCGGCGCGCTCCTCTGCCGGAGCCGGGACCCGCAGTGCCTGGACTGTCCCGTCCGGTACGCCTGCCGGGCGGCGCGGGAAGGGACCCAGGAGATCATCCCCCGGCCCAATAGCCTCCGGACCGAGAAGCAGGAGGTCGTCGTCGCGGTCATCGAGCGCGACGGCCGTTTCCTCATCCAGCAGCGCCCCGCCGGAGGCTTGCTCGCCGGCCTCTGGGAGTTCCCCGGGGGCAAGGTCGAGCCGGGAGAGAGCCTGACGGCGGCCTTAAAGAGAGAGATCCGCGAAGAGCTTTGTGCCGGGATCAAGGATCTGCGGCGCCTGACGACGGTCCGGCACGCCTACACCCGGTTCCAGGTGACGCTCCATGCCTACCGCTGCGCGCTCGTCGATCCGGGCTTCCGGGCGGGGCCGACCCGCCGCTGGGTGACCCTGTCCTCTATACGGAAATATCCCCTGCCTTCGGGCAGCGTCAAGATCGTCGATTTCCTCGCCGGGAAGTTCTAAGCCGTCAGGCCGAGTGCGCGGTGCTTGACCGCGATGGCCTCGGCCAGAGCGTCGATCGCTTCGAGGTCGGCCGGCTTCGGCTGTCCCTTGCAGACGACCGGCGGCAGAAGCTCGACCCTCAGGTTGGGGATGGCCCCCTTGATGACGTCGACCATCTTGCCCGCCCAGCCGTACGAGCCGACGATCGACGCGAACCGGACCTTGGGCCGCAGGGCGTTGGCCAGGACGACGGCGTTGAAGACCGCCGGGTGGGGCCCGACGTGGACCGTCGGGGCGCCCACGACGAGCGTCGCCGCGTCGACGAGGTACATGGCCAGCTGGCCGATGTCGGCCGTGGCCATGTTGAACGGATGGACCGTGACGCCCCGGACCGTCAGAGCTTCGACCAGCCGACCGACCAGGATCTCGGTCGAGCCGTGCATGGTCGCCCAGGGCATGACGACGCTGTTGTGGGGCTTGTCGTCGGTCCAGTCCCGGTAGGCCCGGATGATCGATCCCGGATCGCGGTGGATGGGCCCGTGGCTCGGGGCGATGAGGCTGATATCGAGGTCCTTGATCTTCTCCAGGTTCTTCTGGATGATCTTGCGGAAGGGCATCATGATCTCGGCATAGTAGCGCTTGGCCTCGGCCAGGATGCAGTCGACCCCGTCGACGAAGAGGTTCGTCTGGGCCATGTGGGATCCGAACCAGTCGCAGCTGAAGAGGATGCGGTCCTCTTCGAGGTAGGTCGACATGGTCTCGGGCCAGTGGACCCAGGGCGTGAGGATGAATCTGAGCGTCTTGCCGCCGAGCGCGAGCCGTTCGCCGTCGGTGACCGTCCGGATCCGGGCCGCGTCGAGGCCGAGGTGGTCGACGAGCATGGGCTTGGCCGTCTCGGACGCAAGAAGAACGGCTTCGGGATAGCGTTCGAGGACCCAGGGCAGGCCGCCCGAGTGGTCCTGTTCCGTGTGGTTGGAGACGACGTAGTCGATCTTCGGTATGCCTTCCAGGTAAGCCCGGAAGACATCGAGCTTCTGGGGCTCGACGGCGTCGATGAGCGCGATCTTGTCACGGCCCGTCACGAGATAGGCGTTGTAGCTCGTCCCGTCGGGCAGGGGGATGAGGGCGTCGAAAAGCCGCCGGTCGAAGTCCGGCACCCCGACGAAGTGGACGCCTGGAACGATCTCTCTGGGTTCCATATCGGTGATACTCCTTTAGAATGTCGCTAAATTCCTACTTATTTTATAGTATTTGAGCCAAAAAAAAAAGGTCCTTCTCCCAATTCCGGGAGGCCCCTCCCTCCGGCTTCGCTCGGGAATCGCCTCTAGCTCCCCGGCCTCCCGGGAACCAATCCCGTCGGTTCCCCCCGCTGCGCGGGTCCCCCCTTCCGCTACGGGGATCGTCGAGGCGAATTCCCTCGCCGCCGCGGGAGGGACGCCCGGGAATAGGAGAAGACTAAATATTTTGTGAGAACGCTCAGACGCCGGGGTGCTTGCGCTTGGCGAAATAGATGATCTCGGGGTGCTTTTTGTATCCGAGCTTCCCGAAGACGGCCATCGAGACGGCGTTGTCGTCCTCGATGAGGCAGGCCAGGATGTCCAGGCCTTGGGACTCGAGCCACTGCTCCGCTTCCCGAACGAGCCGGGCGCCCAAGCCCCGCTTCCGCAGGGCCGCGTCCACGGCCACCCGGTTGATCCAGCCCTTGCGCCCGTCATGGGTGGCCAGGACCGTGCCGACGACCCGGCTCCCCTCCCCTACCTCGGCGACGAGGAAGCGGACGTTCGCGAGACCGATCTGCCGGACGATATTCTCCCGGCTGTCCCGCCCTTCGGGCTTGAGCGGCAGGCCGCCCTCGGCCCAGAGCTCCATGACCCTGTCGTAATCGGCGGGGCGGAATTCCCTGATCGTCATGAGGACCTCAGCGGATGAAGAGGATGAAAGCGCCGACGGCCACGGCCGACGCCGCGACCCCGGTCAGGACGGCCTCCGGCCAGGAATTTTTATGGACCGTCCGGGCGGCCAGGATGAGATCGCGAACGGCCAGCCCGGCCGCCGCCGCGAAGAAGCCGATGTAGGCCGTCTGCCACGGTCCGGGCTCCGACAGGATCCCCACCCACTCCTCCTGGCCCATCCCCAGGACCATGAACGCCGCCTGGACGAACGCCGGGACCCAGGCGACGAGGAGCGGACCGCCCCATGCCCAGGCCGTCTCGCCCAGCACGGCGCTCCGGCGGCAACCCTTCTTCCCGAGTGCCAGGAGCACCCCGGAGGCGAGTACCCACACGGCGAAGACCAGGGGCAGGATGAAGAGTGCCTGCCAGACGTAATAATTCACCGTGCTCATCCCGGAGAGGACGGGGGCCGTCGGGACGGCGCCGGCCAGTGCAAGTACGATCGATGTGATGATGTAGAGGCCGCCCACACCGGCCAGGAAAACCGCCGGGCGGCGAAGCGGATGCCGGCCCCGGGCGATCCCGTGGTCCGGGTTGTGGGGCTTGAACAGGGCGACGGCCATCGCGTCCTCCCCTCAGCCCACGACCAGGTGCGAGCTCGCAAAAACGGGGTCGGTCGTCAGGTTGATGCCGAACCGCCGCAGCCCCGAGTCGTCGCCCGGCGTAGGGATGTGAGTGATGTGGACCTCGCAACCATGCAGCTCCTTCATCTTCTCCAGGGCCAGGTGGGCCATGGGATTGGAGGCCGCGTTGATGCTCAGGCAGATGAGGACCTCGGATAGGTCGAGGCTGACCGACCTGGCCCCGAAGACGTCCTTCTTGAGCCGGCCGACCGATTCGATGATCGACGGCGAGAGCAACGGTATCTTGTCCGGGATCCCGGCCAGCGTCTTGACCGCGTTGAGGACGAGCGCCGAGGCCGCATGCATGAGCGGGGAGTTCTTGCCCGTGACGATGGCGCCGTCGCGGAGCTCCAAAGCGGCGCCGACGAAAACGCCCTTGTTGCCCTTCCCCGCCGCCCGGGCTTCCTCGGCTGCTCGGCGCGCGGGCGCGACGACCTTGCGGTCCTCGGCCTTGACCCCGAGCTCCTTCATCAGCAGCTCGGCCCGCTGGACGGTCTCCTTCTCGACGAAGCCCAGCGTGTACTCGCAGGAATAGCGGAAAAAGCGCCGGATGAGCTCCTGGCGGGCCGCCTCCTGGCAGGCTTGGTCGTCCGTGATGCCGAACCCGGCGGCGTTGCAGCCCATGTCGGTCGGAGACTTGTAAAAGGACGGGGCGCCGGTGATCTTTTCGATGATCCGCCTCAGGACCGGGAAGACCTCGACGTCGCGGTTGTAGTTCACCGCGACCTTGCCGTAGGCCTCGAGGTGGAAGGGATCGACCAGGTTGAAGTCCCCGATGTCGGCCGTGGCCGCCTCGTAGGCGACGTTGACCGGATGCTTGAGCGGGATGTTCCAGATGGGGAAGGTCTCGAACTTGGCGTAGCCCGAGGCCAGGCCCCGGCGATGCTCGTGGTAGAGCTGCGACAGGCACGTGGCCAGCTTGCCGCTCCCCGGCCCCGGTCCGGTGACGATGACGAGCGGGTGTTCCGTCTCGATGTAGTCGTTGGCGCCGTAGCCCTCGTCGCTGACGATGACGTCGACGTCCGTGGGATAGCCCTTGGTGAAGCTGTGGGTGTAGACCCGGATGCCCTGGCGCTCGAGCTTGTTCTTGAAGATCCGGGCGGCCGGCTGGTTTTCGAACCGGGTGACGACCACGGCCTTGATGCGGATGCCCCACTCCCCGAGGTCGTCGATGAGCTTCATGGCGTCGACGTCGTAGGTATGTCCGAAGTCGGCCCTCATCTTCCGCCGCTCGATGTCGCCCGCGTAGATGCAGAGGAGGAAGTCGGCCTGGCTGCGGAGCTCCTGGAGGAGCTTCATCTTGACGTTCGGATCGTAGCCGGGCAGGACCCGGGCGGCGTGATAATCGAAGAAGAGCTTTCCGCCGAATTCGACGTAGAGCTTGTTCGAGAAGCGGCCCATCCGGTCGAGGATGGCTTTCTTCTGCTCCTCAAGGTAATGGGCGTTGTCGAAGCCGGGGACGTGGTTCATCGGGAGCCGCCGCTTTTCACGAGCTTGAAGTCGTCGAGGAGCCCGTAGCCGACAGAGCTGTAGCCGGCGCCCGGCGGCGGGCCTCCCTTCGCCCCCTGCTGGAACGATCCCGGCCAGGCCCGGCCGAGCGGCGGGTCGTTGTGGAACGGTCCGAGGGTGTTCCGGAGCGTGCCGTAGACGACGACCGAGACCTCGTTCGGGCCCGGCTTGAGGGCCGAGGTCAGGTCGGCCTGACAGGGCGGGAAGGCCGCCGTGCCGACGCGCGTCTCTCCGACGAAGACCTCCGCCGTCGCACCCAGCCAGGACCCGAGCTCGAGGCGGTAGGCCGCATCCGCACCGTCCTGGGGGACGACGAACGTCCTCGCGTAGCGCACGCCGGCCCCGTAGAACGGCCAGCCCTGAGCTTTCCAGGGTCCGGCCGCGAGGGGCACGGGCGGGTGGATCTCAAAGCCGCGGGCGGCAGCGGCCAGGCGAAAGTTCCCGAGGAGGTAGACGGGCTCGAGCTCGCTGTGGATGGTGAACGGCCTGGCCCTGACCGTGATCCTGTTCTGCCCGGAGACGATGTGGGCGCCGACCGGGAAGACTCCGAAGGACCGGTCGAGCCACCACTCCCCGGCCAGGGGCTCTACTTCCTTTCCGTTGACGAAGACGCGGAAGAGGGCGGGCCGCTCGACGACGGCCTTGACGTCGGCGAAATCGCCGGCGTCGCTCTTGACCGTCCGGAACGCGAAGACCGCCTCGAAGCCCGATTCGGCCGGGAACTTATCCAGGTCGAGAATGTTGGTCTTGTACTGGACCGCGCTGTCCCATGGATTGCGCGGCAGTCCGTGGGCCTCGAAGGTCTTCCGCTGGGCGTCGTAGAAGTAGAGGTCCTTCTCGGTCCGGCCGCGGAGAACGAGGTCGCAATAGTCGAGGGTCAGGACGTTCGGCGCGAGAGGCCGGACATCGAGGCCGCCCTCGGGCGCGATCTCCTCCCAAACGGGCGCCGACGGCGCGGCGAAGGGCTTGTCCCGCTCGTCCTTGAGGCACAGGAGCAGGCTGCCCCCCGGCGGCAGGGAGAAGGAGAGGTCGAGCTTGCCGCCGCGGCGGCCGAACGGGTAGGGCTTCACAGCGCCGGTAAAGGGGTCCCATTCTTCGGCCGAGCCCCCCTCCAGGGCCATCGCCCCGGCGGCCTCGACCGCCGGGTCGGAGTTGACGAGAAAGACGATCCGGCCGCCGTCGAACTCCCGCCTTTGGTGGAAAACCCTGTTCCCGGCCGCGAGGCCGGAGAACACGATGGCCGGGGGGCTCATCTGCCGCATCCTGTCGAAGCCGTTGCCCGGCCCGGAATCGAGCCAGCGGTCGCCGAACGATTCCCGCATCTCCCGCACGTCCTCGGTGGGGAGCCCGTTGACGTATTCGGGCGGGGTGACCCAGGAGACGATCCGGCCCTCGCGGATGAGGTAATCGCGGAGGAGGGTCGCCGTCGAGTCCTCGAGATTGCGCATCCCCGGCGGCAGGACGATCAGGCTGTAGGACCGGGAGCCGACCTCGAGCCGGCCGTGGCTGACCGAGGCGAACTCCTGGAGGGTCTTCTCGCTGACGAGGTCGTATTCGATCTGCTCGGCCTCGAGGAGGCGGACGAAGGTCTGGAAGTCGGTGCCGATCGTCTCAAGCTCTTCCGACGCGGCCGACGGCGAATAGTACATCCAGGCGGTCGTCGTCGGCTCGATGACCAGGATCCGGTTGACCTGCTCGCCCAGGCTCATGACGACGGACAGGCGGCCGAAATAATCGGCCAGGGTGTTGTAGTAAGGCCACCACGGCTCGACGTCCGAGAACGACAGCGGGTGGTCGCGCTTGCGCGCGCCCTTGATGGTGGCGTAGGACAGGTGCTGGTTGAGGAAATTGACGCCCAGGGCGTATTCCCAGTCGCCGATCCTCTTCTGGTCGGCGAAGGTCATGTCCCAGCCGCCGGCGCCGTAGGTCTCCGACAGGGTCCGCTTCCGGCCCTGCTGGTTGGCCGCGCTGCGGATCTCCCGGACGGCCCGGGCGTTGCCGAACTGGGCGGACGGGGCGTCGCTCCAGTCGTTCATCAGGATGTCGATGCCGGGCATGTGGGCGTAGGCGGCCATGGCCAGGTTGTCCGGAGAGACGCGCGGCGTGGGCCACTCGTGTTCCCAGTAATGCCCGGTGAACGCCAGGCCGTTGTCGGTGGCGTAGGCGTAGTAGGGCTTGGCCCAGTTCTCGACGAAGAGATCGAGCAGCGTGGCGTAAAAATCGTGCCGGACGCGCTTCCAGTTTCCGGCCTTCTCGAAGAGGGAGACGAGGTTCGGCCGGAGGTCGTAGCCCCAGCGTGTTTGGAACGCCCCGAACAGGGCCGGGGTGTAGTTGACGGCCTCGCGGCCGCCGGCCGGGGAGATCTCGGCCTCGTCCTGGAAGACGCCGGGCACGGTCTGACCGAACTCCTTTCCGATCACGGCCTTGTAGCCGTTGAGGGTCAGGTCGAGGAACTTCTCGGTGACGTCCTTGCGCATGACGTCGACGTAGGTGAAGCCGCCGTGCCAGGGCGAGGGCGCGGCCTTGGCGACATCGAAGACGTAATGGACGGCGGCATCGGTGCCGGGCGCGGCGACCTTACCCGTGACGTCCTCGAAGCCGGTCAGGGTCTTGCGCAGGACGAGGAGGGGGGCGGGATCCAGCGCCGGCGGCGGTCCGTCGAACGTGCGCATCCTCAGGCCGGCCCGACCGGCGTCGGGCAGGGCCGCCGGGACGTGGCCGCCGGCGAAGCCGGACGGATAGGAGTTCTCGTCGTAAAGCCAGATCTTGAGGCCGAGCCTCTTGCCCTGCTCGACGGCGTAGGCACAGAGCGAGAACCATTCGTCCGTGAGATAGGGGGTGATGAGACCGGGCCGCGGATGGATGAACCCGCCGCCGATGCCCCGGGCCTTGAAGTCCTCGAGCTGGCGCTTGATTTCGTCCCGCGTCATCAGATCGTTCCAGACCCAGAGCGGGGCGCTGCGGTACGCGGCCGGCGGGTCGGCGAAGGTCTTGAGGAGCGTGTCATAGGTCGGCCCCTCGCCCTTCCTGGCGCAGGACGGGCCGGCGACGGCGATCGCGAGAATGAGGCCGCAGAGGATTCCGACCGAAGTCCGGCGGTTCATGGTCATGACGGGTCCCTTTCGCGCCCGACGGATAGTGCGGCGGACGGACGGGTATGGCCGCGGGCGAGCGCACATTTGTCCCTCAATCTAGGGGAACGGGTGGCCAAAGTCAAGCCGGGGCGGAGGACAATTGAGCCCCTACGCTGCAGGACAAGGACAAAGCGCACTGCTTCGGAGAGGATGAATGGCGGAGAGGGCGGGATTCGAACCCGCGGCCCCGGTTTAAGCCAGGGCAAACGCTTAGCAGGCGTTCCTGATCGACCACTCCAGCACCTCTCCGCGGTCGGGGAACCGGGTTATTCTAGCATGAGACCGGGGAGAACACCAAACCGGATCCCGCCGTCAGCACGGGCCCCAGGTGTGCTTGGGGTGGCGTCTCTCGTATTCCGCGGCCGTCTTCTTGGTGATCTTGTGCCAGGGCTCCCCCGTCTTGGCCCCGACGATCCCCGCCAGAGCGCAGCGGCAGAGGGTCTTGTCGACCTTCGTCCTGAGCTCGTGGAAAACCTCATACGGATCGCGCTTCAGGAAGTCCTCGGCCGTCTTGATGCCGATCTTCTCGAGCTTGGCGGCGGTCGTCTTGCCGACGTTCGGCAGGTCGGTCAGCTTGTGGACGGAACCGGCCGGCGCGCTCATGGCTGAGCCGGTCCTTCGATCTCGCCGACGATGGCGACATAGTTCTTACCATACTTTTTGGCGCATTTGGGGCAGGTCGTGTACCACATGTAGAGCTTCCTCACGGCCAGGCCCTTTCCGGCGGCGAAGGCGGCAAAGTCCCGGCACCACTCCCCCGTCCGCTTGAAGTCCCCTTCGTAGACCTTGCTCAAGTAACGCCCGGACAGAGTGACGTTTACGGCGCCCGGCACGTCCTTGGTCACAGCGACATAGATGTCCATGTTCCATTTCGAGGTGTGGTCGGACAGGCCCAGCCCCTCCGGCGACATGGCCCCGGCCGCCGCGATCTTGGGGATGAGCCGCCTCATCACGGCCCCGAAGTTGAGCGGCATATGGAATACGGTTAAGACCTTGTCTTTGACGAACTTCTTGCCGTCCCAGACGAACTCCTTTCCGTCCCAAGGCGCGGGATCGAATTTCGGACAGCACTCCTGGTCCTTGGCGTCATCGTCCATGTTCGGACTCTCCTTTCATTCTCGATGTTCGGCCGGGCCCGTCGCGAGCTTGGTCACGGTCTGCCAATTCCGGGTCGTGACGTCCCTTCCCAGCGACTTCTCGAGGAAAGCCATGAGCTCGGGGGTCCCGACGCCTCTGGAAAGCGCCACGGCGCTGCAGATCTCGCCCGGCCGGACGCTGACGATGCGGGCGCCTTTAGGAGGCGCGGGCAGCTTGGCCCTGGAAGCTCCGGGACGATCCCGGGGAAGGAACGTCACATAAAGCTTGGCGTCGGCGCCGGGCGCCAAGCCCTTGAACGGATCGGCGGCGACCAGGTCCGCGATCTCCCTCACCGAGCGCAACAGGACGGGCACCGGGAAGCCGAACGCCCCGGCCAGGCCGCGGGCGATCGTCCCCTCGAGGTCCTCGGCCTTCTTACCCGTCGGTTCGAAGACGACGTTGCCGCTGGCCAGAACGGTCCTCACGTTCCTGAATCCCATCGACTCGAATGCCGCCTTGAGGTCGGGCATGGGGATCTTGTGATGGCCGCCGACGTTAATACCCCTCAAGAACGCGACAATGGCGGAGGGAGAGGGATTCGAACCCTCTCCGTATTCTTCCTGTTTCAAAACGTCCGTCCTTCCTTAATTCATGATGCGGTATTTTACAATCGTAATCGGGCCGTGTCAACTGACGTTCGCAACTTCGGGGCCATATAAACCTCTTCAGTTAGCCGCTTGAGCCGTTAGCTCACGAAGCCTGTCCAAGGATCCAAGGGCCTTGTCCTCCCGGATGTAACTGCGTTCACTCGCCCAGTCCT
>JBGSUG010000149.1:0-3636 GCA_041736225.1 Candidatus Aminicenantales bacterium | reverse complement strand
TCAGCGCCTCATCGGCCGCGCTCTCCGCGCCGTCGTCGACCTGCAAAAGCTCGGCGAACGCCAGATCACCGTCGACTGCGACGTCATCCAGGCCGACGGGGGCACCCGCGCGGCCTCGGTCACGGCCGGCTGCGTCGCCCTCGGACTGGCCCTCAAGAAGATGATCGACCAAGGCATGATCGACCATATGCCCCTGCGCCATCTCGTGGCCGGGGTCAGCGTCGGGATCGTCCGGGGGCGGACCCTCCTCGACCTCGATTACTCCGAGGATTCCCAGGCCGATCTCGACATGAACGTCATCGAGACCGACCGGGGCGAGCTCGTCGAGGTCCAGGCCGGGGCGGAGAAATGCCCGTTCTCGCGAAAAGAGCTCCTGGGCCTGCTCAAGATGGCCGACCGGGGCATCGCCCGGATCATCAAGGTCCAGAAAGAGACCCTCAAGAAGAAGAGCATCCTGTTCATGGCCTACGGGTACAAGGGCGAGCCCGGCCCCGGCAAGGAGCCGGGCTGACACGGGGTCGGCTTGACAATCCTCCCCTCCATTCAATAATATCGGCTCTCAGTAACCCGGGTCTTTTCTTCCCAAGGAGGTCGTCATGAACCTGACATCCTGGCTCATCCCCATCGGCGCCGTCGTCGTCTTCGTCGCTCTGGTCATCCTCGTCATGGCCCTGAGGTACCGGAAGGTCGGTCCGAACGAGGCCCTCATCATCGCCGGGGGCCGCAAGCGCACCATCACCCTGCCCGACGGGACGAAGCAGAAGGTCGGCTACCGCTACCGCCTCGGCGGCGGCGTCTTCGTCTGGCCCGGCATGGAGAAGGTCTACGTCCTCCCCATGGACATCATCCCCGTGACGATCCGCACGCCCGAGGTCCTGACCCACGGCGGCGTCCCGATCCTGGCCGAGGCCTCGGCCCAGGTCAAAGTGGACTCGTCCGACGAGGCCGTCCACCGGGCCGCCGAGCAGTTCCTGGGCATCGGCCGCGACGGCATCCGCGACGTCGCCGTCAACGTCCTCGAGGGCAAGGTCCGCGAGGTCATCGGCGGCATGTCGGTCGAGGAGATCTACCGGGGCCGCCAGGAATTCTCGAGCCGCGTCGTTACGGCCGTCCGGGCCGACTTCGCCCGGATGGGGCTGGTCATGCTCTCCTTCGCCCTCAAGGACATCAGCGACACCCAGGGCTACATCGACTCCCTGAGCAAGCCCCAGATCGCCGCCGCCAAGCGCGACGCCTCCATCGCCCAGGCCGAGACGGAGAAGGAGTCGATCATCAAGTCCTCGCAGGCCCGCAAGGAGGCCGAGGTCGCCCGGCTCCAGTCCGAAGCGCTCATCGCCAAGGCCCAGTGGGAGAACGAGGCCAAGAAGGCCGAGTCCCAGGTCTTCGTCAACACCAAAAAGGCCCAGGCCGACTTCTCCTACGAGCTCGAGCGCAACCGGATCAGCCAGGACCTGAAGAGGGAGGAGGCCAAGGTCAAGCAGGTCGAGAAGGAAGAGGCCATCAAGACCGAGCAGCTCGAGATCTCCCGCAAGGAGAAGGAGCTCGAGGCGACGGTCATCAAGCCGGCCGACGCCCGCAAGTACCAGATCAAGGCCGAGGCCGAAGCCGAGGAGTTCCGCATCTCCGCCGAGGCCAAGGGCAAGGCCGAAGCCGTCAAGCTCGGGGGCCTGGCCGAGGCCGACGAGATCCGGGCCAAGGGCAACGCCGAAGCCGAGGCCATGACCAAGAAGGCCCTGGCCTACGAAAAGTACACCCAGGCCGCCGTCATGGACACCTACATCAAGGTCCTGCCCGAGCTGGCCCGCGCCGTCTCCGAGCCCCTGTCGAAGGTCGACAAGATCGTCATCGTCGGCGGCGACAAGGAGCTCGGCACGACCAAGATCACGGCCCAGGTGGCCCAGGTCCTGGCCCAGATGCCCGACGTCGTCAAGTCGCTGACGGGAGCCGACATCCGCGAATTCCTCAAGTCCAAGCTCTCACCCGAGGTCAAGGACGCGAAGAAGTGAGCGCCCGGCGGGGCGTCGAGGCAGGTGAACCATGATCTCTGAAAAAGTCCAGCGCATCGGCGCCTCCCCCACGCTGAAGATCTCGGCCAAGGCCAAGGCCATGAAGGCCGAGGGCATCGACGTCGTCGACCTGAGCGTCGGCGAGCCCGATTTTCCCTCGCCGGAGAACGTCAAGGAGGCCGGGATCAAGGCCATCCGCGACAACTTCACGAAATACACCGCGAGCGACGGCATCCTGAGCCTGCGCAAGGCCATCGCCAAGCGGCTCAAGGAGGACTACGGCGTCGAGTACGCGCCCAAGCAGATCATCGTCTCGGCCGGGGCGAAGAGCTCGCTCTTCCATCTCGTCCAGGCCCTGGTCGACGAGGGCGAAGAGGTCATCGTGCCGTCCCCGTACTGGGTCACCTACCCCGAGTGCGTCGCCCTGGCCAAGGGCAAGACCGTCATCGTCCCGACGCGCGAGGAGGACGGCTTCCTGCTGACGCCCGAGGCGCTCAAGGCCTCGATCTCGCCGGCGACGAAGGCGATCATCCTCAACAACCCCTCCAACCCGACCGGCGGCGCCTACACGAAGGATCAGCTGCTGGCGCTCGCGGAAGTCGTCAAGAGCGAAGATATCTACGTCATCGCCGACGAGATCTACGCCAGCCTCGTCTACGACAACTTCAAGTTCACGAGCTTCGCCGCGCTCGGCGAGGACATCAGGAAAAAGACCGTCATCGTCAACGGCGTGTCCAAGTCCTACTCCATGACGGGCTGGCGGATCGGCTTCGCCGCCGGGCCGGCCGAGGTCATCGACGGCATGTCCAAGATCCAGAGCCACACGACCTCCAACGCCTGCTCCATCGCCCAGATGGCCGCGCTCGAGGCCTACGACGGCCCCCAGTACGAGGTCGCCAAGATGGTCTCGGAGTTCCAGCGGCGCCGCAACTACTGCCTGATGCGGCTGGCCGCGGTGCAGGGGATGTCCTGCTTTAAGCCGCAGGGCGCGTTCTACCTCTTCCCCAACGTGAAGTCCTTCTACGACAAGGAGGCCAACGGGGCCAAGATCCGCAATTCCTACGGCCTGGCCTACTACCTGCTCAAGGAAGCGCGGGTGGCGATCGTGCCGGGCGACGCGTTCGGCAACGATGATCACATCCGGCTGTCCTACGCGACGTCGATGGCCAACCTCGAGAAGAGCATGGACCGGATCGTCGAGGCGCTCGGAAAGCTCAAGACCGCGAAGAAGGCGAAGCGCGTCTCGCTCATGAACGCCGTCACGCGCGTGAAAAAAGCCGTCCCGGTCGAAACGGTAGCCGACGTCCGGATGCGCGACGCCCTCGTCGCCGAGATGGAAGGCCACCTGGGCTACGAGGGCCGCTACGAGTGGAACGCCCGCATCGGCGGGGCCGTCCTCCAGCTCCGGACCAACGTCGCCCACCTCGACGACTTCTGGATCGAGAACTTCCCGCCCGCCCCCGGGGAATCCGACGTCAGGCCCCACGGCGTCGTCTACGCCGTCGACGGCATCGCCGGCCGGGAGCCGCGCGGCTTCTATCACGAGGCGACGCAGACGGCCGTCCTCGTCAACACCGACCATTACGGCACGCTGCGCAGCCTGGCCCTCGGTCTGGCCACGGACATCGCC
>JBGSUG010000110.1:0-3655 GCA_041736225.1 Candidatus Aminicenantales bacterium | reverse complement strand
GCCGCGGGCTTCGGTCCGGTCGAGGGGCGAGAGGGTCAAGTCCGTGATGCTGAAGAGGCCGGGGAGCTTGTCCCGGCCGAAGACGCCGCGGCCCGCCAGGGACAGGGACAGCCGGCCGCCTGCGGACGGGACGACCGTCCGGAAATCGAGCTCCTCGCCGCGAACGTCGATGTCGAATGCGCCGCCGACCAGGCCGAGGGACAGCCGGCCGTCGAAGCGCCCGCCGTGGAAGTCCATCGCCAGCTCGGGGAAGGTGAGGACTCCGTTCTTCCACTCGAGACGGCCGGAGACGTTTCGTGCCGTCTCGCCGTAGCCTGAGACCTCGGGGCTCGTGAAAGTCCCGGAGAATTCCCGGGCCCCGGCCGCGTCGGTCATACGGAAGTCCCCCGCGGCCCGTCCGGCCAGGGCGACGGGAACCTCGAGGGAGGGCAGGATCCTGGCCAGCTCCCCTTCCCCGCCGCGGACGTCCACCTCGAGAGTATCGCCCGCGGTCCTGACCCGGACCCGGCCCTTGAGCTCGGGATCGTCGATATCGAAGTTGCCTTCGAAGCCGGTCCCGGAGAAGACGACGTCCGCCTCGGCTGTCCTCGCGTCGAAGAGACCGAAGCCGCCGGGTGAGAGCGTGGCCTTGATGGCAACGTCCGGCGCGGCCGAGCGCCCGCTGAGCCGAACGTCGGCGTAGCCCTTGCCGCGGATATCGCCGAAGCCGAACTCCTGGTCGAGGACCAGCGAGACGAATTCCCGGGTCTCCTTGACGTCGGCGATCTCCCCCCGGATCCGGGTGTCGATCGCGCCCTTGAGGTCGATCTCCGCCGTCGCTTCGAACCGGCCGAAGCTCGATTCGAGGCCCGGGGCCGCGACGCTGACGCGATGGGCGGCGAAGTCGACGACGACCTTGGCGGCGCCGCGGAAGGCGAAGCGGTCCCCGCTCCGTTCGAGCGATCCGTCCCGGAATTCCGCCTCGGCCGTGAGCTTGCGATCCTGGAGGCTGAACCCGCCCCAGACGGGGGACTTGACCGGCCAAGGAACATCGATCTCGCGGAAGACCGGATCGACGAAGAGAGGCGCCGCCCGTCCCTCGACCCGGCCCCCGATGAAGGTCAGGCTCAGGTTCTCGGCGGGAAGCCCCGGTTTCCGGAAGACGGCTTCGAGCCAGCCGCCGGTCTCCGGGGCGAGCTCGAAGCGGCCCTCGAGGCTGCCCATGGGCACGCCGCAGAGGACCAGCGTTTTCGAGCCGAGGCTGGTCGCCGCGGAGATCCGGCCGCCCCGCCGCACGATCCGGCCTTCCCCGGCCGCGACCCCCCGCCAGTCGAAGGGCAGGTGAAAGAGAGTGTCGAGGATCTCCGTGTCGACCTCGAAGCGGCCTTCGAGCTCGCCGTCGGGGTCGAAGGGATCCCGGAGGCCGCCCTTGGCTTCGAGGGTGAGTCCGTCGCCGTCGATCGAAAGCCGGTCGATCGTCACGTTCTCGCCCTTCCCTGTCAGGAGGACGGTCAGGGCGCCGAGGGAGGCGGCCCCCCGGGCGGGGGTGGAGTAGCCGCTCCGCCCGGCCGTCGCCCGGATCGAGAAATCCTCCCCGTCCTGCGTGACGAGGGCCCGGATGTCCCGGACCTCGACCGTCGCCCCCCCCGTCTCGAAGACGACCGAACCGTTCTCGATGAGGCCCTGTTCGATGACGAACGGGAGCGACAGGATGGACAGCGGCGGCCGGGGCTTGCGCCGGGGCGCGTCCTTGGCCCGCGGCTTGATCCGCAGCTCCGGCGAGTCGAGGACGACGGACAGGACCTTACGGTTGCGCAGGAGCGACATGTAGGGGACTTCGATCCGGACCCGGCGGACCCGGATCGCCGCCGGCTCTTCGATCGAACGGAGGTTCTCGACGACGAGGGCCGGCGGGAAATAGGACAGCTTCAGCCGGTCGTAGGCGAGGGTCTTCCGGACCTCATTGCGGACCTCGTTGAGCAGGACGTTCTTGCCGACGACCAGGCTGACGGCGAGAACGGCCAGGACGAGGATCAGCACCGCGATCCGGCGCAGCCTCAGGACGAGGGCCCGGACCTGCTCGCGGATCCGGAAGACCGAGTGGAACCTCACTTCTTGACTTTCCTCCAGTCGGCCAGGAACCGCTCGACGCCGATGTCGGTCAGCGGATGTTTGACCAGCTTCTCCATGACCCCGTAGGGAACGGTGGCGATGTCCGCGCCGATGAGAGCCGCCTCGATGACGTGCCTCGGATGGCGGACGCTGGCGACGATGACCTCGGTCCCGAGATGGTAGTTCTCGAAGACCTGGACGATCTCCTCGATGAGGGCCATGCCGTCCTCGGAGACGTCGTCGAGCCGGCCGATGAAGGGGCTGACGAAGCGGGCCCCGGCCTTGGCGGCGAGGAGGGCCTGGCCCGTGGAGAAGACGAGCGTCATGTTGACCGCGACGCCCTCGCCGCGGAGGATGCTCGTCGCCTTGAGGCCTTCCAAGCCGACGGGGATCTTGACGGCGATGTTCGGGGCGATCCCGGCCAAGCCCCGGGCCTCGGCGACGATCTCGCCGGCCTTGAGCGACACGCATTCGGCGCTGATCGGGCCGGGACAGAAGGCGCAGATCTTGCGGATGTTGTCCTCGAACGAGACGGTCTCCTTGGAGCAGAGGGACGGGTTGGTGGTCACGCCGTCGAGAACGCCCCAGCTTGCGACTTCGCGGATCTCCTCGAAGTTAGCCGAATCCAGGAACAGCTTCATAAGTCCTCCTTGCCGGACGGGCGGCGGAACGGATTCGAGAGCACGCCGATCCCCTCGATCTGGACGTCCACCCGGTCGCCGGGGGAAACGGGCCCGACCCCGGCCGGCGTGCCGGTGGCGATGATGTCGCCGGGATTGAGGGTCATGATCCGGGACAGGAACCGGACGAGATGGGGGATCGGAAAGATGAGGTTGGCCGTCGTCCCCGACTGGACGAGCTTGCCGTTGAGGAAGGTCTTCAGGCGCAGGGAGGCCGGATCGAGCCCGGTCGCGACACAGGGCCCGACGGCGGCGAAGGTGTCGAATCCCTTGGCCCGGGTGAACTGGACGTCTTTCGCCTGGAGGTCCCGGGCGGTGACGTCGTTGAAGCAGGTATAGCCGAGGATGACGTCGTCGACCGGGTCGTCGTCGCGGAGCTGTCGGGCCCGTTTCCGGATGACGACGCCGACCTCACCCTCGTAGTCGACGCGCGCGGAGGCGGGCGGCATGACGACCGCGTCGAGAGTGCCGATGAGGGCCGTCGGCGGCTTCAGGAACACGAGCGGCTCCTCGGGCAGCGGATTGTTCAGCTCCTTGGCGTGATCCCGGTAGTTGCGGCCGATGCCGATGATCTTGGTCGGCAGGACGGGCGGCAGGATGCGGACGTCTGCTATGGGCACGGGGCTTCCGCCGAGGCGGAAATCGCCGAAGACGGACCCTACGACGGGGAACAGATATTCCTCTTTAAGCACGCCCTGCAGGATCCTCTTGCGGTAGCGGAAACGGTAGATCTTCATGGCCTCTCTCCGATCGTCACGACGGCCGGCGGCGAGAAATCCGAGACGCGCTCCCCGGCTCCGGCGACCCGGACGACGAACGCCAGGGTCCGGGGGCCCGCGGGCCCGGGGACCGGGCTGAACGAGAAGGTCATCGCGGCGGCCGGA
>JBGSUG010000102.1:0-2961 GCA_041736225.1 Candidatus Aminicenantales bacterium | reverse complement strand
GGAGCTCGCCCACACGCATGGCCGAGGTCGCCCGCATGGAACGCCCCGGCTGGGGCCGGGCGAGACCGTCGAGGACCCCAACTCCCGCCGTGCCCGTGTCATCGTCGTCGCGACAGCCGGGAGCGACGAGGAGTCCGATCAGAACGAGCGCGGCCAGGGGCCAACTTCCGGCGTGTTTCATGGGGGTCCTCGCTTTCATCGAGCGCGATTATAGCCCCGATGAAGGGCGCGGACAAGAACGGCCGGCTATTTCGAGAGGAAGGGATTGCCCTGTTTTTCTTCCGCGATCGTGGAGACCGGCCCATGGCCGGGGCAGACGCGCGTCGCATCGCTGAGGACCATGAGCTTATCCTTGAGCATCCGGACGAACCGTCGCTGGGCTTCGGCGGCCTTGCCGGGGGCCTCGTCCGGGAGCTTGCAGATGTCGTTCTTGAACAGCGTGTCCCCCGAGAAGAGGTAATCCCCGACGAGGAAGCAGGAGCTCCCCGGTGTGTGGCCGGGCGTATGCAGCACTTTGACCGAGAAGCCGTCGACGCCCACGGTTTCCCCGTCCTCGACGGCCCGGCCCGGCGCTGCGGGCAAGCCGGCGGCGTCTTTTCTGGGAGCGACGACGACTGCCTTGTAGAGAGCGGCATAACGGCCGTTGGCGGCCGTGTGGTCCGGATGATCGTGGGTGTTCAGGATCGCCCGGACCTCGAGGCCTTTCTTTTCGACGAAGTCCGCGATCCGGAGGTCTTCGACGCCCGGATCGATGATGACCGCCTGCTTAGAGGCCCTGCTGAAGACCACGTAACAGTTCTCGTAGAGGGGCGGGAAGAGCGGATTGGAGAACTTGTAGGCCAGGGCGAACCTAACAACGCCCAGGTCCGCTGCGGGGCCGGCGGACAGGTCCTCGGCCAGGATGCCTTCCGTGGGCCGGCCCAGCGCCTCGAAGACGAGGTGCTTGAGCTTCAGGTTCACGTTGTCGCCGAGGCCCACGCCCTCGGCCTTCGCCAGAAGGTCCAGGGCCCCCGCGTGATCTCCAGCCATGTAGCGGATCGCGGCCGCGTTGTTGTAGGCGCCGGCGTGACGGGAATCGAGGGCGATCGCCTCGCCGTAGAGCCGGGCGGCGTCGGCGAGGCGCTTCAACTGGAAATGGATGTTCCCCAGGAAATAGCGGTAGTGGGCGCCTTGCCGGGCGCGCACGGCCTGCTCCTTTTCGGCCTGAAGCTCCAGCTTGCCCTTCGCGGTAGAGAGCTCGTCGCTCAAGGATTCGATCTCGCGCCGCGCCCGGCAGTTGACGGCGTTATCCCAGCCTTCGTCCAGCATCTGCTGATAAGACGCGATCGAGCGGCTTTTCCGCATGAGGGCGAAGTCGTTGAGGTCCTGCATGAAGGGCAGGTCCGCGAGCGACCGCTCCATCGAGGACAGGGCCGCCTCGAAATCCCCCCCGATGTAGGCGATGTTGGCCAAATAGTAGTGCGCGTACGCATGCCGCGGCACGACGGCGGCGCACTCTCTGAACGCGGCCGCCGCTTCCCTGTAGCGGCCGGCCTGGAACTCCTTCAGGCCGGTCTGATAATGCTTCTCTGCGGCGGGCAGGCGATCGAACGCCTCGTGGAGGGCGGGATCTTCTGCAACCGGATGTGTCGCGCCGGCCAGGGCCATCGCAGTGAGGAGGAGAAGGGCGGGAAGGGACTTGGTCATTCGAGTACTCCCTCTTTTTATACCTCTTCTTACTGCAAGCCCTGTGCCAAGGCCCATCCCCCGGTCACAGGGACAGACCCCGGCCCGGGAGCCTGCCGCCGGGGGTGGCGTTGTAAGGGATCGGACAGGAATGTAAAGAAATCGCCGCCGGAAGACCTAGGCCTTGGGTTCTACTTTGGCCTTGGGTTCCGCCTTGGCCTTGGGCGCCGCTTCTTCCTTCGGTCCTTCGGCCTTCGGCTTGGCGGGCTTCTCCGGCTTCGGCTTTTTGGCCTTGCCTTCCTCGCCGCCCTTCTTGGGCTTTTCGGCCTTGGCGGGTTCCGCTTCCTTCTTGGGGGCGGTTGCTTTTTCCGCCTTGATCCTGGCCATTTCTTCCGTTCTCTTCTCGATGTCGGTGACGGTCCTCACCCTGTTTTTCACGGCCTTGATATCGGCCTTCAGCTTTCTGACGATCGTATCCCTCTCGGGCTTGAGGGATTTATCCTCTTTCCCTGCGAGGTAGGCCAGCCTTTCCTTCAGCGTCTGCTCGAAGGACGCCTTCTGCTGTATGAGCATTTGTTTCCGCATTGATCCCATGTCCTACTCCTGTTCGAACCGGATGTCTTCTCGGGGCGTTTACCGCCAGAGGTATTTATATCAAGATTTTGGCCAAAAATCCACCGTTTTCTCTATCCCGGATTCGGATATAATACGGCCAGGAGCGAGACCATGCGAACACGGCTTTATCCTTTCGTTCTCATCCTCCCGGCCATATTCGTCCTGGCAGCCGCCTGCTCGAGCCCGCGGCCGGCGGCAGATACCGTCGTCACCAACGCCAGGGTCTACACGGTGAACGCCGCCGAGCCCTGGGCGGAGGCCGTGGCCGTCCGTGACGGCCGCATCCTCGCCGTAGGCTCCGACAAGGACATCTCGCGCTACAAGGGCGAGGGAACCAAGGTCGTCGACGCCGGCGGCCGGCTCGTTCTGCCCGGTCTCGCGGACAGCCACGTCCATTTCGTCAGCGGGTCCCTGAACCTCGCCGACATCGACCTGGCTGGCGCCAAGACGCTCGCGGAGATCCAGGGCCGGATCCGGACATTCGTCGAGGCCGATCCTCAGGCCGGCTGGGTCCAAGGACGCGGCTGGATGTATCCCGCCTTCCCCGGCAACATGCCGCATAAGAAATTCCTCGACGAGATCGTGCCCGACCGCCCCGCCCACATGCGCTGCGCCGATGGCCACTCGAGCTGGGTCAACAGCCGGGCGCTGGCCCTGGCCGGGATCGACCGCCGCACCGCG
>JBGSUG010000086.1:0-2337 GCA_041736225.1 Candidatus Aminicenantales bacterium | reverse complement strand
TCGGCCATGCGTGTGGGCGAGCTCCGGCGCGGCCCCGACGGGAACCGCGACGAGGGCGAGCGCCGCTACGATCCCGCCGCGGATCCGAGGGGCGATGCCGACGTCAGGAGCAATTGGGACAACTTCAACGTGCCGCCGGGCGCGACCCACGTCCTGATGGACGCGAAGGGGCCCGGCGTCGTGACCCACATGTGGATCACCTTCCTTGGGCCCGAACCCCAGGGATGGGCGGCGCAGGGCTCGGCCGACCACCAGGAGCTCATGCTCCGGATCTATTGGGACGGCGACGCCCGGCCGGCGGTCGAAGCGCCGGTCGGCGATTTCTTCGCCAACTGCTTCGGCGAGCGCAGCGAGGTCGTCAGCGTCCCGGTCGTCGTCGAAGGCGGCGATTCCTACAACGCTTTCTGGCGCATGCCGTTCCGCAAGTCGGCCCGCATCGAGATCGAGAACCAGAGCACGAAGCCCCTCAGCCTGCTCTACTACAACATCGACTGGATCAAGCTCGACAGGCTGCCGGCCGACACTCCGTATTTCCATGCGCAGTATCGGCAGGAGTATCCCGTCCGCAAGGGCGAGGACTACCTGCTGCTCGAGACGAAAGGCAAGGGCCACTTCGTCGGCGCGGTCCTCGGCGTCCGGATGCGCAGCCCGGCCTGGTTCGGCGAGGGCGACGAGAAGATCTATATCGACGGCGAGGCGAAGCCCTCGATCTGGGGCACGGGGACGGAGGACTACTTCCTGGCCGCCTGGGGCCTCGAGCGGTCGGGCACGCCGTACTTCGGCGTCCCGTTCTTCGACTACCGGACGATCGGCGGGCACGTCAGCTCCTACCGCTGGCACCTCCACGATCCGGTGGTCTTCCAGACGGGCATCAAGGTGACGATGGAGCACATGGGCTGGATGTCCGAGGACGAGAACCCCGAATACAAGGCCACGAGCTGGAACGAACGTGAGGACGACTACGCGAGCGTGGCCTTCTGGTACCAGACCGGGCCCTCGACCTTCGCGGAGAGGGCCCCGGGAGCGGACGCACGGCGCCTGCCCGGCCTGGCCAGGACCGAGGTGCGCGCCTGGGACTCCGGCGTGGCGCGGCAGCACGGGACCGGCGAAGTGACGAAGACCGTCGATGAACCCACGGGAGGGGACATCCTCGTCTACCGCCCCGGGCGTTTCGCCGGGGCCTGGCTGGAATTCCCGTTCGAGGTCGGGGCGAAAGAGCCGCTGCGGCTCGAGGTCGCCGCGCGGACTCTCCCGGACGGTGGCCTCTACCAGGCCTTCCTCGATGGCGTGAAGATCGGGGAGCCGCTCGACTTCCGGGACGAGCGCCCGGCGCCGGCGGTGTTTCCGCTCCTCGACTTCTGGCCCGAGGCAGGCCCGCACGTTCTGCGGCTCGAATGCGTCGGGAAGAGCGCGTCGAGCTTCGGCTACGCGTGCGTCGTCGAGGCTGTGCGCCTGCTCGAAAGGCGGCCGCGGGTGGCGGACTACGCCCACGACCGGGACAAGGACTGGCGGAAGAGCCCGACGCTCTATTATTAGACAAAGGACCAGGTCGGCTGATCCCGCACCTTTTCTACCAGGGGGATTGAGCTCGCTTTTCGCTCGCGCTCCGGGCTGTCCTCGGAAACGGACAGTCCTGCTCCCGGGGCCGGAAAAATGTCAAAGGACGATCCTTTTGATATCTTTCCGGATCCTGCCTTATCTTATTTATAATAAACATAATAAATATACTTAAAGAGGCGTTTCAGGCCCTGGCACGGTTCTTGCTTTTTATGGGGTTGGAGCGTCCGGGAGAACGGACGCCGGGAGGAATGAGATGAAAACGAAAAGCCTTTCGTTAGCGCTTCTGGCCGCGGTCCTGGTGAGCGGGATGGCCTGCTACCGCCCGTTCGGGGCCAGGTACTATCCCAACGTGCCCCGATTCTCGCCGACACCCCCGCCGTCGATCGATCTCCTGAGGCGCGAACCCCGCCGCGACCACATCGCCTTGGGCGAAGTCTGGATCAGGCCGAGCTATCACATGGACCGTCACTACGTCGAAGGCCTGCTCCGGGAGAAGGCCGCGGCCATGGGGGCCGACGCGCTGGTGATCGTGCGGGACCGGTATTACCGTGAGGGCGTCGTCTACAGCTACTGGCACGGACCGCGGGCCGTGTACGACCGCCACATCGTCGGGATCGCCATCCGCTACCGGCGCTAGCCGGGCGTTACGACCGTCCGTCAGGACGGATATCGGCCCGCCATCCGGAAGACCGGGTGGCGGGCGGCCGCCAAGTTGACGATGCGGCTGCCCATCTCACCGTAGGAATACCCCACTTCGGCCGCGGCGCAGGTCAGGGA
>JBGSUG010000083.1:0-4700 GCA_041736225.1 Candidatus Aminicenantales bacterium | reverse complement strand
GGAGGTTTTACGACATGAATAACGGAGCGCTTTTGTCAGGAAAAGGTCTCAGTAAAAATTACGGGGACCTACAGGTGGTCAAGGACGTCTCCCTCTCGGTCAAGGCGGGCGAGTTCGTCTGCCTGGTGGGAAAATCGGGCTGCGGCAAGACGACCCTGCTTTCGCTTCTCTCAGGACTGGAACGGCCCACGTCCGGACAGGTCATGCTCGATGGAAAGGATGTCACGAGCGCGACCGAGGATGAGCTTGCCCTTTTCCGCCGGCACAACGTGGGCTTCATCTTCCAGTCCTTCAACCTGATCCCGACCCTCTCGGCCTGGGAGAACGTGGCCCTGCCCCTCTTTCCCGTTGCGATGACGGAGCAGGAGCGGGAGCGCCGCTCTCTGGAACTGCTGGAGAAAATGGAGCTGGGACACCGGAGCGCGCATCTCCCCTCTGCTCTTTCCGGAGGGGAAAAGCAGCGGGTGGCCATCGCCCGGGCCCTGCTCAACAACCCGACCTTGATCCTAGCCGACGAGCCGACGGGTAACCTCGACAGCAGCACGTCTTCCGAGGTCATGAACATCTTCAAATCCCTCAACGAGGACAAGGGCATCACGATGGTCATGGTCACCCACGAGCCCGACATCGCCGCCTGGGCCGGCAAGCGCATCTACCTCAAGGACGGCTTGATCGTCCGAGAGGAAACCTCGTGAGGCGGGGGGATCCGCCCGCGAAGGAGACACCATCATGCTGAAGCGAACGTTCAAACATGTCGGGAAGACCTTCAAGATCGCCTTTCGGGCCCTGGGCCGGAACAAGATGAGGTCCTTCCTCACGGCCCTGGGGATCATCATCGGCGTCGGCGCCGTCATCGCCATGATCAGCATCGGCGAGGGGGCCAAGCGCGGCATCGAGGACCGCTTCGCCTCCATGGGCACGAACCTGCTCTTCGTCTCGCCGGGCAGTCAGAACCAGCGCGGCGTCCACGGCGGTTGGGGCAGCATGACCACCCTCAAGGAGGACGACGCCCTGGCCATCGCCCGCGAGTGCCCGGCCGTCATGTACGTCTCGCCCTCGGTCAGCGCCCGGGCCCAGACCGTCTACGGCAACAAGAACTGGAACACCTCGATCTCGGGCACGGGCGACCGCTACCCCGAGGTCCGGAACTGGGAGGTCGAGTTCGGCACCTACTTCGACGAGGCCATGGTCAAGTCCGCGGCCAAGGTCTGCGTCCTCGGGGCCGACGTCAAGACCAACCTGTTCGAGGACGAGGATGCCATCGGCAAGGTCATCCGGATCAAGAAGATCCCGTTCAAGGTCCTCGGCGTGCTGAAGAAGCGCGGCGAGTCCGGCGGCTTCGGCAGCCGCGACGACATGCTCACCATCCCCTACACGACCGCCATGCGGCGGCTCCAGGGGATCGACTACATCCAGTCGGCCGACGTCCGGGCCGTTTCGACGGAAGCGATGCCCCAGGCCGTCATCCAGATCCAGGAGCTCCTGCGGAACCGGCACCGCATCGCCCCCGGCGCGGAGGACGACTTCACCGTCCGCAACATGTCCGAGATCGCCGAGACGGCCGCCCAGGCCACCCAGATGATGACGGTCCTGCTCGGCAGCATCGCCGGGATATCGCTCCTCGTCGGCGGCATCGGCATCATGAACATCATGCTGGTCTCCGTGACCGAGCGGATCCGCGAGATCGGCCTGCGCATGGCCGTCGGCGCCCGCGAGCGGGACATCCTGCTGCAGTTCCTGACCGAGGCCATCGTCCTCAGTCTGATGGGCGGGATCATCGGCATCCTCGTCGGCGTCGGCTCGTCCAAGCTGCTCAAGAACATCAAGATGTTCGCATCCATGAATACCGTCGTCTCGCCGGAGTCGGTCATTCTTGCCTTCTGCTTCGCCGCGGCCATCGGCATCTTCTTCGGCTTCTACCCGGCCCGCAAGGCGTCCCGGCTCGATCCGATCGAAGCCCTGAGATACGAATAGAGGAGACCGAACATGAGAATAAAAGCGATCATCCCGATCATCGCGCTGGCTCTCGCCCTGGCCGTCCCCGGGACCGCCCAGGAGGCCAAGGGCACGCTGGCGATGTCCCTCGAAGAGTGCATCGTCAAGGCCCTGAAGGATAACCTGGGCGTCGCCATCCAGGTCCTCGGCCCGCAGATCTCGGCCGAAGGCGTCAACGTGGCGCAGGACAAGTTCATCCCCACGCTGAGCCTGAGCGCCCGGAGTTCGAACACCGAGAACGCGTCCTACTCCTACATCGATTCCACGTCGGAAAGCACGATCGACAAGACGCAGAATTTCACCTTCATCAACGCCAGCCAGGCCCTGCCGACCGGAGGCACGTTCACCCTCGACTTCACGGGCTACAAGACGACGACCACCCGGATCGGCAACACGATCAACCCCCGCTACGGCACGACGCTGAGGTTCAACCTCAGCCAGCCCCTGCTCAAGAACTTCGGGCCCAAGATCGCCCGGCGGGAGATCCTGATCGCCAAGAACAACCTGGGCGTGTCCGAGGAGAGCCTCAGGAACACCCTGATGACGACCGTCTACAACGTCGAGAGCGCGTACTGGAACCTGGTCTACAGCATCGAGAACCTCGACGTCCGCCGCCAGTCCCTCCAGCTGGCCAAGGACCTGCTCGAAAAGAACCAGCGCTCCGTCGAGGTCGGCACCCTGGCCCCGATGGAAGTGCTGAGCGCCAGGGCCGAGGTGGCTACCCGCGAGGCCGACCTCATCCAGGCCGAGACGCAGATCCAGAGCAGCGAGGACCAGCTCAAGCTCCTGCTCAACATCACCGAGGCCGAGGACCAGGCCTATGAGGCCCTCGTGCCCAAGGACAAGCCGACCTACGTCGCCAAAGCCGTCGCGCTGGAGGAGGCCCTGGCCGCGGCCATCGCCAACCGGCCCGACCTGGAGATCTCCCGGATCGGGCTCGAGACCGACAAGCTCAACCTCAGTTACGCCAAGAACCAGGTCCTGCCGGATCTTAACCTCTCGGCCTCTCTCTACGCGCCCGGGATCGACGGGACGAGGATCTTCTACATCGGCAGCCCCCTCGACGGGATCATCGACTACACCGTCCCCGGCGACATCGGCGGAGCGTTGTCGCAGACGGCCAAGTTCAAGTATCCGAACTGGAACCTGGGCCTGACCATGAGCCTGCCCCTGTCCAACTTCTTCTCCCGCGCCAGCCTGGCCCAGTCCCGGCTCAACCTGAGACAGGCCATGCTCGAGCTCGAGAGCAAGAAAGCGGACGTCTACCTCGAGGTCAAGAACGCCGTCCGCTCGGTCGAGGCGAACTACAAGCGGATCCTGGCCTACACGACGGCCCGGGAGCTGGCCGAGCAGAAGCTCGCGGCCGAAGAGGAAAAGCGCCGGGTCGGCATGAGCACCAACTACATGGTCCTGTCCTACCAGCGCGACCTGGCCAACGCCCGCATCTCCGAGCTCAACGCCATCATCTCCTACAACGTCTCGCTGGCCCTGCTGGAAAAGGCGATGGGGACGAACCTGAAAACGAAGAACATCAACCTCTCCGACTACGCCCCCGGGCTGGATTGAGAGGCCGGATCTCTCTTTTTCTTGTTGACTCCAAAGGAATTAACTTGAATTCGGGCCATCGCCGTGGTATGCTGGTTTCAAAGGGTCTCCCGACCCGTCCGATCCAGCGATTGGAGAAGCTTCCATGAACAGAAAGCTGATCCGGCCCAATCTCACCGAGATCAAGGAACGCATGAGCCAGGACAAGGAAAGGGACAAGGACGCATCCCATAAAAGGATGCACCCGCCGACCGACACTTTCGCCGAGAGCTACTACTTCCTCAAGCAGATGAACAAGAAGACCCCGATGGCCGTCGTCTATACGAGCGGCGAGATCGTCGAGGGCTACGTCGAGTGGTACGACCGCAACTGCATCAAGCTCAACCGCGACAACGCGCCGAACCTGCTCATCTACAAGTCGAGCATCCGCTGCATCTACAAGGCGGCCGAATCCCCCGAGGGCGAGGGGGAGCCTTCCGGCGGGAAATGACCGTCCCCCGGATCGGGGTGACCCCCGGCGACCCGGGCGGCATCGGCCCCGAGATCGCCGTCCGGACGCTCGCCCGAGTGTCCGCGCTCCCGCAGGCGGCCTACATCATCTTCTCCCCTGCCCGCGTCATCGAAGCCGAAGAAATGAACCTCGGGGTGCGGTTGTGGGCGAAGTCTTGGCCGCCCGCCGGTCCGGCCGGGCCCGGGATCTATCTCGCGCCCGTCGCCGGGTCTTTCGGAGAGCCCGTCGCCGGCCGCATCGCCGCGGAGAACGGCGAGATCTCCTTCCGGTCCTTCGAAGCGGCCGTGGCCGAGGCCCGCGCCGGCCGGGTCAATGCCCTGGTCACCGCGCCGATCTCCAAAGCGGCCTGGGCCCTGGCGGGTCACGCCTTCATGGGGCACACCGATTACCTGGCTGGATTCTACCCGGGGATCGTCATGACCTTCTGGTCGGACCGGCTCAAGGTCGCCCTGCTCAGCCACCACAGGCCTCTCCGCGAAGCGGTCGCGGCCGTCCGCAGGGACGCGCTCCTGGCCCTTTTCCGGTCGCTCCATGCCTCCCTCGAAAAGTTGCCCGGCCGGCCCTACCGGCTGCTCGCGGCCGGCCTGAACCCGCACGCCGGCGAGGCCGGCCATCTGGGGCGGGAGGAGGAGGACGAGATCCGGCCGGC
>JBGSUG010000038.1:0-8325 GCA_041736225.1 Candidatus Aminicenantales bacterium | reverse complement strand
TTATCGGATATTAGTGCTTGTATTGTTAAACTAGTTGCCGCACAATGACCTCGTGTCAGGCAGCTGCCGGGCCGCACGCAAGCCTTCATTTTGTCCCCCCGCTTTACCTGCTATGAGTCGTTCTCTGCCTTCAGCGAGAGTCTGAAGGTCCGGATACACGATCGAGGAGGGTCCCCGCATGAATCCGAAAACCAAAAAGCTCGTCGTCCTATTCGCCGCTCTGGCTCTCGTCCTGGGCTTCGCCGCCGCGGAGCTCCAGAAGACCGTTCGCGTCGTCGTTTCGACGGGGACGGCCAAGGGAATGCCGGACGTCGCCTACGACGCCCAGGCCGAGCGCTATCTCGTCGTTTGGCAGGAACGCTCTCGCAGCGGCGACGACCGGGACATCAGGGCCAGGGTCGTGAACCGGGACGGGACCCCAGCCAGCGACATCGTGGCCCTGGCCTCCTCGGGCGAAGACGAAAGGCTGCCGAAGACCGCGGCCACCGGGTCCTCCTCCTGGACGGTCGTCTGGTCGACGGGGACATCGATCGAAGCCTGTACCGTGGACGCGACCGGAAAAGCCGAAGATTTCCGGACCGTCACGGCGGCCTCCAGGCCGGCAGATCGCCCCGATATCAGCCTATCGACCTCCGATAGCGCCATGCTCGTCGTCTGGGAAGAACTCGGGGAGATGGGATTGACCGTGATCAAGGGGCGCCGCATCCATGCCGCCTCCGCGGGTACGGACGGCGAGGAGTTCCTCCTGGCCAGCTCGTCCGATCATGATCTGCGCAATCCCTCCGTCAATCAATCCGGGGACAGCTCGTTCGTCGCCTGGGAAAAGCCCGTCGAAGCCCGCCGCGTCGACGTCGAAGGCAGGCTCATCCCGGCCGCAGCCTCGTCGCCTCTCGAGTTGGGCGATATCATCGAGATCGCCGCGGACGGCACCCAGAACACTCTCCCCAGCGTCACGGCCTTCTCGGGGACGGACGCTTTCCTCGTCGTTTGGCAGAGGTCGGATGGCCGTCGCGATTCGGACATCTTCTTTGCCGGAGTAACCGGCCTCGGGATCCAGACCTCCGGGAAGCTGACGGATACCGCCGACTTCCGGGAAACCCGGCCCTTCGCCTCGAGCGTCGGGATCGCCGGCCGCGCCCTCGTCACCTATCAGATCGCTCCGTCCAACAAGCCGCGCCTGCGCGAGATCGCCGCCCGCACCATCGGCTGGGGCGACACCGCGGCCTCGGCGGAGATAGCTCTCGATCCGACCCGGGCAGGCGGCGGCAATCCGGCTTCCGTGGTCGCCTCTGGCGCCGAAGGCCGGGGCCTCGTCGCCTGGGATGTTGCGGACGGAGAGGGGACGGATCTCTATTCCAGGCAATGGCTGGCCGCCGAGCTCACGGACGACGGCCTGCCCCCGGACATCGACGGGCCGATCGTCCCGCTCGCCGACGTCACCGTCTCCGGGATGGTGACGCTCAACGGCATCGCCCAGGCCGATGTGCTCCTTTCCGGCTTTCCCGTCGAGACCAGGACCGACGCGACCGGGGCCTATTCCGCCTATGTACCGGCCCCGTGGTCGGGCACGGTGATCCCGGTCCAGCCCGGCTTCACGTTCTCTCCGGCCAGCAACACCTATACCGACGTGAACGCAGACGTCACGGGCAAGAACTACACCGCCACATTCGTCGGCGGCGCCGAGGACCCCTTTGAGGACAACGAAGACTTCGCGACTGCGGCCGAGCTGCCGCTGGGCACGACCCACGACCTCATCCTCAACGACGAGGAATGGTTCAAGATCCTCGTCCCGTCCGAGGACGCCGGCAAGGACCTCAAGATCCGCATTTGGGGTACCGGGTTCCCAGATACGACCAATCGCCGGGACCTGGACTTTGCGATTTTGGACGCCTCCGGGAAGCTTCTGAGCTACAACACGAGCGGCCAGCACGACGAGACGGCGTATATCTGCGATGTCGTCGCCGGGTATTACTATGTCACCCAGAGCTATTTCGAAGCCCCCGGAATCGTCTACTCGTTGACGGCCGAGCTAAGCGACGCGTTCGGGCTCGGCTATGTCACGGGTCAAGTGACCGACGACGATGGGACGCCCATCGAGGGAGTGAGCGTCGAGCTCCTAGGCGTCACGGTGGATTGGTGGACGGTCAATAATCCGTTGGTTTACACCGACGCCGACGGGAACTACAAGATCGGTTGGTACCCGGGACAATACACGATCCGGCTCAACGACTGGGACTTCGGCGGCGACGGCCTCGACTGGACCCCCGATGCGAATTACCTCGGCGAGATGTACAACTGGGGAGAGGTTGTGACCCTCGAATCCGGCGTGACCCTCCCGGACATCGACGGGGCCCTTACCCCCGGCGGTGTGATCGCCGGCCGGATCACGGACGGGTCGGGGAACCCGTTCCCTTATGTTTATAATCGTACCGCGATCGCCTATGCTCATGTGGGCGATACGTCAAGGCTCGGATATGGCTACGCCGACGCGACCGGCGAATATGTGATCGACCGTCTGAGGACCGGAAACTACGCGGTCCGGTTGCGGACGACGGATGGCCCGCTGATCAACGAATGGCACGACGACCAGGCCCAGTTCGCCTCCGCCGACCTGGTCGGGGTCGAGGCCGATATCCCGACGTTGGGCGTCGACGCGATGCTCGAGGAGAGAACGTGGGGGACCATTGAGGGCCGCGTGACGGACAGCAATGGAGATCCCGTCGGGAACCTCCAGGTAGCGGTATACGATCCGGCGGGAATATCCATATGGACGGTCAGAACGAATGGGGAGGGATACTACCACCACTCCCGCGTGCCGGCCGGCGCATGGAAGGTCTTCTTCAACGCGGCTTCGATAGACACCGCCAATCTCGTCTCGCAGTATTATCCGGGCACGCGGTTCATCGGCGATGCGGCGACGGTCCAAGTCGTCACCGGTGAAACGACCGATGGGATCGACGCGACTCTCGCCGCGGCCGGGAGCATCACCGGCCAGGTGCTCAACAACGCCGGCGGCGTGAACCTCATCGCCTTTGACACGGCCAGTAATTTTTCCGCGTCCGTGAGCGTGAATACGATCCTGCCCACATACGGCCCGCCGACTTACACGATCAATAACCTGGCCCCGGGGACCTACAAGGTCCTGGCCCGGCCCAACTTGCAGGGGGAGCGGATGCTGCACTGGTACCCCGACGCCGCGTCCTACGCCGTCGCCGGCACCGTGACGGTCGCGGCGGGAACGGTGACGGGCGGCATCGACATCACGCTCGCGACCGGTGGCGCTCTGCTCACCGGGCGAGTGCTCGACACGGGCGGGTATCCCATCGCCGGCGTCGCCGTGATCGCCCAGGATGCTTCCAAGCAGATGGGCTATGCTTCGGCCCTCTCGAACGAGGAAGGCTATTACACGATCCGGCAGGTGCCCGTGCCCACGGGCACTTCGGGCACTGTCAAGGTCTATTTCAACACCGAAGCGAACTGGCTCGGCTATGTCTCCGAATACTACAACAATAAAACCGACTATAGTCTGGCAAACACCGTTACGGTGAACGAGGGGGCTACGACGACGGTCCCCGATGTCGCGCTGGAGTATCTTTCGGCGGTCGTACCGGCAACATCTTCGCTTCCGGACGGCGAGATCGCCGTCGCCTACAGCCAGCAGCTCGCGGCGACGGGCGGCCGCCCGTTCTACCGCTGGGAGATCATCTCGGGCTCTCTTCCGGACGGGCTGACGATGGGCTCCAGCGGGCTCATCACCGGCACTCCGACCACAACGGGGCTGTACCCGTTCATCGTGGAAGTCACCGACTCGACGCTGCCGGCGACTTCCGATATCGCTTTCCTTTCCATCACGGTCGGATCCTATACGGGCGAGGGCTACACGATCTCAGGTACCGTGACCGACGGCGGGTCGCCTCTGCCCGGCGTCGTCATCGACGGGCTACCCGGAGATCCCGTGACCTCGGCCTCCGGCACCTACGTCGCCGTCGTCGAACCGGGCTTCTGGGACATCGTGACCCCCGTTCTGGCGGGGTTCGCCTTCGATCCGCCGTTCAGGGAATATACCGTCGTGACCGGGAACCTGTCCGGGCAGAATTACTCGGCTTCTGCGGGCTATCGTCTCTCGGGGACCATCAGTGTCGGTGGCGCTCCGCTCAGCGGCGTTCGTATCACCGGACTGCCGACCGAGATCCGGACGGACGAGCAGGGGACCTATTCGGTCATGCTCCCGATCGGCTGGGGGGGGACCGTGATCCCTGTGTTGTCGGGTTTCACTTTCTCGCCCGCTTACATGAACTATGAGCAGCTGCTCGAAGACGTGCCCGCGCAAGACTACATCGCAACCTACGCAGGCGGCGGCGAAGACCTCTACGAGAACAACGACACGTTCGAGACCGCGGCCGTCGTCCCGATGGGGGCGGTCATCCCGGACCTCGTCCTCAACGACGAAGACTGGTTTAAGTTCGAAGTCCCGCCCGGGGACGCCGGGAAGGTCCTCGGCATCCGGCTCTTCGCGACGTCGTTTCCGAACGGGGCGGCCTACGCCGATCCGGGCCGTAACAAAGACCTCGATTACGGCGTCATGGACGCGACGGGCAGGCTCTTGACCTACAGCATGAGCGGGGCCGTCGACGAGGTGACGTTCATCCCCGACATCCAGCCGGGCTGGTACTATATCGGCCATACCTACATGATCAATCCCGGCGCGGTCTACTCGCTCTTTGTAACCGTGAGCGATGTCTTGCCGGTCGCCACCATCTCCGGGCGGATCACCGACGGGGTCGACGGCATAGACGGAGTGACCGTGGAGCTCTTCAAGCTGCCGTTCGACTGGAACGATAGCCGCCCGATGGTCATTACCAACGCGGACGGAACCTACAAGATCGCCGCCTTCCCGGGCGACTTCCAGGTCCAGGTCAACCTCAGGGATTTCAATCAGATCCCCTCCGACGGATTGCCTGACGGATGGCTCCCGACGCAGAATTATCTCCCCGCTACCTACGATAACTACGGTACCGTGACCCTGGCTGCGGGGACGCCGATCACCGGGGCGGACGTTTCGCTCGCCGTCGCCGGGAGCATCAGCGGCCGGATTACGGACGGCGAGGGCAATCCTCTCTATCAAGCTCAAGCCGGCGCTTATTCGGCCGGCGGCGGACAGGCTTCCCTCGCCTATACGGACGCGGACGGCTACTACACCATCAACCGTTTGAGGCCGGCCAACTACGCAGTCGCGTTCCGCCCGCCGACCGGCAACTCCCTCGGACGCGAGTGGTTCGACGGCCGCGCTTCTTTCGCCGACAGCCTGCCCGTGGCCGTCACGGCCGGGGCGACGACGGCGGGGATCGATGCGGTTCTCGAGGAAGGCGCCACGTTCTCCGGCCGGGTCACGAACGGAAACGGGGATCCGATTCAAGGCGTCCAGGTGACGGCTTACGATGTCTCGGGTATCGCCATGCAATCGGCGAGTACACAGTCCGATGGGACCTATTCCGTAAACCGCATTCCGGGCGGCAGCATCAAGGTCCTATTCAATGCCCGAAATTGCTATTCCGGGAATTATCTCTCGGAGTGGTATGCCGACAAGGGGTCCCTCGGCGAAGCCGACGCGATCACGGTGGGCGTCGGCCAGACGACGCCGGGGATCGACGCGGTCCTCGCGGCTGCCGGTTCGCTCGAGGGCCTGCTGATGGGCCACGATAGCGGAGGCTTGCTCAACGGCTATGTCCAAGCTTTCGAAGCGTCCAGCGGCGCCAACGGAGGGGTTCAGCCGGACTACTATGGGCACTACGTCATTCGGAACCTCCCTCCCGGCAATTACAGGATCCGATTCAGCTATACTTTCAACTGGATCACCAACGTCCCTGCCGAGTGGTATAACAACGCCCCCAGCCAAAGCGGGGCCGCCCTCGTCCCGGTGACCGCCGGAGATACTTCCGGGTCCTACGACGGAGTTCTCGAGCCCGGCGGCGGCGGCATCTCCGGACGGGTCACCAACTTGTCCGGGGCGGGGATCGCGGGGCTCCAGGTGGTGGTCAGCGAGGCGGGCTGGGGCGGAACGACGAGCCTGGGCATCACGGACGCGGACGGCTACTACACGGTGACTAACGTTCCGGTCGGCGACGCCAAGGTCTACTTCAACGCCGACGTGAACAACTCCCCCTATGCCTCCGAGTACTACAACGACAAGGGGGATCAGGGCAGCGCCGACGTCATCCCCGTTTACGAAAACGGAACGACGCCGAACATCAACGCCGTGCTGGGGACCAGGCCGGTCTTGAGCATCGATACGACCTCGCTCCCAAACGGTGAGCTGGGCGTCGCGTATGACCAGCAGATCGCCGCTTCCGGCGGCCGCCAATGGTACCACGGAACGCTCGTGGCGGGCGACTTGCCTCCCGGGTTGACGGCGAATTCGCGAGGGCAGATCTCCGGCACGCCGACGATGACGGGCACATTCGCGTTCACGGTCCAAGCGACCGATTCGACGTGGCCTCAGCAAACAGACAGCCAGGAGCTCTCGATCACGATCGGTGAATATACCGGAGTGGGCTATACGATCTCCGGTACGGTGACCTCGGGGGGGACGCCCTTGCCCGGCGTGGTGATGAACGGGCTCCCGGGGAGCCCCTTGACGAACGCCGCGGGCGGCTATGTCGCGGTCGTCCCCTCCGGATGGAACGGCACGGTGGTGCCGATACGTTCCGGCTACGCCTTCACCCCGGCGACGATCGCCTACGCCAACGTCTCGGCCGACAGCGCGGGGCAGGATTACACGGCCGTCGCGGGCTACACGATCTCGGGCGTGGTGACGCTAGACGGCGGCGGCCAGGCGGGAGTCGTGATGGCGGGGCTTCCGGGCGCTCCGCTGACGGATGCGTCGGGGGCCTACTCGGCTTCCGTTGCGGCCGGTTCGACGCTCACGGTGACACCGACGCTTCCGGGATTCACGTTCAACCCGCCGAGCGTGACCTATACTGAGATCGCGGCCAACCAGACCGGCCAGAACTACATTTCTACCTACGCCGGAGGCGTCGACGATTCTTTCGAGGACAACGATAGCTTCGAGACGGCCGCCGTGTTGCCGCTGGGAACAACCTCCGGGCTCGTGCTGCGCGACGAGGACTGGTTCAGGGTCTACGTTCCGGCCGAGGATGCGGGCAAGGACCTCCGGGTGCACATCTGGGGAACGTCCTATCCGGACCAGACGACCCGACGCGATCTCGATTTCTACGTACTGAACTCCGCCGGGACGGCACTGAGCCTCAACTCGAGCGGCTCCCCGGACGAGACGGCCTTCATCTGTGACGTCGCCGAGGGCTTGTACTATATCGGCCACACCTATCTCGGCCTCGAGGGGACGGTCTACTCGATGTCGCTGGACCTGAACGAGGACTTCGGCCTCGGATACGTCGAAGGAACGGTCCGGGACGACGGCGGCACTCCCATTCCGGGTGTGTCCGTGGAGCTCTACGGCGAGCCCTTCGATTGGAACATCAGCCGTCCCCTCGTCTACACTGACGCCGCCGGGCATTACCGGATCGGCTACGCTCCGGGGCCTTACACGGTCCGGTTCAACCTGGCGACGCCCGAGCGCGACTATCTGGAATGGACTCCCGACGCCAACTTCCTGGGAGAGATTTACCACAACGGCGAGGTCCTGGAGGTCGCTCCCGGGGCGACGCTCTCGGGCATCGATGGACAGCTGACGGAGTGCGGCACGATCACCGGGACAGTCACGGACGCGTCTGGGAATCCGCTCCCCCTCGCCGCGGCTTGGGCCTATGGGGGAGACGGGGTCAGCGCTGCCTCAAATCTGACCGACGCCAACGGGCACTACAGCCTGAACCGCCTGAGGACGGGCAATTACGCCGTGCGCTTCCGGGACGGCAATCCTTACGCGACAGAGTGGTACAACGATGCGGTGTCCTTTGCCGCAGCCATGCCGGTGGCGGTGGTCGCGGGGGCGACGACAGGCGGGATCGACGCCGCCTTGGGCACGAGGGGAATTATCGCCGGCCGGGTGACGAACGATTCGGGCGATCCGATCATAGGTGTCCAGGTGACCGCCTACGACCCGGCGGGGATCGCCCTGAACGCATCAACCACGGATTCGAACGGCTACTACGGTGTAGGCCGGTTGCCGACGGGGTCCTTCAAGGTCCTGTTCAACGCGGCGACGGCGACGACAGGGAATTTCGTATCGGAGTACTATGCCGATCAGCGCTATCTCAGTGACGGCACGGACGTCGAAGTTACGGCGGGGGAGACGACGGCCGGGGTCGACGCCGTCCTCGCCTTGGCGGGGACGATCTCAGGCCGGGT
>JBGSUG010000013.1:0-8629 GCA_041736225.1 Candidatus Aminicenantales bacterium | reverse complement strand
CGGCGGCGTCGCCCTCGACCTCGAGGACGGCGACGCGGTCC
Organism: Candidatus Aminicenantales bacterium; assembly: GCA_041736225.1. Classification (GTDB taxonomy): domain Bacteria; phylum Acidobacteriota; class Aminicenantia; order Aminicenantales; family Saccharicenantaceae; genus RBG-16-66-30. The sequence goes on along the minus strand of JBGSUG010000013.1, from coordinate 8,588 downwards.
GGGCCGCATTCCGGACCATGATGGACGCCGTGGCCCGCAAGGCCCCCGGCGCCCGCGTCGACGGCGTCACCGTGCAGAAGATGGTCCAAGCCCGGGACGGCGTCGAGATGATCCTGGGGGTCAAGAAGGACCCGACCTTCGGCACCGTCGTCATGGCCGGCATGGGCGGCATCGCCGCGGAGATCTACCGGGACAGGTCCATCGGCTTTCCCCCGCTCAACGAGCGGCTGGCCCGCCGCATGCTCGACGAGCTCAGGATGAAGCCCCTCCTCGAGGGCTACCGGGGACGGCCCCGGGCCGCCGTCGACAGGCTCGTCGAAACGCTGGTGCGCCTGTCCTATCTGGCCGCGGACCTCCCGGAGGTCGCCGAGCTCGACATCAATCCCCTCCTCGTGACGCCCGAAGGCGTCCTGGCCCTCGACGCCCGGATCGTCGGGGACAGGAACGCCGTCGAGGACCCGCAGCGGCCCTACGCGCACCTGTCCCTGCGGCCCTATCCCGAGGAGTTCGTCCGGCCGGTCAGGCTGCGGGACGGCACGGAGCTCACGCTCCGCCCGATCAAGCCCGAGGACGAGCCGCTGTGGCTGGCCCTGCTCGCCAGCTGTTCCCGGGAATCGATCTATTCCCGGTTCCGCTATTTCTTTTTCTGGCAGTCGCACGACGTGGCCAGCCGCCACTGTTACATCGACTACGACCGGGAGTTGGCCATCGTGGCCGAGGCCGGCACGGGGGCCGGCCGGAAGCTCGTCGGGGTCGGCCGGCTCATCGCCGAGCCCGGGCGGCCGCAGGCCGAGTACGCGGTCCTCGTCCAGGACGCCTGGCAGGACAAGGGCCTGGGCGGTGTTCTCACGGATCATTGCACCGGCATCGCCCGGCAGTGGGGGGTCCGGACGCTCACCGCCATCACGACGACGGACAATCCGCGGATGATCGCCGTGTTCGAGAAGCGGGGCTTCCGCATCGTCAACGACCTCGAAAGTTCGCTCGTCGAGGTCTCGAAGGAGCTACTCTAGATCCGTGTACCCCGCGACCGGCGCCGGCGCGAGGGCGTGGAGATCGAAGACGACGATTTCGTTTGCCCCGGTCTTCAGGAACGGCGCGGGGCAGTAGAGCCGCTTCTGCGGGCCGATCTCCCAGTACCGGCCGAGGTTATGCCCGTTGACCCAGACGACGCCCTTCTTCCAGCCGCTCATGTCGAGATAGGTGTCGCCCGTGGCCCGGAGATCGAAGCGGCCGCGGAAGAAGTTCCCCGGCCTTTCGGCCGGGCGGCGCGCATACCTGAGGAACCTCAAATAGTCCTCGTCCATCGGCAGCAGATGGACGTCCCAACCCATCAGCGTGATGCTGTTCAGGGTCACGCGCTCGGTGATGCCCTTGCGGTCGAGGAGCCGCGGCCCGTAGTTGATGCGCCCCATGGCCTCGACCAGGATGTCGAGGGTCTGGTTGGCCGGCTCCGCCTTGGGGATGTCGAGGGCCGTCGTCTCGCCCTTGGTCCGGTCCATCGTCCCGACGTACCGGCCGTCGGCGTAGACGATCGCATAGTCGCGGAGGTCGGTCGCCGTGAGCTTGCCGCCGCGGTGGCCGAGGAGCTTCGTCCGATAGAGGATGAAGCCGTGGTTCTGGCCGTAGGACTCCATGGGCCCGGGCTGGGGGCTGCGGACGGCCGGCGGCAGGTTGTCGAAGATCGAGGCGCTCTCGTCGAACTCGATCGGCGGGACGGAGATCATGCGGACGGGCTCGGGCAGATCGGGGAACTTGCGGCCCGGCGGCTGATAGCGCGAGAGGAGCTCCTGGACGGCCCGGAACTTCGGCGTCGGCCGGCCGGCCTCGTCGAGAGGCGCGTCGTAGTCGTAGCTCGTCACGTCGGGCTGGTATTTATCGCTGAAATTCGCGCCGGCCCAGAAGCCGAAGTTCGTCCCGCCGTGGAACATGTACAGGCTGAATGACTTTCCGTTCGCGAGCAGCCAGCGGAGGTCGGGCAGGAACTCCTCGGTCTTGACCCGAGCCCACTCTTCGCCCCAGTGGGTCAGCCAGCCGGGGTAGAGCTCGCTGCAGAAGACGGGGACGCCCCGCTCGAGCCGGGCGGCCTCGGCGAAATCTTTCTCGTTCGTGCCCGGATCGAGCCCGATGGCGGCTCCGGGGAGGCTCCCCGCCTCGAGCATGTAGGGCGTCGCGCCGTCGGCCGTGTAGAGCGGCACTTCGATCCCGGCCTTGTCCCAGAAACCCTTGAGGGCGAGCATGTACTCCCGGTCGTTGCCGAAGCTGCCGTACTCGTTCTCGACCTGGACCATGAGCACCGGCCCGCCGCGGTGGACCTGAAGGTCGCGGACGACCTCGGCGATCTTCAGGACGTAGGATTCGCAGGCATCCAGATAGCGGGGATCGGAGCAGCGGACCTTGATGTCGGGCGTCCGGAGCAGCCAGGCCGGCAGGCCGCCGAAATCCCATTCGGCGCAGGCGTATGGCCCGGGCCGGACGATGACCCATAGCCCGAGCCGCTGGGCCGTCCGGATGAAGGCCCCGAGATCGTTCCCGCCGGAGAGGTCCCATTGGCCCGGCTCGGGCTCGAGGGCGTTCCAGAAGACGTAGGTGCCGACGGTGTTGAGCCCGGCCGCCTTGACCTTCGTCAACCGGTCGGCCCAGTACTCCCGCGGGATGCGCTGGTAGTGGATCTCGCCGGCCATGATCCGGAAGGGCTTGCCGTCGAGGAGGAAATCGTCCGTGCCCAGACGGAACGTGTGCGTCTGGGCCACTAGCCCGGGGGCCAGGGCCAGCAACGCCAAGGCGGCCAACACCTTCGCGACAGGTTTCATGCGGTCCTCCCGGATCGCCGGTTCCGGCGTCCCGCGGCGATTTTATCACACATTTGACTTTCGCTCCCCGGCCGCTATAATTCCCGGCATGCCGGCGGGGCCCGCCGGCCGGGAGGATGACATGAAGCTCGACAAAACCGCCCTCGCCATGACCGTGACCGTCGCCGCGCTCGCCTTCGCCGCCGCCGCGCCGCCGCTCGCGGCCCAGACGGAGGAGAAGAAGCCCGCTTTCGGCATCACGCTCTCGGGCTTCGTCAAAACGGATATCTTCTACGACACGCGGCAGACGGTCAGCGTCCGCGAAGGGCACTTCCTGCTCTTTCCCAAGGCCCCGCAGATCGGCCCCGACGGCGACGACGTGAACGACCGGGCCGGCTTCCACATGCTCTCCATCCAGACCCGGATCGCCGGGAAGATCACGGGACCCGACGCCCTCGGGGCCAAGACCTCGGCCTATATCGAAGCCGAGTTCTTCGGCATGTCCGACCCGGACATCAACGGCTTCCGCCTCCGCCACGGCTGGCTCAAGCTCGCCTGGGCCCGCTCCGAGCTCATGATCGGCCAGTTCTGGCACCCGATGTTCGTCACCGAGAGCTTTCCCGACGTCGTCTCGTTCGACACCGGAGCGCCGTTCCAGCCGTTCAACCGCAGCCCCCAGGTCCGCTATACGCGTTCGTTCGGCCGCCTGAGCCTCGCGGCGACGGCCCTGGCCCAGCGCGATTTCCCGAGCAACGGCCCGGACGGCACGAGCTCCGTCTACCTCCGCAACGCCGCCCTGCCGGAGTTCAATCTCAAGCTCCAGTACGCGGCGAAGAACGACGCCCGCAAGACCGAGACCGTGGCCGGGATCGGGGGCGACGTCATGAGGATCGCGCCGCGGATCGTCACCGCCGCCGGCTACGAGACGGATGAGTCCGTCACCGGCGTCGCCGCGATGGCCTTCTTCAAGCAGAAGTGGGCCAAGTGGACCTGGAAGGCCGAGGCCGTCTGGGGCCAGAACCTCCACCACCTGACCATGCTCGGCGGATACGGCGTCCGGAACATCGTCGACGAGGTCCGCCAGGATTGGGCTTACACGCCCACCGCCGCGCTCTCCCTCTGGACGGAGATCATGACCAACGGGGCCCCGTGGCAGACCGGGCTCTTTGCGGGATATTCCAAGAACCTGGGCTCTCCCCACGAGATCACGGGGGCGAATTACGCCCGGGGATTCAACATCGACGAGCTTTACCGGCTCTCGCCGCGCCTCGTCTACAACGTCGGCAAGATGCGCTTCGCCGGCGAGGTCGAGCTGACGGCGGCCTCCTACGGCACGCCGGACGTTTTCGGAAAAGTCCGGGACGCCCGCTTCGTCAGCAACCTCCGGCTCCTCCTCGCGGCCTACTATTTCTTCTAGATATGTAACATTTTCTTACGCCCGCTCGTATAACTCTCTGATGGCAGACGACCGTCCCCCCTCGGGCGGACGGTTTTTTTATGGCACGAGAGTTGCTGCACTCAGGTCAGACCGTACCGAACCGCCGAGGGTCCAGCCGCCGGCCCGGCGAAGGAGTGAGTCCATGAGTAAGTCATCCCCGGCCGTTCGCCTCCTCGCCCTCGTCCTGGCCCTGGCCCCGCTGCTCGCCCTCGCCGCCCGGCCCGCCGTGGCCCAGGAGGGGCAGGCCGGCGTCGACGAGATGAAGAAGACCGCCCTCAAGGTTTTCCTCGACTGCGACAATTGCGATCTCGAGTACATCAAGACCGAGATCACTTTCGTCAACTACGTCCGCGACCGTCTCGAGGCCCAGGTCCACGTCCTCATCAGCACGCAGGGCACGGGCGGCGGCGGTGTCGAATACACGCTGACCTTCATCGGCCAGAACGACTTCAAGGACGTCAAGGACCTCCAGAAGTACTACTCGAACAAGACCGACACCGACGACGACATCCGCCGCGGCCTGGTCAAGTCCCTCCAGCTCGGGCTGATGAGCTTCGTCGGCCGGACCCCTATCGCCCGGCGCATCGCCGTGGAGTACGCGCCGCCGGAGGGTCCCGCCGAGGCCCGGGACCGTTGGAAGTCCTGGGTCTACAGCCTATCCGGGAACGCCTACCTCTCGGGCGAAGAGACCTACCGGAGCCACATGGCGGGCGGCTCATTCTCGGCCAACCGGGTTACACCGGGATCGAAGGTCCGGCTCGGCCTGTCCGTCGATCGTGCGAAGCAGACATACATCGTCGAAGAAGAGACGATCACCGGGACCTCGAAGAGCTGGCAGGCCAGCGGCCTCTACGTCAAGAGCCTGGGCGAGCACTGGTCGGCCGGCGTCTCCTTCGACGCCGAATCCTCCCTCTACAGCAACATCGACCTCGGTCTGGAGGTCGCTCCGGCCGTGGAATTCAATTTCTTCCCCTACTCCCAAAGCACCCGGCGCCAGCTCCGGGCCCTCTACTCCCTGGCCCTGAACCCCGTCCGTTACCGGGAGGAAACGATCTTCGGCAAGCTCCGCGAGACGCTCTTCAAGCAGGAGCTCTCCCTGACGCTCGATCTCCGCGAGAAGTTCGGCACGATCAGCCTGAGCGCCGAAGGTTCGAACTATCTCCACGACTTCGGGAAATACCGCATCGACACCTTCGGTATCGTCAACCTGCGCCTCTACAAGGGCCTCAGCGTCTACGTGCTCGGCGGCTACTCCTGGTACCACGACTCCCAGCTTTCCCTCCTCGGCCGGGAGCCGACTTACGAGGAGCAGCTCCTCCGGCTCCGGGAGCTCCCGATGACCAGCAACCATTTCCTCGCCGTCGGCTTCCAGTTCCAGTTCGGCTCCATCTTCACCAACGTCATCAATCCCCGCTTCGGATCGTCCGGAGGCGGCGGCCTGAGCATCAACGTCCACTAGAGGGCAGGAGAAGACCATGAGCAGACCACGCACAGCCATCGCCGCCCTCCTCGCGACCCTCGCCGTCCTCGCCGCAACGGCCGCCGCCCAAGTCCCGCCTCCCGGCCCGGCCGGTCCGCCGCCCCCTCCCAAGCCCAAGATCTTCATCGATTGGCCCGGGGGCGATCCGGACTTCCTTCGGGCGGAGATCCCGTTCGTCGAATTCGTCACCGATCTCGCGGCCGCCCAGGTCCGCGTCCTCGTCACGCCCTCCGGCCCCCCTGGGAGCGGTTCGGTCTCGCTCGCGTTCGCCGGTCTCGGGCCTTTCCAGGGCGACGACAACATCCTCTCCTACGCGCCGGAACCGGGGGCGAGCCCCGAGGACGCCAGGAAAGGCCTGGCCGGGACGATCAAGCTCGGCCTGCTCCGCTACGCCGCCAAGACCCCGGTGGCCAAAGACCTCACCGTCAAGTTCCTCGACCAGGCCAAGCCGACCTCCGTCGTCGACAAGTGGAACTTCTGGGTCTTCAGCCTCAGCGCCAACGCCTTCCTCATGGGAGAGACCCAGTACCGGAACGGCTCCTATTACGCCTCGATCTCGGCCAACAGGGTCACGCCGGAGATGAAGATCCGGACGCAGGTCTACGGCAACTGGAGCGATTACTGGTTCGACCTCGGCGACGGCACCGCCTACGAGAGCGCGACCCACGGCTACGGGACTTCGGCCCTCGCGGTCAAGAGCCTGGGCGAGCACTGGTCGGTCGGCGGCTACGTCGAGGCCGAATCCTCGAGCTACTCCAATCTCGATCTGGCCCTGACCGTCGCCCCGGCCGTCGAGTACGACGTCTTCCCTTACTCCGAATCGACCAAGCGGCAACTCCGCATCCTCTACCGGATCGGCTTCACCCGGGCCCGCTACAGCGAGGAGACGATCTATTTCAAGACGGCCGAAAGCCTCCTGCAGGAATCGCTGAGCTTCGCCTACGAGGTCGTCCGGCCCTGGGGCAAGGCCGCGGTCCAGATCGAGGGCTCGCATTTCTTCCACAACGTCAAGTTCAACCGGCTCGAGCTCGAAGGCGAGCTGGAGTTCCGCATCTGGCGCGGGCTGAGCTTCGAGATCGACGGCAGCTACACCCGGATCCGCGACCAGCTGGCCCTGCCGGCCGGCGGGGCCTCCTACGAGGAGATCCTCCTCCGCCGGAGGCAGCTGGCCACGGGCTACAACTATTCGTTCTCGGCCGGCTTCAACTTCTCCTTCGGCTCGACCCGGAGCAACGTCGTCAATCCCCGGTTCGGCAACGGCGGGCGGAGCATCTCGATCGGCATGTAGCGTCCTCGGACGCAGAAGCGGCCGGGGACGCCGGGAAATCCGGGACATGACCCTTTTCTCCAGAAAAGGGATCGTGTCCCATGGATTTTCCGAGGCGGCCGGAGGGTCGGGGATTGTCTTTGGCCTAGTTTCCATTTACCATGGGGCCACTCTGAAGGAAGGGAGGCCCGCATCATGTCCGTGAAGATCGTCAATCCCGTTCCGAGCGACATCGACATCGCCCAGGCCGCCGAGCTCGACCCGATCGTCAAGGTGGCCGCTCCGCTCGGCCTCAAAGAGGACGACCTCGTACTCTACGGCAAGCACAAGGCCAAGATCCGTCTCGACGTCCTCGGCCGTCTCCGTGACCGCCCCCTCGGTCGATACGTCGACGTTTCGGCCATCACGCCGACTCCCCTCGGCGAGGGCAAGACGACGACCACGGTCGGACTCAGCCAGGCCCTCGGCGCCCATTTGGGAAAGAAGGTCATCACCGTCGTCCGCCAGCCCAGCATGGGCCCGACCTTCGGCATCAAGGGCGGCGCCGCCGGCGGGGGATACTCCCAGATCGTGCCCATGGAGGATTTCAACCTCCATCTGACAGGTGACATCCACGCCGTGACGGTCGCCCACGACCTCCTGGCGGCGGCCATCGACGCCCGGATCCTCCATGAGCTCTACCAGGAGGACGAGAAGCTCTTCGAGGCCTTCTGCCCCTCGGACGCGACCGGCAACAAGTGCCTCTCGCCGGCCGTGCGGAGGCGCCTCCGGAAGCTCGGCATCGAGAAGAACAACCCGGCGGAGCTGACCCTCGAGGACAAGCGCAGGGCCTTCCGGCTGAACATCGACCCCGACACCATCACCTGGAACCGCGTCATCGACGTCAATGACCGCTTTCTGCGCCGGATCTGGATCGGGCTGGGCCCCGAGGAATTGGGCCTCAAGCGCGAAACCGGGTTCGATATCTCGGTGGCCTCCGAGATCATGGCCATCCTGGCCCTCACGACCGGCCTCGCGGACATGCGCGAGCGGCTCGGCCGCATGGTCGTCGGCATGAACAAGGCCGGTGAGCCGGTCACCGCCGAGGACCTCGGAGCGGCCGGGGCCCTGGCCGTCCTGATGAAGGACGCGATCATGCCCAACCTCATGCAGACCCTGGAGAACACGCCGGCCATCGTCCACGCCGGGCCCTTCGCCAACATCGCCCACGGCAACTCCTCGGTCATCGCCGACCAGATCGCCCTGCGCCTCGTCGGGCGCGACGGCTACGTGGTCACCGAGTCGGGATTCGGGGCCGAATGCGGCATGGAAAAGTTCATGAACATCAAGTGCCGGACAAGCGGGCTCGCGCCGGATTGCGTCGTCCTCGTGGCCACCGTCCGGGCCCTGAAGATGCACGGGGGAGGGCCCAAGGTCGTTGCCGGCAGGCCGCTGGCCGGCGAGTACACGAAGGAGAACCTGGGTCTCCTGGCCAAGGGGCTGCCCAACTTGGCCGCCCACGTCCGCAACGTCCTCCGGTACGGCGTCCCGGCCGTTGTCGCGATCAACCGCTTTCTGTCGGACACGGAGGCGGAGATCGAGCTGGTCCGGAAGGCGGCCCTGGAGGCCGGC
>JBGSUG010000001.1:0-7256 GCA_041736225.1 Candidatus Aminicenantales bacterium | reverse complement strand
AGATCTCGCCCTTCGGCCTGGCGCAGGCCGAGCTCTACCCCGGGGAGCCGGGAAACCCCTTCCGCACCGGCCGCGACCTCGGCGCCGGCGGCGGCTTCGATCTCGAGGGCGGGCTGAGCAGCAACCTGACCCTGAACCTCTCGGTCAATCCCGATTTCGGCCAGGTCGAGGTCGACCCGGCCGTCATCAACATCACCGACGAGGAGACCTACTACGAGGAGAAGCGGCCCTTCTTCGTCGAGGGCGCGAGCATTTTCGACTTCGGCCGGGGCGGCCCCAACGTCTATCGCTCCTTCGGCTGGGACATTCCCGAGATCTTCTACAGCCGCCGCATCGGCCGCACGCCCCAAGGCTCGCCCGGCAGCGTGGGCTTCTTCGACGCGCCCGATTGGACGACCATCCTGTCCGCGGCCAAGCTCGCCGGGAAGATAGGCCGCGACTTCAACCTGGGCGTCATTAGCGCCCTGACCGAGCGCGAGTACGCCCGCATCGACGTCGAAGGCGCCCGTTCGAGCGTCGAGGTCGAGCCCTTCAGCCACTACGGCGTCGCCCGAGGCCTCAAGGAATTCGGAGAGGGGAGGAGCGGCCTCGGCTTCATCGCCACATCGGTCGCGCGGAACCTCCGTGACGGGGACCTCGAAGCGGCCCTCGGCCGGAGCGCCCTTGCCGTCGGTGTCGACGGCTGGACCTTCCTCGACCGGGACCGGGGCTGGGCGCTGGCGGGCTGGGCCGGCCTGACCGAGGTCCGCGGCAGTGCCGAGGCCATCACCGCGCTCCAGCTCTCGTCCCTCCACTATTACCAGAGGCCCGACGCCGACTGGGTCGAGGTCGACGAGAGCGCGACATCGCTCTCCGGATGGGCCGCCCGGCTCTACGTCAACAAACAGAAAGGGAACGTCGTCTTCAACGCCGCCCTCGGGGCCATCTCGCCGGGCTTCGAGGCCAACGACCTCGGCTACCACACGCGCGGCGACGTCGTCAACGGCCACCTCGAGGCCGGCTATCGGGTGCTCCAGCCGGGGCGCGTCTTCCGCAGCTGGACGGTCACGGGGTCCTACTACCGGAACTACGACTTCGGCGGCAACCGCGTCGGCGAATACATCTATCTCGACGGCAAGGGCAAGTTCCTCAACTACTGGTCGGCGACGCTCCACCTCGATTACGAGCCGCCCAAGTACAGCCACTACCTGACCCGGGGCGGCCCGATCGCCTTCTATCCGTCCGGTGAGACGGTCCGCGGCACCCTCGAGACCGACGACCGCAAGCGGCTCGTCGTCCGCTTCAGCGGGTACTATCGTTATCACCCGAGCGGCGGCTACAACTGGTCGCTCGGCGGGGGCGTCACCTGGAAGCCCAGCCCGAACTTCAGCCTGTCGGTCGGGCCGAGCTACACGTGGCGGTATTCGGAAGGGCAGTGGGTCCGTCGGGTCGTCGATCCGCTCAAGACCTCGACCTACGGCGTCCGCTACGTCCTTTCCGACGTCGTCCAGAAGACGCTGCCCGTCGAAACGCGGATCAACTGGACCTTCACGCCGCGGCTGAGCCTCCAGGCCTACCTCCAGCCCTATCTGGCCGTGGGCGACTTCAGCGCGTTCAAGGAGCTCCGCGCGGCGCGGACATTCGACTTCGATTACTACGGCGACGGGAATTCGACCATCGCCTATGCGGACGGCGTCTACACGGCCGATCCCGACGGGCCGGCGGGCCCGGCCGAGCCGTTCACCTTCGCCGACCCGGACTTCAACCTCAAATCGCTCCGGGGGACGGCCGTCCTGCGCTGGGAGTACCGGCCGGGCTCGATCCTCTATCTCGTCTGGACGCAGAAGCGGGAGGACTACGCCCATCCGGGGGATTTAGAGTTCTGGCGGGACATGGGCGATCTCTTCCAGGCCCGCGGCCTGAACATCTTCATGCTCAAGGTGTCCTACCGCTTCGAGCTCTGAGACTTGAGTTCGACCTCCGTAGCGCCCCAGCCGCCGGCGCCGAGCCCGGCGTCCTTGAACGACGCGACGCGTGGGTCCTTCTCGAGAAGCGAATGGACGATGGCCTTGAGCGTCCCCGTCCCCTTGCCGTGGATGATCCGGATGCCGGTGATGCCCCGGCTCAGGCACTCCCCGATGTATTCGGGGACGAGGTCCTTGACGTCCTTCGGGCTGAACGTGTGGAGGTCGAGGACGCCGTCGATGACGAGCTCGACGGGATCGTCGGGGAGGTCGGGGGGATCGCCGGGCTCGTCCATCATGCCCCGATGTTAACCTAAAACCGGCCCGCTGAACACCGTCGGAGCATTGACTTCGGCGAAGGCCGGTGTTAGGGTTCTTTTTCAGGTTGGCATTTCCTCGAGGAGGGTACACCCGCCATGACGAACTTCCCCAGACGCTCCCGGTCGCTTCCCGCTCTCGTCCTCGCCTGCGGCCTGGCCGCCGCGTTCCTGCTTTCAGCCGCGGCTTGCCGGCCGTCCGCCGTGCAGACGGCCGGCCTCGAGGCGCCCAAGGCTGAGGTCTCCCCCAAGGAGTTGACCCTCCACGGTCACACGCGCGTCGACAACTACTATTGGCTCAACGAGCGCGAAAACCCCAAGGTCCTCAAGTACCTCGAGGCCGAGAACGCCTACACCCGGGCCGTCCTGAAGCCCCTCGAGCCCCTCGAGCAGAAGCTCTACGGAGAGTTCGTCGGCCGGATCAAGCAGACCGACCTCTCCGTGCCGTACCGTGAGGACGGTTACTACTACTACGCCCGCTATGAGGAGGGGAAGGATTACCCGGTTTACTGCCGGAAAAAGGGCAGCCTTGAGGGCGCCGAAGAGATCCTCCTCAACGTCAACGAGATGGCCCAGGGGCACGGCTACTATTCCGTCGGCGGGCTCGAGGTCAGCCCCGACAACAGGATGCTCTCCTACGGCGTCGACACCGTGAGCCGGAGGAAGTATAGCCTCCGTTTCAAGAACCTGGCGACGGGCGAAACGCTGCCCGACGAGATCGTCAACACGACCGGCGCCGCGGCCTGGGCCGGCGACAACAAGACGGTCTTCTACACCCAGATCGACGAAACGACTCTCCGGCCCCAGAAGATCTTCCGCCACGTCCTGGGGACGCCCGCCGAGACCGACGTCCTCATCTTCCACGAAGCCGACGAGACCTTCACCGTCGAGGCCTACACGACGAAGTCCAAGATGTTCATCTTCATCGCGTCCTCTCAAACATTGTCGAACGAATACCGTTTCATTCCGGCGGACAAGCCCACGGCCGAGTTCAAGATCTTTGAGCCGCGCGAGCGGGACCTCGAATACGGCGTCGACCATTATGGGGACAAGTTCTATATCCGCACCAACATGGGGGCCAAGAACTTCCGGCTGATGACGGCGTCCCTGGACAGGACGGGGAAGGCGGATTGGGCCGAGCTCGTCCCGCATAGGGACGATGTCTACCTCGAAGGCTTCGAGCTCTTCAAGGGAGCCCTGGTCCTCGAGGAGCGCCGGAAAGGCCTGATGCAGATCCGGATCATGCCCTGGGACAAGAGCGCCGAGCACGATCTCGATTTCGGGGAGGCGACGTACAGCGCTTCGACCTCGACCAACCGCGAGTTCGACACCGACTGGCTCCGTTACGCGTACACGTCTCTGACGACGCCGATGTCCACGTTCGACTACAACATGGTCACCCGGGAGAAGAAGCTCATGAAGCAGGAGGAGGTCCTCGGCGGCTTCGACCGGGGTGACTATCAGGCGGACCGGCTCTATGCCCCGGCCCGCGACGGCGCCGAGGTCCCCGTCTCGATCGTCTATCGCAAGGGATTCGTCAAGGACGGGCGGGCGCCGTGTCTCCTGTACGGGTACGGCTCCTACGGATACAGCACGGACGCCGCGTTCGACCCCGCCCGGCTGAGCCTCCTCGACCGGGGCTTCGTCTATGCCATCGCCCACATTCGCGGCGGCCAGGAGCTGGGCCGGGCCTGGTACGAGGACGGGAAGCTCCTCAAAAAGAAGAACACCTTCACCGACTTCATCGACTGCGCCGAGTATCTCGTAGCCCAGGATTACACCGCACCGGCCCGGCTCTTCGCCGAGGGCGGGAGCGCCGGGGGGCTGCTCATGGGCGCCGTCGTCAACATGAGGCCGGATCTCTTCAAGGGCGCCCTCGTCGGCGTGCCCTTCGTCGACGTCATCACGACCATGCTCGACACGTCGATCCCGTTGACGGCGGGCGAGTTCGACGAGTGGGGGAACCCCGCGGTCAAGGAGCATTACGACTACATGTTCACCTATTCGCCCTACGACCAGGTCGAGGCCAAGGCTTACCCGGCTATGCTCGTGACGACCGGCTGGCAGGACTCCCAGGTCCAGTACTTCGAGCCGGCCAAGTGGGTGGCCAAGCTCCGGGCGATGAAGACGGACAAGAACCCGCTCCTGCTCTGGACGAACATGGAAGCCGGGCACGGCGGCGTGAGCGGCCGGTTCCGCGGCCTCAAACAGACGGCCATGGAGTACGCGTTCATGCTCGATCTGGCCGGCATCAAGGAGTGACGCCGAGGCGCGCGCGGTGTTTGACAAGGGACCCCGACTCGTCTAGACTAGGGGGGATTTTTCGGCCCGCTAGCTCAATTGGTAGAGCAGCAGACTCTTAATCTGCGGGTTGTAGGTTCGAGTCCTACGCGGGTCATTTTCCCATTATTCCTTTCCCCATTTCTCGATCGCCCCTTCCTCGATTTCGTGAACGGGCATCCACAAGATCCCCCAGGGCGCATTTTGGTGAACAGGATCTGCCGACCGGCGCGAACCCTGCCTTATGAGACCGGAAGTTTTTACTTTGCTAAGAACCGGAAGTATTCATTTTGCCTTACACCCCTAACTATGCCTCTTGACCCGGGGTCCTCGAATCTGATATGAAGTCCCCAAAGGGAAGAAGACCAATCCGGAATATGGAGGACGGGGCCATGTTCTGTCGGGAATGCGGAAAGGGAATCCATGAAAAGGCCGTGGTGTGCGTGCACTGCGGTGTTCCCACGGATATCCCCCAAAAGGAATCGGATCCATCAAGAGCCGCGCTCAGGATGGTCCTTCCGATCGATCGCTCCGGATACGCGATCACGGCGGGATATCTAGGGCTTTTCTCCGTTTTGCTTGTATTCGCTCCCTTCTCGTTGCTCTTCGGCATCCTGGGAGTCCGGGATATCAAGAAGAATACGAACAAGCACGGAATGGGAAGGTCGATATTCGGTATCGTCATGGGCGCGATTGGCACGATCGTCCTCATCGGTCTACTCGTGTTCTCCTTGTTCAATTGATCTATCTCAAGGAGGTTGAAAATGTTCTGTAAAGAGTGCGGTAGCCAAATTCCAGATAGTGCAGTTATCTGCATGAAGTGCGGCGTCCCAACGGGGGTGGGGCCTGTCCCCGGAACCGGCGTAGCCAAGAGTCGGCTTGCGTATGTGCTTCTCGGCTTGTTCATTGGGCCGCTCGGGGTTCATAACTTCTATGCTGGGTACTCAGTCCGGGGTGTAGCGCAGCTCCTCATCACTCTCTTAGCTGGATGGCTCATAGTGCCGTTGGTCGCCGTTTGGATCTGGTGCATCGTGGAGATCTGCACGGTCAACAAGGACGCCAAGGGAACGCACTTCACTTGATGGGAGAATCGGCGTGGAGCGGGCCCACGTCGGGCCAAGATGATATATAGTCCACATGAAGGAGGGATTATGCTTCAAATCCTGATCTGGGCGTCTTGCGTGCTGATCATCGGTATCGGGTATTGCGGCATGTATCTGGAGAAGATAGCGGCGAAGGACAAGGTCAAGGGCGGCACCGGCAGTGCCTTCTTCATCCTGATGTTCATCCTGGCCGGCATCATCTTCGGCATCTCTCTTCTCCAGGGAAAGGGCCTCTCCGATCTCTTGGGCTGATACCTTCCTTATCGTTATTAGTTGCGTAACGCCGTCGCCGGTCTCGTCCTGACGCTGCTGACGATCCTCGCGATCCCCGTCCTTCTCATCTGCGTCCTGTTCGGGCTCCGGAACGGCTTCCTCGCCTACGGCGTGTGGATGATGAAGGTGGGCCGGTTCCTCCTCGGGATCGACATTGACGCGTCCGGCCGCGAGCGGTTGGACCGGCGCACTCCCTATGTCTTCATGTGCAACCACCTGAGCTTCCTCGACGCGCCGATGCTCGTGACGGTCATCGACCGGCCGGTGCGGTTCATCGTCAAGCGGTTCGTGTTCCGCATCCCGGTCCTCGGTTTGGGGATGCGCTTCGCGGGCTATGTGCCCTTGGACAAGGAAGGCTTCGGGGAGGGGCGAAAACGGATCGCGCGGGCCGTCCGCCTGGTCAGGGAAAAGGGCTACTCGTTCCTCGTCTATCCCGAGGGGACCCGGAGCTGGGAGGGCAAGCTGCTGCGTTTCCGGCGGGGCGGCTTCTTCCTGGCCCTCGACTCCGGGGCGCCCATCGTCCCGGTGTCGATCCAGGGGACCTACGAGCTGATGCCGCGCAGCCGCCGGATGATCCGGAAGGGGACCGTCCGGATCGTCTTCCACGAGCCGATCGCCGTCGCGGAATATTCCGTCGAGACAATGCCCGCACTGATGGAGAGGGTGAGGGCAGCGATCGCCGCTTCCTTGGGATAGAAAATTATGGAAGAATGGATCCCGGGAGGGTAGAGCCATGAGCCGAAATCGGATCTGCCGCCGGGAGTTCCTGAAGACCATGGCCGCGGCAGCGGCGGCCGTGCCCCTCGGGACCGCTACCCAAGGGGGGAGAGCGCTCTCCGGCGAGAGTGTTTCCGCAGCAGCCCCGGCCTTCGACGCCAAGGGCCTGCCGACCGCAGTCCTCGGCAAGACGGGCGTCTCCGTCCCCCGCATCGGCGCCGGCCTCGGAAGCCGCTTTTGCGCGGTCACCGACGAGGACGAGGCCCAAAGGATCCTCCACGCCGCGCTCGACCATGGCTTCTACTACTGGGACACCGCCTACAACTACACCAACAGATCCATCGTCAGCGAAGAGCGCCTCGGCCGGGTCCTCGAGACCCGCCGCAAAGAGGTCTTTCTGGCCACGAAATTCGAGGCCCGGGACCGGGACGGGGTCATGCGCCAGCTCGAGGGGAGCCTGAAGCGCCTCAGGACCGACCGCCTCGACCTTTACCAGGTCCACCTCATCGAGTCGATGGCCGACCTGGACGCGCTCGGCCTCCCCGGCGGCGCCCTCGACGCCCTGCGCGAGATCAGGGACCAGAAGATCGCCCGGTTCGTCGGTTTCACCGGCCACGTCGACG
>JBGSUG010000423.1:0-37344 GCA_041736225.1 Candidatus Aminicenantales bacterium | reverse complement strand
CGGACGCGGGCCCGGACCCGGCAGGGCCCCGGCGGCGAGCAGCCCGGCCCCGGTCTTCTTCATGAACTCGCGCCTGTCCATGGCTTCTAGCGTCCCGCGGGCGTCAACGCATATGTGGCGCCCGGCTCGGTCTTGAACTCGATCAGATCCGGTCCCGTCCGGCGGACGAACACGGACCGGCCCCGGACGGTCACCTTCAGGGAAACGGCGGAACGCACCCGGCACGGCCGGCCGAGGGCGCTGGCTCCGATCGTCCCGTTCCCGCTGAGAAGGCCCTGTTCATAGGTCGCGCCGGGGGCCGGGCCGGGATCGAGATGAGTCCCCCCCAGGAGCGACAGGGGCCCGTCGGCAGCCGCCGCAGATCTGATGGTTTTCAGAAATGTCCTTCGAAATTGCGTATGTTTGTCTGTCATCTCTCTCTCCCTTCGTTATGCCTTCTCCGCGCCCTGGCTGAAGCCGGGGAGATTGAAGTCAGCCTCGTGGTCTTCAGACCCCCCCCCTTAAAAGATCGACCTCCGGAGCAGGAACGAAGCCACCGGGCGTGGACGGCGTTGCACTCGGCATAACAACCTCAGTGTTTGTTCCAGTCGATCCCTTTCTCGAGCTGATCAAATATCGCCTTGTCCCATTTCACATTGTAGAGTCGATGCTCCGGCAAAGGCCAGTACCGAGTGAATTCCGAATCTTTGCGCGCCGCCGCCATGATCGAATCGATCCTTGTGACGAGCTCGGGATGGCTCGAAGCGATATTGATCGTTTCGCCAACATCCGTTATTAGGTCGTATAGTTCGATGGGCTCCAGCGTCCCTCCGAAGCGGACGCCCTTCCAGCGCCCCATCCGGACGGCCTGCTGCTTGCCCATATGGTGTTCCCAATAAAGATATTCACGGCCCTCCTGCCCGCCGGGATGGCCGAGGAGGGTCGGGACGAGTGAGATCCCGTCGGTTCCTGCCGGCCGCGCGGCGCCAGCCAGATCCGCGAGCGTGGCGAGGAGATCCCATCCAGCGCATGGCAGGGGGCTCTGCTGTCCCGCAGGAATCCTTCCCGGCCAGCGGGCAATGAGTGGGACGCGGATGCCGCCCTCGTAGAGGAATCGCTTCTTGCCCCGCAAGGGGCCCGTGCAACCGAACGTCTTCGTATAGCGGTAATAGCTGTTCTCGTCACCGTTATCGCTCGTGAAGAGGACGACCGTGTCCCGGTCGAGTCCGCGGTCCTTGAGTCGGGCGAGGATCCGTCCGATGTGGCTGTCGAAGCGGCTGAGCATGGCGGCGTAGAGCTTCTCGAGCGGTGTCCATTCCCTGTCGGCGTATGGTCCGAGATCGGGCACCTGGATCTCCTCCCCGTCGCTCGGTGACCGGCCGTGGGGGACCTGGGTCGGGAAATAGACGAAGAACGGGCGATCTTTATTCTCATCGATGAACTTGAGGATTTCCGCCACGAAAAGATCTTCCGAATAAACGCCCTTCGGGCCGACCACCCCCGGCCGGCGCACATCCTCCGCCGCGTTCTCGGCGAAGACGATGCGCTCCTCGTTCTTCCACATCTCCAGGGGATAATACTGGAAGGCGGCACCGGTCTCGCGGAATCCGAGCCAGCTGTCCCAGCCGTGCTCGGCCATCTTTCCCGGCACCATAGGGATGCCGGCCTCGAGCTTCCCGAACTGGGCGGTCCGGTATCCAGCGCGCTTCATGACCTGTCCGAGCGTCTGTACCGTGGGCGGCCAGAGATCCTTGGGCCAGCCGTCGGTGTAACCGGTGAATCCGGGTAGGGGCGGGGTGAAATTGTCGCGGATCGAAGCATGCCCCGGATGGCGGCCGGTGAGGAGTCCGACGCGGGACGGGACGCACACGGTGTTGGCCGCATAGAAGTCCGTGAAACGGAGGCCTTCACTCGCCATCTGGTCGATATGGGGAGTCCGGATGAGCTTCTGGCCGTAGCAGCCGAGACCGGCATACCCAAGGTCATCGGCGAGAATAAGGATGATGTTCGGCTTTGTCCTCCCACGGAGGCGGCAATCCGACTGTCCGAGCAACGATAAAAGCGTCAGCGGGCCAGCCGAGGCGGCCCCCCTGCCGATGGACTTCAAAAAATCTCTTCGCGATTGGCACATCATGGTCTTTTACTCCACACCGGTCAGTCGTTCCGAGCGTCGACGCGCATGAATCTTATCTCTCCGCGGCCAGAACATAGCTCAGTCCTGCAGTCGTTTTGAATTCGGTAAGACCGGGACCCGGCTCGGAGACACGAACGGTTTTTCCATTGACGGTGACCTTTAGCGGGACCGTCGAACGGATTCGGCAGCGATTCCCGTTCTTCGAGAGCACCGTTGCCTTTTCAAGCCCGCCCGACCTCCATCGCAGCCCGACCTCGAAGCCGCCGCGGGCACACAGCCCCAGGACCTCTCCGTCCCTCCAGGATTCGGGAAGGACTGGTAGCAGGTTCAACTCGTCCTCGTGCGATTGAAGGACCATCTCGGCGATGGCGGCGGCCATCCCGAACGCCCCGTCGACCTGCAGGGAGCCGGAGCAGATCGAGAACAGGCTTTGGGTCGTGTAGGTGCGCATGGCGCAGGCGAAGTTCTCCATGGCCTTGTCTGAGTCGCCGAGTCGCGCCCAGCAGGCCGCTTTCCAAGCGGACGCCCACCCGTTCCCAGGAAGGCCTCTTTGCTCGAGCACGACCCGGCTGCCCTCGGCGAATTCCGGCGTCCGGCGGGGTGAGATCTGGTGCCCGGGGAAAAGGCCCCAGAGGCCGGAGACGTGACGATGGCTCTTTTCGGTCTCGCCCCAATCCTCGAGCCATTCCTGGAGATTACCGCGTTTCCCGATCTGCATGGGTGCCAGGCGGTCCCTGGCGGTCAGGACCCGGGCCTTGAAATCGGCGTCCACGCCGAGCTCCGCTGCCGCCCGGGCGGCGTGCTCGAACAGGTCGCGAAGGATCTGCATATCGATCGTCGAGCCGGCGCAGATCGACGTCGTCGTCTTGAACGTCGTGATCTCGTCGAAGAACCTGACCTGGCCCGGGATGGCCGGGAAATTCTCGGGCGATGTCGAAGGGTTCGTCACGAGCCAACCGTACTTCGGATGCGGAACAAGAAAATCCAGGAAGAATTCTGCGCTTCCCTTGAGGACCGGGTAGTACTTCTCTAAGAATCCCTTGTCGCCCGTAAACAGATAATGTTCCCAGAGATGCGTGGCCAGCCAGGCCCCTCCGGTCGTGAACGTCCCCCAGCTCGGGCCATCCATGGGCGCGGCCACCCTCCAGAGGTCCGTGTTCTGATGGAAGACCCAGCCGCGGGCGCCATAGTTCTCCCGGGCCACCGCCGCGCCCTGATCGGTCAATTCGCCGATCATCCGGAAGAGGGGCTCGGCGCATTCGCTCAGGTTTCCCACCTCGGCCGGCCAGTAGTTCATCTCGGTGTTGATGTTCGTCGTATACTTGGAATCCCAGGGCGGGTTCATCTTGTCGTTCCAAATGCCCTGGAGGTTGGCCGGCTGCGTCCCGGGCCGCGACGAGGAGATCAGAAGATAGCGGCCGAACTGAAAGACGAGGGCGGCCAGGGCCGGATCATTGGTGCCGTCGCAGGCGGCCAGGCGCTCGTCGGTCGGCAGGGCCGAATTCGCCGTCAGGGGCAGGCGCATCGCGACGCGGCGGAACAGCCGCTGGTGCTCCTGGACATGGCCGGCTCTCAGTTTGGCATAGGGCTTGCCGGCTGCGGCGGTCATGGCGGCCTCGACGCGGGCGTGCTCATCGGCGCCACAATCCTTATAGCTCACGAAGTTCGTGGCCGCCGCGATGAGCAGCGTGACGGTGTCGGCGTTGGCGATGCGGAGCTCGTCCCAGTCCAGGCTCATCTCCCCTCCCTCGGGCAAAGCTTTGAGCCGCGATTCATACCGCAAAGCTCCGGGAACGGCCATATAATCGGCCGACTTGCCGCGCACGATCAGGCCGTCGGGCGGCAGGCCGTCCATCCGGAAGTAGTCGGTCGCATAGTTGGAATGGGCCGAATTCCGCTCGCCGCGAAGTTGGACGTTGAAGGAGATCTGTCCCGGCTTGTCCGCTGCGAGACGGACGACGAGGACTTGGTCCACCGGGCTCGCAAAGACCTCCCGCGTGTAGCGGACGCCGTTCTGGACATAGCGCGTTGTGACGACGGCCGTGTCGAGGTCGAGATCCCGCCGGTAGTCCGTAACAGGGTCCTTGGAAGGAAAACGAAGGAAGAGCCCCCCGAGCGATTGGTACTTCATTTGTTCGACCGGATAGCCCATCAGATGCCGGCCAAACAAGATATGGGCCATCCGGTAATTCCCATCGAAAACGTGCTTTTGGATCTCGGGCAGGGCCTGATGTCCGCCCTGGACCACGGTCGAATAGGGCCCGCCGGACCAATAGGTCTCCTCATTGATCTGGATCTGTTCTTCGTCGGTCTTGCCGAAGACCATGGCCCCGAGCCGGCCGTTGCCGACCGGGAGGGCGTTTTCCCACTTGTCGGCTGGATGCGTGTACCAGAGGAGCGACGTCCCGTCCGAGGGGAAAGACCCGGGTCGTTGCGGCGAAGCCCACACGGAGACGCCGAAAAGAAAGGCCAGGATGGCCGTGAGGCGGAAGGCCATTTTAAGCTCGATCGTCATGATTCGATTCTCCTTCGGGACAGGGCCGGGGCTGATGATTCTTGGCATATCGCGGTTACTTCAGCTCGAGTTCGACCTCGATCTCCCGGCCGGCCGGGAGTGACAGCCTGCGACCGCGGCGATCCGCCAAGCTTCGGACCGGGGCCAGCCCCTCGCGGACGGAGATCGATGTGATATCTCGCGGCGCATAAACCGAAACGTCCTGGGCCTTCGCGCTTTTGAGAATCACGCGGATCGCCTTTCCCGTCCAGGTCAGTTGCCGAACCTCGACCTGGCCGCGGCAGAGAATGCCCTCGATCGTCCCCGACGGCCAGGCCGACGGAAGGGCCGGCAGGAGACGGATCATTCCTGACTCCGAGGCCACGAGCATCTTGATGAGCACGGCTGGCATCCCGCCGCTGATGTCCATGTTGAACAGCCTCTTGGCATTATGCATGGACGCCAGATTGTGCAGCCAGTAGCGGTTGAGGAGCGGGACCAGGCATTTATAGGCTATTTCGGCCTCTCCGAGGCTGGCCGCGGCCTGCCCGAGTTGGACCAAGCCGAACGACATGAATCCTCCCTGTCTCTCCCAATTGCTCCAATGGCGTTCGAGCTTGATCTCGATGAGCCTCTTGAAGGCGGCCTGGAGCTTCGGGTCTTTGGAGACTTCCTCGGGCATCCCGTCATAGAGGGCATAGAGCTGGGAGCTATGCCTGTGATCATAGTTGTCGGCCAGACGCGGCGTCAGCCACTCCTTGACGGCCCCATCCTCATTGATCATATACGCTGGCATCTTGGCCAGCATCTTTTCCCAGACCGGGATCCTGCCCCCGTTGACGCCAAGTTCCCGGGAAGCGGCGATCGTGTTCGTGAGCAACTCCTTGGCTGCGGCAACGTCCATCGTGGCGTTAAATGTGATCTGGGACCTGGTGTTCGACGGCGCGTTTTCCGGAGATTGGGTCGGGCTAAACACGTACTTGCCGTCGGGGCCTTCATAAAGATATTCTTCGAAGAAGAGCGCCGCCTTCTCCATGAACGGTAGGGCGTGTCCGGCAAGGAACTCTCTGTCGCCGGTGTAAAGCCAATAATCATAGAAGAAATGGGCCGCCCAGGCCGCGCCGGCCACCCAGAACTGGCCGGGAAAATTCGCATTGTAGGCATTGTTGTACCCGTTCGTCGTCGACCGCGACGGCAGGACGATCCCGCGGGCCCCGAAGATCCTCTCGGCGTTGACCTCGAGGTAGGGGACCAGCCACTCCATATAAGACGTGTAGGAGAGTAGCAGCTCGGGCATGTTCCCCATGAGCATAGAGGCGATGGCCGAAGGGACGTTCCCGTTGTGGGTGAAGTCGCTGGCCCAAGGAGGATCGTAGGTCCCCGCCCACACGCCCTGAAGGGTCGGAGGCAGGTCGCTTGTGCTCGAGATGATGTTGTATCGCCCGGCATCAAAAACCTTCTCCAGGAGCGCCCGAGAGGGCTCGGCGTCGGTCGTTTTAGCCAAAAGCTCCTCGGAGGTCAGCTGGCGGTCCTCGCCGCCACCCAAGTCAAGCCGCATGCGGCGGAACATCTCGCCGTGGATCCCGGCGTGCTTCCCCAGAAGGGCCGCGTAGTCGGCCGGGAGCTTCACGAGGCCCTGTTTGATCGCTTCGATCAGAGTCGTTCCGGCCTCGTCGAGGACGCGGATGTCGACCATCACGAGGACCTCGTCGGCGCCGGTGATCGACAGGGCGGAGCCTTCGGTGGCCGGCGTGCCGTTCGAAGCCAAGATACGCGCCACGCCTTCCAGGGCCTGAATGCTCCCGGGGTAGGCGTGGACGAACTCGTTGCGATAGGTCAAGTAAGAGGTGTCCGTGGTCATGGCCAGATGTTCGATGTTCGACTTGAATCTTCTGTTGTTCGGCTCGCGCGGCGCGAGGGCCAACCGGCAATTCACCTGGCCGCGCCCGGGACCGGTGATGCGCATCACGGCGATCCCGTCGGCCCTCGAGACGAAGAGCCGGCGTTCGTATGTCCCGAGGTCATCAGTCCACCGGACGATCGTTTCGCCGGTTTCAAAATCTGTCGCCCGACGATAATCCCTGACCTTGCCTTTGGCGGGCATCGTGACCCCGAGGTCGAATGCCGGCATGAGAGGATCGGGATATAGGAATCCTTTTTGTTCGCCGACGTCTTCGGCCAATTGCCCCGCCTGGGCATAAAGCCCCCGGTCGATGAGGCGGCGGATCTCAAAAAGGCGCGTCGCGCTCGCAGGGGGAAGCAGGGGAGGCCGCTCCGGGACGAACATGCGCTTATGGCTGAAGACCACGATCTCTTCGAGGGGCCGCCCGAGAACGCTGGCCCCGATCGTCCCGTTCCCGCTGAGAAGGCCCTGCTCCCAGGTCAGGCCGGGCTCCGAACTGATAAACCCCCGCTCGTGCGGCGGTAAGATCTCTGAGACCCGGGGGGCCGAGATCTGGGGCTCCAAGCTGACGGCCCTGAGGAGGCCTATCAGGCAGGCGGTCGCGATCAAGAGAGCGAGGAGACCGGAAAGACGAACGTGGCGAAGCATGGCCATACTCCTTATATCGCTTCTTCCGAGAAGCCGCTAACGGCCGGGCACGGATTGCACCAAGTTGGCCCGGCGATCGTCCTCAATGGCTCCTGCCGAGGATCCCGGAGACATCGGCCAGCGTGGCCAGGCGCGGGTGGTTTTTGTAGTCGGGCAACACCAGGGATTGCCTGGCCAGCGCGTCGAGGTCTTTTTTCGGGACGTTGAAGTCGCGGAGCTTGAGGTCCATCCCGATCCTTTTGATGAACCGTTTGATGGCCGCGCAGGCGCCTTCGGCGGCCCGGACGCCATTCTCCCCTGAGAGCTTGGGATTGAGGATGCGGCCGACCTTGGCGAACTTGGCCGGGGCGATCTTATAGGTGTATTCGAGGATGGCCGGATAGACGACCGCCAAGGCCTCGCCATGGGCGACGTGGGGGTAGAGACCGCCGATCGCCATGCCGATGCCATGGGGCAGGGTCACCCCTGCGTTGGCGATGCAGAGCCCGGCCAGAGTATCGGCCCAAGCCATACGCTCCCGGGCCTCCACATCCTTTCCGTCCTTAACGGCGGCCGGGAGGAACTTGGCGACGAGTCCGATGGCCTCGAGGGCCATCATGTCGGTATAAGGGGATCCGCCGGGATTGATGAAGCTTTCGAACGCATGGGCGAAAACATCAAAGCCTGTGGCCGACGTGACCTTGCCCGGGAGCGTGATCATAAGCTCCGGATCGACCAGGCTCGCCTTCGGGTAAAGGAGCGGATGGTAGAGGGCCGACTTGTTCTTTTCTGCGGGATTGGTCACTACGGCGACCTGAGTGACATGGGAGCCCGTTCCGGATGTCGTCGTCACGGCGATAACCGGAAGGGTCTTTGCCGTCGGCTGCTTCTCTCGGAAAAAGAGGTAATCCCACGCGCCGCCGGGGTGAGTGGCTTCGACGGCAATGGCCTTGGCGGTATCCATGGTCGATCCGCCCCCGATGCCGACGACAACGTCGGCTTTGAATTCCCGAGCGATCCGGGCTCCCTGCGATACGACGTCCGTCGTCGGATTGGGAACGACGCCGTCAAAACGGGCGACCGCCGAGCCGGCCTCGACGAGAAGGCCCTTGGCCCGCTCGAAGAGTCCCTTGAAGCAGGGATCGTCGACGACCGTGACAAGAAGCGTCCGGCGGCCGAAGCGGGAAGCGACCTGGCCGAGCTCGGAAAAGCGTCCGCGGCCGAAACGGATCTCGGTCGGCTGGAAGTAGGTGAATTCTTTCATGGCGAAGGCTCCTATCTTTTGGAATCAAGATCAACAAAGATCTTCATCGACCTCTCCCCTTCTTGATCCGAGTAATCGTAGGCGTTCCGATACTCCTCAAAGGGGAAGTGTTTTGTTTCGAGGGGCTTGGTGATCAGCTCACCCGTCCGGATGAGCCGGACGGCCTTGACAAAGTCCCGATGCTGGTACATGAGCGTACCCGTCAGGGTCAGTTCGTGGTCCTGGACAAGGCCCATGTTGACGCGGGGGCGGTCGCCATAGACGCCAACGGCGACGATGGTGCCGCCCTTCTGGACGGCCTCGATAGCCTCGTTGATCGCCGCCTCGGCCCCGGCGCATTCGAAGGCCTTCTGGAAGCCCTTGGCGCCGAAGACGCGGACCGAGGCATCCCTAAGGCTCTCGCGCCCGGCCCGGGAAACGGACCGGAGGCCGCACTTCCGGGCGATCTCGAGCCGATATTCGCTGGTGTCCGTGATGAGGACATTGGCGCCCGCGGCCCTGGCCACCTGTCCGACGAGGTTGCCGATGGGACCGGCCCCTAGTACGGCGACGTTGCTCCCGGTCAGGGCCCCGGCTCTGGACACCGTGTGGACGCCTACGGCGGCAGGCTCGACCATAGCACCCTGCTCGAAGCTGAAGGAATCCGGTAGCGGGACGATCTGCTCCGCCCTGGCCAGGAAGAACTC
This sequence comes from Candidatus Aminicenantales bacterium, assembly GCA_041736225.1. Classification (GTDB taxonomy): domain Bacteria; phylum Acidobacteriota; class Aminicenantia; order Aminicenantales; family Saccharicenantaceae; genus RBG-16-66-30. Next base: position 28,257 of record JBGSUG010000423.1, on the reverse strand, counting down.
CTGGGCACAGCCCGGGGCTTGGAAACCCTGGACCCGGAGGACATCGCAGATATGGTAATCCCCCCGACGGCACGGGGCGCAGCGGCCGCAGACGATCTGGGGGGTGGCCGTGACTTTCTGGCCCGGCCGCAGGCCCTTGACCCGCTTGCCCACCGCCTCGATGACGCCCGAGAATTCGTGCCCCTGCACGACGGGATAAGACGTGAAGGGATGGCGCCCGTGGCGGACATGGATGTCGGAACCGCAGATGCCGATCGTCCGGACACGGATGAGAACCTCATCAGGGCCGGGTTTCGGCACGGGGACGTCCCGGAACTCGATCACCCCCGGGCTGGTCATGACGGCTTGTTTCATGGTCGACTCCCTGGCCGCGCTACGCGGCCTCAATGGAAGATAACATAAAGAACGGCCAGGAGCATCAGAAGCCCCCCGGCCAGGATCCGAGGATCGCTCAGCCCCTGGACCCGGCCGTGGAACAGGACGGCGGCCGGGCTCTTCCAGGTCAAGGCGCTGACCTTCTCAAGGTCGGGCCGAGGCGTCAACAGGCTGACGACGACGAATAACACGCTGCAGAGGCAGAACATCCACCAGGCCTGCATCATGAACGGGATGCCCCAGCCCTCGGTGATGACCTTCTCCGTGCCGAAGACGGGAAGATCGACCAGGAAGGAGACGACGCCGAGGAGGAACCCCGCGATCAGGGTCGTCAGCGCCGCCTGGCGCGTTCCGCGCCTCCAGAAGACGCCCCACAGGAAGACGGTCGTGATCGGCGGCGCCAGGTAGCTGGCGATGGTGTTGATGGCCTCGAAAATGCTCGTGTAGCGTCCGCCCTGGGTCGACCAGGCCATGGCCAGCAGCATGACGATGATGGCGCAGGCCTGCCCGACCCGGATCTGGATCCGGTCCGTCGTCTCCGGCTTGATCCGCTTGACGATATCGACGGCGACCAGGGTCGCCGAGCTGTTGAGGGCGGCGGCGATGGTGCTCATGAGCGCCGCCAGCAATCCGGCGGCGATGAGGCCCTTGAGGCCGGTCGGGATGAGGCGGACGAGGAGGACGGGCAGAGTCTGATTGGCGTCCGCCCCGATGACGTCGCGGAAGAGGACGTAGCCGACGACGCCCGGGAACACGATGATGAAGACCGGGAGGATCTTGAGCAGTCCGGCGAACAGGGCCCCGTGCTGGGCGTCCCGTTCCGTCCGGGAGCCGAGGACGCGCTGGACGATGGTCTGGTCGGTGCACCAGTACCAGATCCCGAGGATGGGATAGCCGAGGAAGATCGCGTACCAGTTGAGCCCCGCCGAACTGTGCGTCTGCAGCATGCTGAGCTGGTCGGGCTTGACGGCCTCCTTGAAGGCCGCCAGGGTGTGGATGCCGTGGGACGGCAGGGCCAGGACGGCGAACGCCGTGACGACGACCGCGCCCAGGATCAGGATCACGGACTGGATGGATTCCGTGACGACCACGGCCTTGAGACCGCCCAGGATCGTGTAGAGCCCGGTGATGACGGAGATGATGACGATCGAGGTCACGACGTCGATGCCGAAGAACTGGCGGAAGACGGCCGCCCCGGCGTAGAGGCTCATGCCGATATGGATGAACAGCGCGGCCAGGATGGCCATGAAAGCCAGCATGATCCTGGCGCCCGGGCCGTAGCGCTTCTCCAGGAACTCGGGCAGAGTCGAGATGCGGCTCCGGAAATAGAAGGGCACGAAAACGAGGCTGAGGAGGACAAGGGTGAATGTCGCCATCCACTCGAAATTACCCCAGACGAGGCCGTCGGAGTACCCCGAGGCGGCCAGCCCCACCAGGTGGATCGTCGAAATATTGGCGGCGAACATCGCCGAACCGACCATCCCCCAGCGGAGTGAGCGGCCGGCCAGGAAGTAGCCGCTGGCCGTGCGAGCCAGGCCGCGGGTGGAAAGCACGCCGATGAGGAGGATGCCCAGCATGTAAGCGACGATGATCACGAGATCGAGCACGGGGATCGCAAGAGTCGGTTGGATCATGATCTTCTCCTAGCTCTCTTTCTCCGGATCAGGCCCGGAGATCGCGTAGCTCCCGCCGGGCACGGTGGGGAACTCGATCAGGCCGCCTTCCAACGCCGTGAGGGACGGGCCCCCATCCCCTGGATCTAAAAGACGCAGGGGCACGGCTGCCCTGAGCCGGCAGCCGCAGCCGGCGAGCAACCGGGCGGTTGCATGGGCGAGACGATCGGCCACCCAGCTGATTTTCGACCTCGAAGCCGCCACGGGGGAGGAGGCCGCGAAACGAGCCGTCGGGCCAGTTCTGAGGAAGCGCGGGCGGCAGATTGAGCTTTGTTCCTAAACCTAAATAATTAATCTCCAGTCTGAGACCCAATAACCTAGCCTTCCTCATATGTCTATGTGGCAGGGCGTCGCCAGATCAAGACTGCCGGCATTTCAGCCTTTTTGAGAAGGCCTGACTTGCCCATAATCGAGATTGACGACGCCGCTGAGGATGAGTGACACGGCTCCCATGACGGCCGATTTCAGGCCGAATGTCGCGGGGAGGATGGCGACGCCGCTCGAGGTCTTATTCAGAGCCCGCGCTTGGACCGTCTTACGGACCTTGTCGAATAGGATGTCGCCCGCTTGGGCGACTCCGCCACCGATAAAGACCGCTTCGGGGTTGAAGAGATTGATCAGCCCGGCGATTCCGATGCCGATAAACTCGCCGGCCCGGTCGAAAACTCTCCAAGCCGTTTGGTCCCCCCGCTTGGCATACCGCGCGACCATTTCAGCGGTCACCTTCATATGGTCACCGCCACAGGCTTCCGTGAGCTCGGATGCGGCCCCCCGATCAAGCTCCATGCGGGCGGCTTTGGCGATCGCGCTGCCGGATGCCAGGGCTTCGAGGCAGCCGAAATTTCCGCACTCGCACTGAAGAGTGGAATCCTTGTCGAACGTGACGTGCCCGATCTCGCCGGCTTTTCCCTGCTGCCCGTAGAGGGGCGTCCCTCTGATGATGATGCCTGCACCGATCCCGTAACCGACGTTGATCATTACGAAGTTCTGGTAATTACGCCCGGCGCCATACCAGATCTCGCCCAAGGCCATGACCCGTGTGACGTTGTCAAAAACAATGGGAATGTCGTTTTTTTGGCTCAATGCGGCTTTCACGTCCACGTTATGCCAATGAAAATCGGGCGAAAATTCGACGATTTCCCTATCCATGTTGATAAGGCCGGCGATGGCCATGCCGATGCCGTAGATCTTGCTGTTCCTGTTTCCAAGGTGGCCGCGCAACTCGCCGATGACCTCCGATGTCCGCTCCATAACCCGAGAGAAACCTCCCTCGACCTCTGTCGGCCTCTTGATCTCGGCAATGACCTTGGCGTCGAGGTCAGTCAGGACGCCATAGATATTCGTGGTACCCAGGTCGATGCCGATGATGAAGCTGTCCACTCCTGAGAACCGGAGCAGGGTCGGCTTGCGGCCACCCTTGGATTCGCCGGTTCCGACCTCAACGACCAGCCCTTCCCGGATTAGGCTTTCAATGATCCGGGAAATGGTCGGAGCGCTCAATCCGCTCCTCTTAGCGAGCTCGGCCCGGGATATCCCGCCGTTGTCCCGGACAAGGTTAGTGATCTTGACTTTATTAAGACCGCTGATCAGTTTCGCGTTGCCTGCCCGCGTCTGAGCTTTTCGGTGAGTGATTTCGTTTATCATACTTGCTTCCCTGCTTTCTATTGATAATAAAGTAATTCAGTAGGGCTCTAAATGCAAGGGCCTTTTTCGCCTTTGTACGGATCGGAAATCGGCATTACGGCCCAATCCATGGGAGGCGGCAGGATCAGGCATGAGGTGGCCGACATCCCTGCATGCGGCAGAAAAAGCGGGTTTCTGCACGACCATTGCGATGCCGGACGGACTTTGGCGCCTACCGGAGCAGCACGTTCGGGTCGGATGCATGATAAGCAGCGGTTTCTAAGAGATCGGCAGGACCGATCCGCTCGACAGAGATCGCCGCCGCAGACCAGGGTTTGTCCGATCCGATGGGCATGAACCAGGTTTCCAAACAAGTTCGGCCGGCTGTGAGGTGGACCTTGAACTCCACGGCCGTCGATTCCGGACGGACCCGGGAGGTCCGCTCGACGCTCCCCACGCGCAGCCAGGCTTCGGCGGAGTCCGCGGCCGCGCTCCCCTCCCGAGTTTCCAGGATTCTCTTCCCGGATTCGGGATTCCATCGGAAGGACCGGAATCTGTACTCTCCTGAACGCTCCACTTCGACCACCCAAACCTGCCTGTTATCCTTGCGGTGGGCATCATGGACATAAAGGACGGCGGGGTTCTCCTGAGCCGATCCGATCACGATATCATTGTAATCGTCGAACTTCTCGGAGATGCTCTCCCACCAGGCCTCATATCGCCTCCGGAGCTCGGCCACCACTGCGGGATGCTCGGCTGCAACGTCCCGTCGCTGGCCGGGATCGACCCGGATATCATAGAGCTCGAGGCTGTCTGGCGTGTCCTGCAGCGCCCCGGATGTTTTGACTTCCTCTTCGTCCTGACGCGCAGGCTGGATCAGACGCCAGCGATCGGTGAGGACCTGGAACTCCTTTCCCTTGACCGGAAAATCCACTCTTTGATTATGCACAAAGAGCGTGCGATCGGGCTCTTTGGATGCTAAATCGCGCAGCTGTGACAACAGGCTCGTTCCATCGAGGACAGTCCCGGATGGCACCGTCAGTCCGCAGGCATCAGCGAGCGTCGGTAGGAGGTCAAAGTGGGCAGTAAGGCCGTCCATGTCCTTGCCGCCGCCGATGCCGCCCCGCGGCCAACGGACGTAGCAGGGCACGCGGTGTGCATTCTCATAACCCCATATCTTGCCGCCGCGCATCCCCGCGCTATAGCCCTCGAGGACATATCCATTGTCCATGTCGATGACGATGCCTCCATACCACGGGCCCGAACCATTGTCGGACATGTAGATGAAGATCGTGTTATCCTCCAACCCCAGGGCCTGCAGCTCGGCGAGCAGCCGGGCGAGGTCTTCGTCGAATTTTGTCAGCATGCCATAGTAGTGGGCCAGGCGGTCAGAGACCTTGGACCGGTAGGGCTGGGCATAACGATCGTCGACGTTCAGAGGCGCATGCGGGATGTTGGTGGGGAGGTAACAGAAGAAGGGACGGTCGCGGTTGGTTCGGACGAATCGTATGGCTTCGTCGAACCAGACGGTATTGCAATAGCCTTCATACTTCCGGTACTCCCCGTTCCGGAGGTAGGTGTCGTCATAATAATCGTTGCCCCAATAGTCGGGGCCGGAGCCGACCGCGCCACCGCGGTGGATCAGTGTCTCCTCGAATCCGCGGTCCTGGGGCCGGAATGGATAGTTCTCGCCAAGGTGCCACTTGCCGAAGATACCGGTTCTGTAACCGGCGGCGTGGAAGAGGTCCGCCATGGTCGTCCGGTCCCTCGCGAGCAGGGATCGCCCGCTAATCGTATGCCATACGCCCGTTCGGGCCGAATACTGGCCCGTGAGCAATGATGCGCGGGTGGGCGAACAACACGGATCCGTATGAAAATTGGTCAGCCTGACGCTTTGGGCATGGAGGGCGTCCAGCGTCGGCGTCCGAACGTACGGGCTCCCGTGTGCGCCGACGTCTCCGTATCCTTGGTCGTCGGTCACGACCAAGATGACGTTAGGCTTCCGGCCGGAGACCGGCCCGGACTTGCGCGAGCACCCCGTCAGGCCGAATCCCGATAGCACAGCCATCGATCCGGACGTCACAACCGCTGCCGCGGCATCCTTACAAAACTGACGTCGGGACCGTCGATTTTGATGGGCCATCATTCCCTCCTCTGGACGGCCGGACCTGCGGCCGCAGGCCCCAGATATTCAACTTCCACGAAGAATGGCGTGACGAGCCGGCCGTCGGCGCGCTGTCCCGTGAAGTGAGTCTCCAGAGAGCCATCCCCCTGATTAAGAAGAGTGATAAAACCCACTTCCCGCTGTCCCTCGGCCACATCACATATGACCTCGGCCGCCCCGAGTCTGAAGACGGCTCGTCCCTTCCGGAGAGGGATCCAGGTTTCCTTGCTCACCTGTCCAAAGCGCAGGGCGATGCGATAGCGACCCGTGCGGGCGGTATGCACGTTCCATACGCCGGTTCCGTCGGGTTCCTCCTCGGGATTCCGAGCCAGCCGGCTGTAGCTCGAATAGGATAAGGCGGCCCCGGGGCCGGACAGGTCCTGGTTGTTCAATACCAGGGGATTATGAAGGGGGGAGCCGAGATGGATGCGGACCGGAGCCAGGCCCGCCGTGACATCGAGGAACCAACGCTCATAGTCAGCCCGCATCCGTTCTACGATGGCCGGGTTTCGGGACGCAAGATCGAGGCGTTCGCCGGGGTCGGCCACCATGTCATAGAGTTCGGTCTCCTCGAAGGGGACGGCCCGGGAGAAACGTGCGGCGGGCGGGCGGGCAGACATGACGATCTTGAAACGTTGGTTCCGGGCGGCACAATGGGTGAAAGGACGGGGCCAGTCGACGCCGTTCTCGTCGGGCCGACATTGCTGAAAAAACAAGGTGCGATCCGGCCAATCCGGTGCGTTCCCGGCCAACAACGGAGCCAGACTGGCGCCATCCAGCTCCGCGTTTCGTGTCCCTCGAACACCGCAGAGTTCAAGGACAGTCGGGAGCACGTCGATGTGTGCGGCGATGCGGTCCACGTCCACCCCACCCGCCAATCGCCCGGGCCAACGCAGGAAGAAGGGCACCTTGATCCCGCCGTCATAAACCGAACCCTTCATATCCCGCAGCCCGGCGTTAAAGCGGTTTCCGTACGCGGGCCCATTATCGCTCATGAAGATGACAATCGTGTCCTCTGTCAGGCCGAGCCGCTCAACAGTATCGAGGAGGCGCCCAAAATTGGCGTCCAGGTTGGACAGCATGGCATAATGCCGGGCGGTCACTTCGTCCAGCCCCAAGTCGGTATAGGGGCTGACTTGCTCCGCCGCGATCTCTAGAGGGATATGGGGAACGTTTGTGGGAAGATAGACGAAGAACGACTCTGCGGCATGCGCTTCGATAAACTCCTCCGCAGCCCGGAAGAAGATGTCCGTACAGTAGCCCCGATAGGCCTTGGCTTCCTCGTTGTGGTAAAGCACAGGATCATAATAAAGATTCCCAGGGGGATTGGACCGCCCGCCCATCCCTCCACCCTTGTGGACCAGGCATTCTTCAAAACCCTGCTCCTGAGGCCGCAAGGGGAAATGGTCTCCCAGATGCCATTTTCCAAAGATTCCCGTCCGGTAGCCGGCCGCTCGCAGCAGCTCGGCGGCCGTGAGTTCTTCCGGGCGCAGCAGCGACAGCCCGACCCAAGTGTCGACGACGCCCATGCGGTAATTGTAGCGGCCGGTGAGGAGACTGGCGCGGGTCGGGGAACAGAGGGGACAAGCATAGAAGTTCGTCAGGCGGACGCTCTCGGCATGGAAGGCATCCAATCGCGGCGTTCGGATGTTCGGATTGCCGTGACATCCGAGGTCTCCGTAACCCTGGTCGTCTGTGAGAACGAGGACGACATTGGGCCTGCGCCAGGACCGGCGGGCGCACCTCGTCAGACCGAAGCCCGAGAGCAGAGCCAGGGATGCCGAGGTGATCGCGGTCCCCGCTTCCTTGAGGAACTGGCGTCGTCGAATCACATCACCCCTCCGGGATCGTCCGGCACGACATCAGCGAACCCGCGCGGCCTGAAATCAGAGGCCGAGCCTGGGCAACCCCTGAGCGATAGTCCGGCCCTTGGGCGAATTCGCTCGTCCCGTGGAACTGCCTGACTCCTCTAGAACGTATACCGGAGAGAGAATTTGAAGTTGATCACGCCTCCGGTTATGCTGTTGAAACCGACCCGGCTGGGAGTGAAGGTGCCTGTGGATGAAGAACCCTCTGCGACGGGACGCCACGTACCTCCAGGGTTAACCGCAGCGCTGAAGGAATGAAAACCGAACGCATTGAAAATGTCAACGAACGCGCCAATTCGCCCGTACCGGCCGAGGCTAAATTCCTTTTCAATCCTCAGGTCGAAACTCTGGCTGGATTGATTCCTTCTTGAGCCGGCCGGTTCAAGCAGGACGGTATTGCTGGGCTGGGCCGGATCGATGGCGTTCGCCGCTCTCCAATCCGCGGGAGCCTGGACCGAGACGGTCCTTCCCCAACCGCTTCCGGCCAGGTATTGATAATAGAACGAACACAGAAAGCCCAGGGGCAATTCCGCGGTGCCGTACAGCTTAATGATGACGGGCAGACTGAAGGCCAGGTCCCCGTACCTGTTGGTCGAGTAGTTGGGATCCCGGAAAGCCCCCTGAATGAATCCTGCCGAGTATTCGAGATTTCCTTTCAGATCCGTGTAGACGAAGGATCCCCCTAACGACCAGCCCTCGGACATGCGCTTGTTGAACGACAGTTCGAAGGCATGGTATCTTTGCCTCAGCATGTCGTTGGGCAGATTCGTTTTTCGCAAGTACAGCTCAGGCCTATCAGCTTTTCTGAAATAAACGGTCACTTCTTCGGCTGGGAATATCCCGTAGCTCGGAACGGTCGTCGTGAACGGAACCCAGTAGCTGTCGTTGAAGCTCCAATATTCCGAGCTGGGGCGGTCATAGTAAACACTGACCATCTCGTTTACGCGGGTCTTGAAGGAGTAGTTCACGCTAAGTCTGAAATCACGAAAGAGCTCATGATCGAGCCCAAGGACGATCTGATGCTCATAGGGGATCTTGATATCCGGATCGAGCGAATCCTTATACCCCTCTCCCACCATATAGTCTGGGCTTGAAGCTCCCAGCACGTACACGTAGTCATCGACTCCCGGAAGGTCAGGTTGCCCGTTGGCGTTGGTGTCCCACCAGTTAAATTGAAAATTCGCGGGAGTTACAGGAGGTTGGGGGATATGGTCAGTCATGAGCCCCTCGGAATAGCGGCCATAAGAAAGCTTCAGCGCCGTCTTTCCGGTACCGAACAAGTCGTAAGAGAGGCCAATGGAGGGGCTAAGAAAACTGTAAGGAAATGGATTTTTAAAACGGCTCCAGCTAAATTCGCCGAAGGGATCAACGCCATAGACCGGAAGGATATATGCTTGACTGAGCGCTCGTCCCAGGGCGTCGGAAGCCGCCGTCTTTGTTATTTCAGGCACATCCGTTCTGATTGTATCAAACCTCAATCCGATATTCGCAGTGAGCCTATTCTGGATGGTGATAGAGTCCTGGGCAAAGAACCCGATCCGTACTTTCTTGGCATAGGCCGAGTTTATGGTATTGGTCGTCTCTTCCCGGGATGAGGCGTTGTTGAAGTAGAGCAAGCCGTCCCCGAATTCCGGATCGGCCTGGTCCAGGCCATACAAGCCCCGGTAGTAATAGGGATTGCCGTTGTAGAAATTCCATTGCATCCCGTTGCTAAGTGGCTCAAAACTCCGCATGGAACCGAATTGGTATTCCAACCCCGCTTTTAGCTGGTGGTCGGCCCCGAGAAAATTATCGCGAAAGTGGGTGATCTTGGCGCCGCCCATGGCGTTTCTCTTGAATCCAAAGAATTGAGAGCTCTTTCGTCCCCATTGGTATCCCGTAAAGGAGTCAATGAAATACGGCCCGTCCGGATCAGCTTCCTGGGTGAACATATTCTGTCCGTTATTCCACCACGTCCCACCGAGAAGTTCGATAATGGTGTCAGGATTCAACGTCCAGACGGCGTTAAACGCAGTGGTGCGCTGGTCAAGAAGTTGTCGCCGGTTGGCTTCGATCGTCTGTCGTGCCACATTATCAAAAACGGGGGTGTCCCTTCGTGCGACGAGCATCGTGCCAAAAAGGCGGAAGTTCTTCCACGGCAACGCCGATATCTTGCCGAAGTAGTAATTATAGCCCATTTCGAGGTTGTAAGAGTCATAGGGCGTCCCCAGGATGGTTGTGGGGATGAAGTTGGAGTTCGACTTATTGTACTGATTTCTGTAATTGACCAAGAACCAAATTCGGTCTTTTACAATGGGGCCGCCCAGCATGAAGGAATATTCGGAGTCACGCACGGGTAGTGCCGGCAGACTGGAGCCGACCGCGGCCAGCTTATCAAGCGGGACGACGGATGTGGAGAGGTGTTTATTGGTGTAATAGATCTGCGCTTGACCGCTGATCTTGTTTCCTCCGGACTTGGTTACTACATTGATCGCTCCGCCGATGCCTTGGAATGTCTCCGCACCCGCGCCCGAGGTTACGATTTCGACTTCCTCAACGACGTCCCAGGGGATATAGACTTCCCCATAGTTTACGTTAGGAGAATTGTCATTGATGCCATCAAGATTGAAGGCATGGTTATTTCGAGCCCCGCCCTTGATGCTGAGATTCGTCGTTCCGGGAGCGAGGTTTAAAAGATTGTTGACATCTCGCGCTATGGGGAGATTCGTGAGCGATTCGTAGGCCACCGTTACCACGGTCTTCGATGAGACCACATCGACCGTGGGAGCCGGAGCCGCCACAGTAATCTCTTTAGTTAGAGATTCGGGAGGCATCACAAAATTGATGGTAATGGTCATGCCGACACGGACAATAACGTCCTCGCGTTTTACGGCCTGAAACCCCGGCAACGAGGCGCTGATCGAATAGGTTCCGGGGGGGAGAAAGGTAATCCTGTAAGCGCCAGACTCGTTGGTGACCGCCGACTCAGAGCCTAACAGAGAGGGACTGGTCACAGTGACACTGACCCCTGGAAGAGGCTTTCCTTCATCATCGTTGACGACGCCTCTGAGGGCGCCGGTCTGAATGACCTGCGCATTGAGGACAGCGCCGAGGACTCCCATCAACAACGACGCGAAAAGGATTTTTTTGATCTTCATGATAGCCTCCCCTCCTAAAAAATTTGGCAGAACGATTACAACGGATTTTCTTATTGCCAACACATTCCCCTGTGTTCACCCGCCATTATTAGCACAATTCATTTCTCAGGATTTTTAAATATACCAAGATATCAATGATGTCAAGCTATTTTTAATACTTTCTTTCTATCATTAATTTCATTTAAAGTTCCTATTACCATCAAATAAAAAGATTATTCAATACGACATTATTCTGTTTCATAGATAGTTTCTTTTGTTTCTATACTAAACCAGGGAGTTGGTGGTAGTATAGGTGCATCTGAAGGAAGTCCGCAATACTAATGAATAACGACGCTCGTCAGGGATGGCACAGCGAAGGCGTCCGAGCCAGAATGGGGAAATCGACGACGGAGTATTTCATTTCCGTCCTTGCCGGCGCAGCCATCGTCCGGGAGATGTCCTCCTGTTCTGCCAGGCGGGAGGAGGCTGGCATGGCAGTCCTGCGTCTGCGCTACAACCGGCCAGCCGCTCAATGGACTGAAGCCCCGTCCATCGGGAACGGCCGGCTGGGCGGGATGAATTCCGGTAGTGTTCCGAAAGAACATATCCAGTTCAATGAAGACACGCTCTGGACGGGCCACGATTCGCGACGGCCCCTACCCGCCTGTTCTCGGGCAGTCGTAAAATCCCAATGGAAAGAGGGAGGAGATGACCATGAAAGAAGTCGGCATGCTCAACAGGCAGATCGATTCGGCCCTGAACCGTCAGGGGCATATGGACGGGCTTATGGTCGTTGACGCGGGTTTCCCATGTCCCGATGACGTGGAACTGATCGATATCGCTCTTGCTCCGGGGAGGCCCACGGTCCTCGAGGTCCTGGCGGAGATCGCGCCCGTGCACTCGGTGGAAAAGGTCGTCCTCGCCGAGGAGACGCGGGAACACAACCCGACCCATTTCGAGAAGGTCGCCGCGGCCTTCGGAAAGGGGGTCGCGGTCGAAGTGATCCCGCACGCGGAATTGAAGGAACTGAGCCACGAGGTCAAGACGATCGTCCGCACGGGCGATTTCACGGCCTGGGGCAACGTGCTTCTTGTTTCCTGCGCCGGTCCTCGCTGGACCGTGGAACGGTGACCGGGACGCTCCGTCCTTCCTTTCTATACTTCTCGAACAACGCCGTCAGTTCCGCGACGATGTCCGGCCGCTCGGCCCAGAGGTCGCTCGTCTCCGCCGGATCTTCCGCCAGATGGTAGAGCTGGCCGGGCGAGCCCGGCACGGGCGGCGTCCCCTCCGGGACCATCCAGCCGCCCGACGAGCGATTGTCGAGGATGAGCTTCCAGCCGCCCCGCCGGATCGCGAACGTCCCGTCTTCGGAGTGGGAGACGAGGGCCTCCCGAAGTGGCGTAAGGAAGCTGACGCCCTCTCCTCCTCCCCATCCAGCGGCGGGAACGGCCCGCGCGCCCCGGAACAGGGCCGACGAGATATCGACGCTGTCCGGACCGGCCTCAGGCGGCAGGTTCGCGCCGGCGATGGCGGCGAAGGTGGCCATCATGTCCGTGAGACAGATCGGCTCGTCGACTACCGAACCCGGTTCGATATGTCCCCTCCAGCGGGCGATGAAAGGGATCCGGTGGCCGCCCTCCCAGATGTGCGACTTGAGCCCCCGCAGGGCGCCCGCCGACGCGTGGCCGTTCGTGCCGGGATGCGGACCGTTGTCGCTCGCGAACACAATGAGGGTCCGCTCGGCCGCACCCAGCCGATCCACGGCCTCCATGACCCGGCCCACGCAGAGATCGGCCAGCGCGACCAGGTCGCCGCGCGGCCCATCGCCGCTCCGTCCCTTGACCAGCTCCGGGACGAGCCAGGGCGTATGCGGGGACGATAGCGCCAGCTCGATGAAGAAGGGCTTGACGGGAGCGTCCGCGACATTCGTCTCCAGGAACCGGACCGCCCGTTCGGTGAAGCGGAGATCGACCTCCTCCAGTTTGAAGCCCGGCGCGATCCACCCGCGCCGCGGGCTGCCCTCCTCGCCCTTCGACAGGTCGTAGAACTCGGCTACCTGGCGGTCGGGGATCGCGGTCACGCGGTCGTTCTCGATGAACGTGAACGGCCCGTCGATGGTCGAGCAGGCCGCCGTGAAGAAGGCCTCATCGAATCCCAGCACCGTCGGCCCGCCGTGCACCGGCTTCGCGAAATCGACGTTGAGCCCCGTCGAAGGATCGGCGTCCTGCCAGGAACCGCGGAACATGCGTTCGGCGTCTTCGGGAACAGGGACAAAGCCGTTCGCGCGCGTCCAACCCAGCCCGAGATGCCATTTGCCGTAGAACCCGGTCCGGTAGCCCGTCGCCTTCAGGACCGACGCCAGGGTCGGCCGAGTCGGTTCGAGGAGCGGCGGGGTATAGCCACCGATGACGCCCCGCTTGAGCCACGTTCGCCAGGCATACCGGCCGGTCAGGAGACCGTACCGGGTGGGCGTGCAGACGGCCGAGGGAGAATGGGCGTCCGCGAACCGGGCGCCCTGGGCGGCCAGCCGGTCGATGTTCGGAGTAGGGATGCGGGAATCGGGATTGTAACATCCCGCGTCGCCGTAGCCCATGTCGTCCGCGAGGATCAGGACGATATTGGGCCGCCGATAGGGTCCCTTTCGGCAGCCGGATTGGGCAACGCCCGTGAGAGCCGCAAGCGCTCCCGACGAGATCGTCGCCAAACCCGCGTCCCTAAGGAACTGACGCCTGGTCCTGGATCGAAGCGGCTTCACTCCTCCCTCCAATCCGTCGGGCAGGAGGCCGGACGTCTTTCTTGTGGTCTCCAGCGGAAAGGGAGCCGTCTTATCGCGCGGTGGGATGGGCGTTGTTTTCGACAAGAAACTCTTTCTTTCTTAATGTAATAAAATTACAATAACAACGTTATCAAGTCAAAGCGTTCCAAGGCCAGGCTCTTGAGAAGGTGATACGAGGATGGTCGAAGTTCTAAGGATACTGCTCTGCGGGTTAACCCTCCCGTTCGGCGTCTATTTTTTTTCCGATGTCTATAAGAGCAGGAAGGTCCTATCGCCCGCTCCCTGGGCCTGGTTGGCAGGAACGGGCTTTGTCACCAACATGTTCGACGCGCTGGGCGTCGGGAGCTTCGCCCCACAGACGGCCATTTTCAAATTCTTCAAGCTGGTGGATGACCGTGTCATCCCGGGGACGATGAACGTCGGCAATACCATCCCCACCGTGACCCAGGCCCTGATCTTCATGTCTGTCGTCGCCGTGAGCCCGGTCACATTGGCGTCCATGGCCGCCGCCGCTCCAGCCGGGGCCGTCCTCGGAGCCGGGATCGTATCGAGGCTGTCCCGCCGGAGGATCCAGCAAGGATTGGGCTTCGGCCTCCTGGCCGTGGCCTTCATCATGCTCGCCGATCGGTTGAGCTGGCTGCCCGTCGGGGGAGAAGCCATGGGCCTGACGGGCTGGAAGCTGGCCCTGGCCGTTGCGGTCAGCTTCGTTTTCGGCGCCCTCCAGACGATCGGCGTCGGCTTCTACGCCCCCTGCATGGCTACGATCTTCGCCCTCGGCATGCACCCCCAGACGGCCTTCCCCATCATGATGACCGCCACGGCCATGCTGATGGCCGCCGGGAGCGCCAGATTCGTCAAGGAAAAAGCCTATGATCCGAAGGCCGCAATAGCCCTAACGCTGTTCGGGATCGCCGGCGTGCTCCTGGCCGCCTTCATAGTCAAGTCATTGCCTCTCAACGCGCTGAAGTGGGTCGTTCTGGGCGTAGTCGTCTACACGTCGGCCATGATGTTCCTTTCTGCCCGTCGATCCCGAAAGGAAGACCTCGGTTCGGCCCTGCCTTAAGGGCCCGCTGGTCGGCCAATACGCAGGAGCTATCTCATTACGCGCCGGGGGAGATCTAGACGGTCGCCCCGAAGACGGGCACGGGTCCGATCCGGGACATGAAAGACGTCCGGGGCCTCACGCTGTCTGTGCCGGCCGGTAGTGAGGTCATGACCGTCCTTTAGCGGAAATAGTGGTCTTGGCTTAAGCGCCGGCAATTCACGGTCGGGAGGCTGTCCGTTCAGCCGGGGCGAAAGGACTTCGTTTTCATCGGCCGGCTGAAGCCTTGACGGCGGTATTTGTCCAGCAGGGCGGCGAGGGACGCCGCGATCTCCGGATGATCGGCCGCGAGATCCCGCCGCTCCGACGGGTCTTCTTCCAGATCATAAAGACTGCCCCGCCCCTCCTCGGTCTTGACGTCGATGAACTTCCATCGACCCTGGCGGAGCGCCAGATCTCCGTTCCCGGCTTGAAAGACGAGAGCTTCGTGAAGGGGCCGGCCCTGGGCCATTCCGAAGAGAGCCGGAAGGACGCTCCAACTGTCTTCGGCGGCATCGTCCGGGAGGGGAGCGCCGACGAGATCGGCGAAGGTCGCGAACAAGTCGCCCAGGCTGATGAGGTCTTCGGAAACCGTTCCCGCCTTGATCTTTCCGGGCCAGCGGACGATGAACGGGACCCGATGGCCGCCTTCCCAGATTTCGCTTTTATATCCCCGGAAATCCATCGCGGATTTATGCCCGTTGGCCCCCTTCTGGCCTCCGTTGTCGCTTGTCACGATGAGCAGCGTCTCGTCAGCGATCCCCCTCCCCTTCAGATGGGCATCGACTTCTCCGACCACCCAGTCGAACAGGGCAATAAGGTCGCCGCGGGGACCTTCCCGGCTCTTGCCTTTCATGAACTCGGGGACAAGCCAGGGAACATGAGGGGAGTTGGTCGAGAGACAGAGGAAGAGGGGATCCCGGGGCCGATTCTTGAGATGGCCGTCGATGACTTCCTTGGCTTTCCCGGCGAGGATGATATCGATGTCCTCTTCCGACCAGCCGTCGGCCATCGGGCCCGGAAGGAATCCCGGCAACCCCCGCCATTCCTCCTTGC
Organism: Candidatus Aminicenantales bacterium; assembly: GCA_041736225.1. Classification (GTDB taxonomy): domain Bacteria; phylum Acidobacteriota; class Aminicenantia; order Aminicenantales; family Saccharicenantaceae; genus RBG-16-66-30. Next base: position 12,525 of record JBGSUG010000423.1, on the reverse strand, counting down.
TCATTTTAGTGGGCACCGAGACGGCCCGGTCGTTCTCCAGGAAAACATACGGCGGGTCGTTGCTCGGGCATCCCGCATTCCCGAAGAAATATTCAAATCCGAGGCGGGTCGGTCCGCCGCCGACCGGCCGGCTGAAGTCGACCCGCCATTGAAGGGTTTCGTCCGTTTCGAAGGGTTTGTCCCGATGATAGAACTCCTCGGCCTTGCTGCCGTCCTTCGTTGTCCATTCCAGGCCGAGATGCCATTTTCCGATATACGCCGTGCCGTATCCGCGGCCCCGGAGAAGCGAAGCGATGGTCGGACGCGACGGCTCGATCAGGGGAAGCTCGTAGGGCATCAACACGCCCTTTTTAAGCCGTGTCCGCCAGGAGTACCGTCCGGTCATAAGGCTGTACCGGGTGGGCGAACACATCGCCACGGGCGCATGGGCGTCGGTGAACCTCGCGCCTTCGGCCGCGATCCTGTCCATTTGGGGCGTCGGAATGAGCGATCCCGGATTATAGCAGCCCGGGTCTCCGAACCCCATGTCGTCGGCCATGATGAGAACGATATGAGGCGGCTTTTCGAGCGGCTTGGATGTTCGCCGGTTCGTCTTTTCACAAGCGATAGCCAGGACGGGCGCGCTCAGCCCGAGCGACTTCAGAAAACGCCGTCGATCCACGGAAATCATTATATACAAGGCTGGGAAACAAAGTCAATGACGCGATCCCTCGATGTCATTCAAAAATTGAAAGTGGACTGTTTTTAGCAGATTTAGCTTGATCTATTTGGTAGCCGTGAGGACATCGACAGCTGATCGGCCTTTAGGCGAGCGGATCGGTGGAACCGGATGAGGCTCCGTTTCGAGAACATGTCCCCTTACGTTCGAACCAGCGGCTGCAACCATTTCCCGGTGGGCCAGGCCCGCTGCGACGGCCGGACGACACTGACGTCGGACCGGCTCTCGCACTGTTCGAGCATTCCGATCTCCGATCCCGTCATCCACGAACGGGACGACCGGGAGTACTGAGCCGGCTTCTACGGAATGACGGCCTGGACCGGCGGCTTGAGGGCGACAACCTGATCATCTATCTGCTGGTCAAAGCCTCGGCACTTCACGGCCCGGTCAACGGCCGCTGGACACCATCGCCGATTCGACCTGCTCGATCGTCAGCGGTTTTTTACGGCCCAGGACGCGATGGCCGTCGGGCGTGACGAGCACGTCCTCCTCATTGCGCAGTCCGCCGAAGTCCTTATAGGTCTCGACGCGGTCATAGTCGATATGCTCCGGGAACCGGTTCTCGGCCCGCCATTGGTCGATGAGTTGGGGGATGAAGTAGATGCCGGGCTCGACCGTGACGACGAACCCCGGCCGGAGGGGACGGGCCAGGCGCAGCGATTTCAATCCGAACTGGGTGCTCTTCGGACGTCCCTCGTAGCCGACATGGACTTCGCCCAGGTCCTCCATGTCGTGGACATCGAGTCCCATCATGTGGCCTTCGCCGCAGGGAAAGAACAGGGCATGGGCGCCACGCTGAACGGCCTCGTCGAGATCGCCTTTCATGAGACCGAGGGCCTTGAGCCCTTCGGCGATCGTCCGGCAGGCGGCCAGATGGACGTCGAGGTGCGGCACGCCCGGCTTGAGGGTCGCCTTGGCCTTCTCGTGGGCGTCGAGAGCGATGCGATAGATCTCCTTCTGGCGCCCGGAAAACCGGCCGTCGACCGGCATGGTCGTGGACAGGTCGCCGGCGTAGTGGAGCGCGGTCTCGGCCCCGGCGTCGAGCAGGAACATCCCGCCGCTCGTCAGGGTATCCGTCTGGGCGTGCTGGTGCAGGACTTCGCCGTGGACCGTCGCGATGATGGGGAACGACAGGTCCCCGCCGGCCGCCCGGGCCACTTGGTGGACGGCCGCCGCGATCCGGGCCTCCGTCACTCCGGGCCGGGCCATCCGCAGGGCCGTGAGATGCATATCGATGGAGATGTCGACGGCCTTTTCGATCTCCGCGACCTCCTCGGGCGACTTGACGGACCTCTGTTCGACGACGGCCCGTATGAACGGAACCGAGGCCTCGACCGAGGCGCGGTCGGGAGGGACGCCCAACCAGGCCAGCAGCTTCAGCTTGTTTTCGGGGCGATAGGGAGGCAGGAAATGGATCTCCCGTCCGGCTTGCCGGATCCGCTTCAGGTCCTCTTCGAGGCGGCCTGGCGCCATCACGCGCTCCACGCCGGCCCGGACCGCCCTCTCCTTCAGGGACGGCAAAGGCCCCGTCCAGACGGAATCCTCGACCGTCGGCTCGGGCCCATAGAGGGTTTCGGTTCCCTCGTCCAGATCGAGGATCGCGGCCAGGCCGGCAGTGTCGAGGCCGAAATAATAAAGGAAGGAGCTGTCCTGGCGGAACCGGTAGGCATTATCCGCGTAGTTCATCGGGCTCTCTTCGTTACCCAGGAACAGGGCCACTCCCCGGCTCAGGTGCCGGCGCAGCCCGTCCCTTCGGACGCGATAGACGTCTCGATCGAACATCATGGGACTCCCTTCTTCCGCCGCGGGACGGCAGCGTTATTTCTTGATCTTCTCGATCGCGGCGATCGCCGCTTTGACGCCCGGCGCTTCGGGGTTCTGCGGATCGAGTTCGAGGAACGTCTTGAGGTTCTCCAGGGCCTTGGGGAGATCGCCCTTGTTGAGGTAGACCAGGCCCAGCCGATGATAGGCCCTCGGCCAGTCGCTTTTGATCCGGGTCGCAAGCTCGAAAAAGGAGATGGCGTCGTCGATCTTCTGGTTGGAGAAGAAGATCTCGCCGACGTTGTAGGCCGCGGCCGGATCCTCGGGCGAGATCTCGAGGGCCTTTCGGAAGAAGCCCTGGGCGGTCTCGAAATCGCCGCGCTTCAAGGCCACTTCCCCCAGGCCCGAAAGGGCCTTGAGCGACGTGTCTTTCTGTTTTTTCAGGTCTTCCGGAGCCGGGCCGTTCTTCTCAAGGACGGACTTGAACTCGGCCTCCGCCCTGTCCAGGTCCCCTTTCTCCATGAGGGCGCTGCCGATATTCAGGTGGACGGCGTAGATCTCCGGGAACTTTACGGCGAATTCCTCAAAAACCGCGAGAGCCTCGTCGTACCGGCCCTCCCTGAGCAGGGCGTTCCCGCTGTCGAGGAGGCTCCCGCCCGCCTCGGCGAAGGGCCCCGCTCCGCTCGCGGACGCACGCGTGAGCGTCAGAGTCACGGGCGGGTTGGCCTTGATCTGACTGACCTGGATCTCCGTGGCGGCGCTGAGATAACCGGCCTTGGATGCGGTCACCCGCCAGGCTCCGCTACCCAGGCCGCCCACGGCGAAGTGGCCTTTCTTGTCGGTCTTGGTCTCCATCCGCGTGCTGCTTTGGGGATTATCGACGACCACCAGGGCACCCATGACCTTGGCCCCGCTCTCGTCAACGACGTCTCCGCTTATCCGGGCTCGGCCGAGATCGTCCTGGGCCGGCAGGGCCAACGCCAGACTCAAGAGGATCAGGGGAACGGTCGCGCGAATTCTCATGGCTGACTCCATCGAAGACAGGATCATTTTCGTTTCTTGAGCTCCTCGATACTCGCCCGGACCGACGGCTGGTCGGGGCTGAGCGCGAGCGATCTTTCGAACGCCGCCAGGGCCTCCGGGACCCTGCCGAGCTCGGCCAAGCACTCCCCTATTAGGTTCATGAGGGCGGCATTCACCCCGAAGCGTTCAACGGCCCGCTCGAGCGCATGGATCGCTTCCTCGGGCTCACGGGCGCGCCGCAGGGACTGGGCGGCCAGAACGTACGTTTCGTACTTCGGCGTCCGGTCCGGACCGATGAAAGGCGCGAGCGTCCGGACGGCCTCGGAGGCCGCCCCCCGGCCCAGGTAGAGGCGGGCCAGGGCCGCGGCGGCGTCCTCGGAGCCAGGGAGCCGGGCGAAAGCGCTCTCCAGGAGGGTCTGGGCCTCGGCCAGCCGCCCGAGATGGAAGAGCTGGAGGCCGATGATCCCCGAGTAGGCGGGGTCCCCGGCGTCCGGGAGCACCCGGGAGAAGAACCACGGCCGGGGGAGACGGTCGGCAAAGCTCACCTCGAATTCCTCAGTAGCCGAGACGATGTCCGCGCCCGCGGAGGCGACGGCGACCCTGACCGCATAGTGGGCGGGCGGGAAGTCCGAGAGGGGGACCTCCTCGAGAACATCCGGCAGGTCCGCATAATCCGACGGCTTCCTGACGATCGACCGGAAGGGCTGGCCGTCCTTGAGGAACTCGAGCCTGATCCCGGCCGCGGCGGCGGCATCTCCGGTCAGGTTATGGACCTGGAACACGACAGCCAGGGCTTCCGAGCGCGAAAAGGTCATGTCCGGCTGGCAGAAGATCTGATAAGCGCCGATGCGGAAGGCTTTCATCCGGCGCGCCGCGGGTTCGAGGCGGACGGCCCGATACCCGAGCAGCGGCTGGGTCAGCTGGACCGCTTTCCCGGCCTCGGGGATCCGCACGGTCTGTTCGACGGAGGTGAATTCCTTCGAGACCTCGTTCTTGATGAGCAGGGACACGGTGTAGTCCCCGCCGACGAGCGGGAACAGGTCCTGGAGATCGAACGGGACCCGCTTGGCCTCATCCATCTGGGTTTCGGTCAGGTTCAAGTCGAAAGACTTGTCGAACTGATAGACGAGGCGGCCGTCGGCCGCGGAGACGCGGCCGTTCACTTTAAGGGCTGTATAGAACGTGCGGTCCCTCTGGCCCACGGACAACCGGCTCGGTTGGACGGCATAATGGACGAAGTAAGGCCCCGACGGCTCCTTGAAAACCCTGATCAGGGTGGCGTTGTCGATGTAATTGGCCGTGTATTCGACCTCGACGAGGTCCTTGTAGGCCAGGAACTTCTGGGCGTACCGGGACTCGACGGTGCGGGCCGGGACCGAGGCGATGCGCTGAATGAGCAGTTCGGAGCTTATCGACGGCTTCCCATACACCGTCCCGGCTTCGGCAGGCACAAGAGAGAGTGAGATCTCGGCCAGGTTCGGTTCGATCTCGCGGAGCTTTTCGTAGGCCGCCGTCGGATCCATAGCCCCCAGATATCCCGACATCAGAGCCTGGGGGCCGTCGGCGATCGGGCTATAGAGCCGGAACTCGCCGAATCCGCCTATCTTGAAAAAGGCCACGTAGAACGCCGGGGGCAGCCCAAGAGTCGTCTTGCCCTGGTAGAACCAGACCTCCGTATCGTAGGTCGAGGACTTGCCCTCGTATCTCTCGATGTCCTGCGGTTCGCCGAGGATGATATAGATGCGCCCTCGATCCGTTTTCCAGCCGGGACGCGAGGTTTCCCGGCCGAGGACGCGGTTGGCATAGGCGATCCGGCGGAAGTGCTCCGTCTTGAACTCGTTCTCGTCAGTCCCGGGCGTGGGGTCCCTCTGCCTCCAGAAGGCCTCGATGAAAAGCTCCCGCTCCCGGTCGGTCCGGAGCTTCATGAAGACGGACCTTTCCGTTGCGGAGATGATATAGACGGCCTCGTCCTCGAGCCAAGCCTTATGGGCGGCCGAAAGCTGCGGCTTCGGTGCGGCTTGACCCGCGGCGAAGGACGCGAAGACCAGGAGCGCCGCGAGCAGAGGGAACAGTCCTGGGCGCGTCAGGCGCGCGTCTCCGGAGTATGGCCGCTTGAACGCCCGGGTCCAGAGGAACCGAGACAAGGAAAACGTGAGTCTCAAAATGGCCTCCGAAACATAATTTCATTATATAACAAAGTCGGCCACGATTGTCCAGAGATTTATCGTTCGGGGACTCTCTGTATTTCCAAGAGGATCCGAGTGGGTTATAATCGCGCCGGAAGGCCCATGAACGTCAAGGACATCGAGAAGGCCAAAGCCGAGGCCCTCGCCCTGCTGCACAAGGCCCGGATCGCGGTCACCCGGAACGAACGGGAGACCATGGAAGTGGCCGATCTCGGTCTAGGCGACCTCAAGCACGTGGGCATCGAGATCATCGTCTACGAGAACAACGACCGCTACTGCGCCAAGGAGCTGGTCCTTCTGCCCCGCCAGACCTGCCTGGAGCACCGCCACCCGCGGGTCAACGGACGGAATCTCGGCAAGAAGGAGACCTTTCGCTGCCGCTACGGCGAGGTCTATCTGTATGTCGCCGGCGAGCGGACGCCGAAGCCGAAGGCGCGGGTGCCGCGGCGCTACAAGCCCTTCCTGAACGTCAGCCACGAGATCGTGCTCCGGCCCGGCGACCAGTACACGCTCCTGCCGGATTCCCCCCACTGGTTCCAGGCCGGTGACCGGGGCGCCGTCGTCTCGGAGTTCTCGTCGACCAGCACGGACGAGAACGACCGATATACGGATCCTCGCGTCCGGAGGGTCGGGAGATAGGGCGCGTCGTGCCCGTGATCGAGATCGGAGTCACGGTCGAGGAGCTGGCCGCCCGCCGCGAGCGCGTCGAACGGACCCGGCGGTTCGAGCGCGCGGACCGCGTCCCCGTCATCCCGGCAATCGCCCACCGCTTCCTCGTGCCCCAGGTCGGGGTGAGGTTCCGCGACTACTACGCCGACCCGGAGACCATGCTCCGGACCCAGATCCTGGCCCAGAAGTGGCTCATGGAGAACGTCCGCACGGACGCGCACTCGATCACCGGCCCCTGGACCGGCGCCTGGACCGACTTCCAGAACGCCTTCGAGGCGGGAAGCCTCGGTGTCGACGTCGCCTTCCCGGACGACGACATCCCCTGGGTCGGCCGCGGCTGGGTCGCGGACGACGCCGACCTGCGGCGGCTCGAGGCGATGGACTTCGTCCACTCGGGCCTCAACGCCCGGCAGATCGATTACCGCCGCCGGATGATGGCGGTCGCGGAGAAATATCCCGTCCGGTTCCTCGGCGGCGAAGTCTTCTACCCCGGCGCGAACCCGGCCCTCACGCACACCTCGGACGGCCCGTTCGGCGTCGCGGGCGATCTCATGGGCAAGACCGAGATCTTCCTGGCCGTCGTGGAGCGCCCCGACTTCGTCCGCGAGCTCCTGCGGATCGTCACCGCGAAGCTCATCGCCTATCTCGATTTCTGCTGGGCCGAGGAGGGCCTCCCCGTGCCCAAGGACTTCGCCTGGACGGACGACCTGGCCGTGTCCCTCTCGGCCCGGACCTTCCGGGAGGTCGTCCTGCCGTACGAGAAGGAGCTGCGCTTCCACTTCGACGGGCGGGCCAGCCTCCACATGTGCGGGCGGACCGACCACCTGCTCGAGATCTTCCGCGACGACCTGGCCATCCACGAGCTTCAGGGCTTCGGCTACGAGGTCGACCTCGACCGCATCGGCGAGGCGCTGGGCGGGCGGGTCGTGCTCATCGGCAACGTCAATCCCATGCTCATACACTCGGGGACGCCGGAGGAGGTCCGCGAGGCCACGCGCCGCGTCATCGGGAAGCTCGCGCCGCGGGGCGGCCTCATCGTCCAGGACGGCAACAACATCCCGCCCGGCTCCCCGCTCGCCAACATCAACGCCATGATGGAAGCGGCCGAGCTTTGGGGGCGGGCATGAGCGCGCGCCCGTTCCTGTCCCGGCTCTGGGACCTCGGGAACGACGACCGCCCCGGCTTCCTCATCGGATACGTCGGGCCGAAGGTCAAGGGCGGAGAGCCGGTCCGCAGCGCGCTCTTCTCGACCGAGGGGAAGGACGCCGTGCGGGACAGGCTCCGCGACCCGGAGAAGTTCCTGGCGGCCCAGCTCGCGGAGATCGAAGGGCAGAGCCGGCTCCGGGGCGACCTCGTCCCGGCCCTCTGCCCGACGCTCGGGGTCGTCGCCATCCCGTCCGCTTTCGGGGCCGAGGTCGTCTGGTGGGAGAACGATTTCCCGGCCGTCAGGCCCGTCATCGGAGAGAACGTCGGGAGGGTCCGCGCTCTCCGCCGGCCGGGCCTGCGCGACGGCGAACTCGGCCGCATCCTCGACACCACCCGCGACTTCCTGGAAAGGACCGGCGGGCGGATGCCCATCCGGCTCAGCGACCTCCAGGGACCGCTCGACAACGCCGCCCTCATCTTCGGCCATACCGAGTTCCTCGAGGCTCTGATCTCGGCGCCGCGCGAGGTCCACCGGGTCCTCGATCTCGTCACCGACCTCACGATCGAATTCGCCCGGGCCCAGCGCGAGATGGTCCGCGCCGCCGGCGCCGAGTTCGTCCCCAGCTCGTTTCAGCCCTGGATCCCCGACGGCCGGGGCATTTCCGTCGCGAACGACGTCGCCGTGATGCTCTCGCCCGCGCTCCACGACGAGTTCGGCGTCCCCTATCTCGACCGGCTATCGGAGGCCTTCGGCGGCATCTATATCCACTCCTGCGGCGATTGGACGCATCTTTTTCCCAGCTTGGAAAAGGTCCGCGGATTGAGGGGCCTCGAGTTCGGAGCGAGTGAAGCCCCCTACGATAAGGTCTTGGCCCGCTTCGGCGGCAAGACGGTCCTCGCCTGCCGCGTCGGGCTCCATCGCGACATCCGGTTCGCCGGCATGGCCGATTTCGTCGAAAAGATCGTCGCCGCGGCGCCCACGCCGCGCGGTCTCTTCATCCACGTCGACATTACCAACGGGCTCGTCGGTCCCGATTGGCCGGAGACCGATCTCGACGAGATCTACAGGATCATCGACCGGGGGAATCCGGCCTGGCGGAAGCCCGGCAGCGCGGAGAAGGCACGCCGATGAGCAAAAAGAGCGTCCGTCCCGACCCGATTGTCGCGGACGATGGGACGGCGTTCGAGGCTTTCACGAAAGTTACGGGTTGGAAGCTCTTGGGGACACGTACCCGAGGTACATGTCCCCAAGAGCTGGTCCTGGCGCTGAAAACAGCCGCCGGTCGTGACGCCCGTATCGTCGCCCAAGCGCTCACCGGCGACACCTGGAAGATCTCTATCCTCCCGCCCGGCGCCACGGCGCCACAGCCGAGCCCCATGGTCGTCCGGGCCGAAACGCCCCCGCCGCGCCTCGCCGCCCGCGAAACGGACGGCCGCCTCACGGTCTCCGGCCCCACGCTCGGGCTCGATGTCGGGATCGATCCCTTCGATCTGCGCTTCGTCGATCGGGCGGGCCGCGCCCTCCTTGCCGGGAATCCTGGGGACGTCGACGGGCTGGGCCGGCCGGCCGTTCCGACGTTCGGACACCTGTCCGCTCCCGGCGCAGGGCCGTCGGTCACGGCATCCTTCCACCTCGCCCCCGGCGAGCGGCTCTACGGCCTCGGGGAGAAGTTCACCCGGCTCGACAAGGCCGGCGGGCGCTTCGTCTCCTGGACCGTCGACGCCCTGGGTTCGACGAGCGAGCGCTCCCACAAGAACGTGACCTTCCTCTGGAGCAGCCGCGGCTTCGGGGTCTTCGCCGACACGGGCAATCGGATCGCCTGGGACCTCGGCGCGACGTCGCTACAGTCCTGGACGTTCCGGGCCGACGTCCCGGCCCTCGATCTCTACGTTTTCCACGGGCCGGAGCCGGCCGCGATCCTGCGCGCTTACACGGCCCTCACGGGACGCGCCCCGGCCGTTCCCGACTGGTCGTTCGGCCTGTGGCTGTCTTCCGGCGGGACTCACCGCGACCAAGCCGCGATCGAAGCTCTCCTGGACGGCGTCGAGAGCCACCGCTTGCCCGCCGGCGTCATCCACATCGACCCGTGGTGGATGCGTTGGCGGCGCTATTGCGATTTCGAGTGGGACCGCCGGGCCTTTCCCGATCCGGAGAGGCTCATCCGCCGTATCCACGCTCTCGGGCTCAGGCTCTGCCTTTGGGAACATCCCTATTTTTCGGTCGAAAGCGCGTTGTTCAAGACGGGCGCGGAGAAAGGTTACTTCGTCCGACGGCCGGACGGCGGGATCTACGTTATCGATTACGGGCTGTCGCTCGCTCCGCGTCCCGACGGCCGGGTCAGGCTGGCCGGACCGAAGGAGACGTGGAACGCCCCCGTGGCGATCGTCGACTTGACCTTCCCCGAGGCCCGGGACTGGTTCAAGGACCTCCACCGGCCCCTCCTCCGCATGGGCGTCGACGTCTTCAAGACCGATTTCGGCGAGGATATCCCCGAAGACGCCCGCTTCCGCGACGGGCGGACCGGTGCGGAGGTCCACAACCTCTACCCCCTCCTTTACAACGAGGCCGTCTTCGAGGTCACGGCGGAGGAAAAAGGCCGGGGGCTCGTGTGGAGCCGCTCGGGAACGGCAGGCAGCCAGCGCTTCCCGGTCGGCTGGTCGGGCGACCCGGCCTCGGATTGGGATAGCTTCGCGGCGACCGTCCGGGGCGGACTCTCGGCCGGCCTTTCGGGCCTTTCGCTCTGGAGCCATGACATCGGCGGGTACCGGGGCCGGCCCGATCCGGAGCTCTACGTGCGCTGGGCCCAGTTCGGCCTCTTCTCCTCCCACAGCCGCATGCACGGAGACTCGCCCCGCGAGCCGTGGATCTTCGGGGAGGAGGCGCTGGCCGTCGTCAAGAAGTACGCCCTCCTGCGGTACCGGCTTTTCCCCTACATCCGGAGCGCGGCGCTCGAGGCCGGACTCACAGGGATGCCGGTCCTGCGGGCCCTGCCGCTGGCCTTTCCGGACGATCCGAACGGCGCGGCCTGGGACCACGAATATGTTCGGGCCGTCGCTCCTCGTCGCGCCCGTGATCCGGCGGATCGCCGACCTCGAAAGAAGGGGCGGGCGCCGGACGGGGACGCCGGTCTTCCCCGTCTACCTCCCGCCCGGCGTGTGGATCGACCGTCGGACGGGCAGGACCCACCGGGGACCGGCCGTCGTCGAGGCGGAGGCCCCGCTCGCCGTTCTGCCGCTCTTTGTCCGGGCCGGCGCCATCCTCCCCATGATGACGGGGAGGGGGACGCGGATCCCAGACGGGCTCATCGATCCCCTCGAGCTCGGGATCTATCCCGCGGGCGCGTCCGCGTACACGCTCTTCGAGGATGAGGGCCGGACGGAGTTCCAGCTCGAGCCGGCAAGGGGCGGCATCCGTTTCAAATGGTCGGGCCCCGTAGCTAGGCAGATCGTCGTCCGGGCGGGAGCGAAGGCGCCCGCACCCATGTTGGCGGACATCTCCCCCGGCCGGTCGACAAAGGGCTCGCTGATCCTGCGGCTTCGGCTCTCGGACGGGCCCGCCGCTACTTCCCGCCGTTGACTGCGCCGGCTGGGGCCGGAGCGGGGCGTGGCGCCCAGGCGTCGCCTTGCCGGTACAAAATGGCTTCCCCAAGGGCCTTCCGGTATGCGTCGTTGGGGACGCTACACACCTTCCCCTCGAGCCGGTATTTCTCGTGGAGGTTCTTGAAGTCGTTGCCCAGATTGACGTCCCGGCAGGCCAGCGTCCGGTCGAGATCGTAAAAGACCTGGGTTTCGACGGTGACGGCCGTCAGGCCGTCTCCCTCGTGGATCCAGAAATAATTGACCGGGTCGCCGGCCTCGCGGATGGCCTCGTGGACGTCCGTCTTCGGGAACAGGATGTAGGCGGCCTCTGTTCCCGGGCCGACATCTAGCCACCGGTAGCCGGGATCCTCCTGGGGTGAGCCGCCGCTCATCGCGCCCGGCTTGAAGACAACGACACAGCCCCGGGCATACTCGTTATTGACGCCGCCAAGGACGAGCTCCTTCACGCCGTCGCCGTCGACATCCCCCAGCTTGGCCTCCATCAAGTAACCTGCGTTCCAGTACTCGCCTTCGGGCTTGCCGAGGGCGTCGAGCAGGACGACTTGGCAGGGCCAGTCGGGCTTGTGGATGGAGACGGCCAGGACCTCGAGGGCGCCGTCCCCGTCGTAATCCTCGACGTCGAAACCGAAGACGCGGTATTCGCGGCGGAAGGCCCGGCTGGCCAGCGTCAACTCGCGGCCGGCCGTGAATCGCCAGCGCTCGACGCCCTTGTCGTCGAGGCAGACGAGTATTCCCTCCCCGTCCTCGGACTGTGTTTGGAAGCTGAAGAGGACCTCGCGACGGCCATCGCCGTCGAGGTCCTTGATCAGGATCATGGGCCAGACGGCGTCGTAACGGGGGCCCACGGCCTTCTCTTGGAAGTGTTCGCGGTAGAACTCCGCGGGCTCGAGATCGTCGAGGCGCGTGTCGAACGGCCAGAGCGTCCGGCCTTTCTCGTTGAGGACAAGGAGCCGGGAGCCGGAGATGTCGAACCCGGAGGGGACGGAGCTCCCGTCCAGGAAGAGGAAATAGGCGGCCGCGGCCAATCCGGCCAAGGCGAAGACGAGCGGAAAGGCGCGGAGAAGGCCGGGGCGCTTCCCGACCCCCTCCGGGCGGGAGGTCCCGTTGGCCGCCCGGGCAGCCCGCCACTCGTCGATCTGCTCCTTGTAGGCGAAGACCTTGCCCTTGGAGTCGCGGTCCAGGCGATGGATCGGCAGCCCGTAGCGCTGTTCCCAACGGACGCAGGTCCGGACGTCGTGGTCGAGGTAGGCGGCGATCTCCTTCCACGAGGTCAGGATGTTCTCTTTTTTACTGTTGGGAGCCGAGGCCATGCGTTTGTTCTCCATTGAACGGGAAGGATATTAATAGAAGAAACGGGCGCCGGGGTCAAGGGAACGCGCGGGCGGCTGGCCCGAGGCCGCCGTCATCCGGCTGCGGCCTCGG
>JBGSUG010000417.1:0-2670 GCA_041736225.1 Candidatus Aminicenantales bacterium | reverse complement strand
CGATCTCGGGGATGTCGCAGGCGATGACGGCGCAGGCCTCGTGCCGCGCGGCCTTCAAGCCGGCCAGCATGCCGCCGAGAGGTCCGAGCCCGGGCGTCGCGTCCTCGACGATGCGCAAGGTCCCTGCCCGCGTCTTTTCTCCGAGCCGCAGCGACTGCCCCGGCGACAGGCTGATCAGGATCTCGTCGAAATACGGCTCGATCTGAGCCAGAACGTGCTCGAGGAGGCTCCGGCCGCCCATATCGAGCCCGGCTTTTTCGGCTTTCATCCGCCGTCCGCGTCCGCCGGCCAGGACGACGGCCGTCATCGGCTTCCCCCCGCATCGGATCTTTCTCTTCACGCCGCCCATCATATGTTTCCCGCCCGTCCGTTTCAACCGGATGCTTGACATCGCCGAAGGCGGCTCCGATAATGGGCGGGCACAGCACCCCGATGCTTTTGAAACAGCAGGAATTCTACCGCTCCCTCACCGCTTTTTCGCCCGGCCTCGTCGAGCGCGTCCGGCGCACGATCGAGGACGCCGAGAAGAAGTTCACCGGCCGCAAGGACGGCCGGGACGGGTTCCTCTGGGAGCACACGGTCCTGGTCACGGGTCAGTCGTTCAAGCTGGCCAAGGCCGAGAAGGAGAACCCCGACCTGGTTGCCGTCACGGCGCTCTTCCACGACGCCGGGAAGTTCGGCGGCGGCCGCTACCACGCCGGCAAGACGCCCGAGGAGGAGGGGAGCGCGCGCCTGGCCCGGAAGATCCTCGAGGAATCCGGCCTCGGCATGGCCGACATCGGCCGCGTCGTCCGGGCCCTGCGCTCCCTTTATAGTTCCGGCTCGGGCCGCAACCGCCTGGCCGACATCGTCCACGACGCCGATTTCCTGTCGAAGTCCGGCTACCTCGGGGTGGCCAACTTCTTCGTCAAGTCGACCCTCCGCGGCCGCAACCTCGAGTCCGCGGCCATGGACTTTCTGAGCCGGGAGCTGACCTACGCGGCCGTCCTGCCGGCCAACATGCGCACGGCGGCGGCCCGCCGCTTGGCGGTCAGGAAGTCGGCCGACGGGCTGCGCTTCTATCGCTCCTACCTGGCCGAGCTCAACGAGGCCCACGGCCTCGAGCTCCGCGTCCGCGCGGTCGACGTCCCCCGAGCCGGCACGCGGACCCGCAAGGCCAAGATCTCGCTCGTCATGCCTGCGTCGTGCGGGGCGTGCGGCGGCAAGTGGGAGACCGCCCTGCGGACCGACAAGGGCCTCAAGTGCGAGAAGCTCGAGGCTTCCTTCCGCTGTGTCGCCTGCGGCGAGAAGCGCACGGTATCGTTCTGCCTGCCCGAGATGGGCTGATCCCATCGGCCGGCCGCCGGTCGAGCCCGGGAATTCGGGAAGAGCCTGTGCCGCGGCATTGAAAAACAGGACGCGATAAGTTAGAAATAGGGACAGGAGGAAGAATGAGGTCTCCCGTCCCCGTCCTGGCTGTCCTCGCTTTCGTTTCGACCGCCTGCCAGGTGGCCCAGGTCCCCGAAGTCCCCCCGCGGCCCAATAAGGTCGTCATGGGCTATTACGCGTCCTGGAAAAAGGCCGAATTCGACCACTCCAAGATCGATTACAAATACTTGACCCATATCGCACACGCTTTCGCCTGGCCCGACGCATCCGGCGATCTGGTCGTGCCGACCGGATTTCTCTACCCCGAGCTCAACACCGCCGCCCGCGCGGCGGGCGTTAAGATGATCCTCAGCCTCGGCGGCTGGGGCCATTGTGCCGGCTTCCCAGGCGCCACGTCGACTCCGGCGAACCGGGCCCGGCTCATTGGCCAACTCGTCGATTTCTGCCGGGTCCACGCCTACGACGGCGTCGACATCGACTGGGAGTTCGTCTCGAACGACGAGCAGAAGGCCGGCTTCACCCTGTTCGTCGAGGCCGTCGCGGCCGTGTTCAAGGCCCAGACGCCGCCCCTCCTCTTGGCCATGGCCGCGCCCTCGAACAATTATTACGGCCGCTGGATCGACTTCGAGCGCCTGGTCGACGATTTCGACTTCATCGGGTTCATGACCTACGACTATCACGGCGCCTGGTCCGACCACGCGGGCCACAACGCGCCGCTCTATGCGTCCTCGGGCGATACCTGCGGCTCGGTCGACGCCACGTTCCTCTACGCCCGCAGCCGCCAGGTGCCCGCGGCCAAGATCCTCGTCGGCGTGCCGTTCTTCGGCCGATCGTTCGACTGCGGCGCTTTGGGCCTGCCGTTCACGACGAGCGAGAGCTGGTCCTACACCGACGTCATGGCCCTGCCTTCGAACGAGTGGTCCAGGACCTGGGACGGCGAAGCCCGCGTCCCATACCTGCGCCGGAATGATGGGACCAGGCTCATCTCCTTCGACGACATGAGCTCGGTCGGACTGAAGTGCCAGTACGTCAAGGACAGGCAGGCGGCGGGCGTCATCATCTGGGAGATCGGCGAGGACTACCGTTCGGGGGCGGCCGAGCTGCTCGAAGTCATCGGAAGATCGTTCGGCGCCGATTGACGCCGGGACGGGATCATCATTCGGGGAGGTGAGTGTCATGAAGAGAATCAATCTGAGCCGGAGCATCCCGGTCCTCCTCGTTCTGGCGTTCTCCGTCCCGCTATTCCTCGCCGGCCCCGCCGTGGCCTCGCCTTCGGGCGACGCGACGGCCGACGCCGTCCGG
>JBGSUG010000373.1:0-8714 GCA_041736225.1 Candidatus Aminicenantales bacterium | reverse complement strand
TCCGGCGACGAGGCGCTCGACGAGGGCTCGCCCCCGGGCGCCGGATTCCTCGCGGGCGTCGCGCGGGAGTGGGAGGACTCGACACGGGCCGTCGAATCCCTGGGCGTCCGCCGGACCGTCATCCGCACCGGGATCGTGCTGGGGAAGGCCGGCGGCGCCTGGCCGCGCCTGGTCCTGCCCTTCCGGTTCTTCGTGGGAGGTCCGCTGGGAACAGGCCGGCAGGGCTTCTCGTGGATCTCCCTCGAGGACGAGGTCCGGGCCATCCGTCATCTCGTCGAGCGCGAGGACCTCGCCGGAGTTTTCAACCTGACGGCGCCGCGTCCGCTCCGTCAGAGGGAATTCTGTCGCGTCGTCGGCCGCGCGCTCGGGCGGCCCTGTTGGCTGCCCGTTCCCTCGGTCGCGTTGAGGATCCTGTTCGGGGAGAAAGCACGGGAAACCCTCATCTCCGGTCAGCGCGTCTTCCCGCTCCGGCTGGCGGCCTCGGGCTTCGAATTCCGTCACCCGGACGCGGCGACGGCCGTCGCGGCCCTCCTCAGATGAGGATCTCCCGGGGGATCTCCCGGAGGTTGAAATTCGAGGCCATGCTCCGGCAGTAGGCGCCGGCGCAGAGGACGGCCAGGACGTCGCCGCTCACGGGCAGGGGCATGGACCGCTCCCGGCCGAAGACGTCGCCCGTCTCGCAGAGGTTCCCGGCCACGGTGATGCGGGCCTTGTGCGGCCCGTCGACCCGGCCGGCGTTGACGATCTCGTGGTGGGCGGAGAGGTAGATGGCCGGCCGGGGCACGGTGTTGAAGGTCCCCCCGTCGACGCAGGCGAAGATGTTGCCGTAGCTTTCCTTGACGTACTCGACGCCGAGGAGCAACACCCCGGCGTCCGCCACCATGTACTTGCCCGGCTCGATGGCCAGGGCCTTGACCGAGAGGCCGGACCGGGCGACGGCGCCGGTGAGGTAGGCGATGTAGTCCTCGACCGGGAAAACGCTCCGCGACTTGTGATAGCGGGGCCCGAAGCCGCCGCCGAAATCGAGGAACTCCAGAGGGAATCCGGCCTTTTCGATCTCCCTGGCCTTGCGGACCATGAGGTCGACGGCCGTCCGGACCATGCCGAAGTCCTCGCGGACCCAGCCCGAGCCGAGGTGCTGGTGCAGCCCGACGGTACGGAAGCCCATCTTCTTCGCTCCCCTGAACACGTCGAGCACCTTCTTGGCCTCGACCCCGAACTTGATGGGCGTCCCGTCGGAGGACCGCTTCCCGGCCGTGATGACGCGGGCGTTGATGCCCCGGCCGACGCCGGGATTCCAGCGCACGGAGACCCGGATGGTCTTTTTCGGAAAATCGCGCTTGACCTCGCCCATGACGGCGAGCTGCTCGGCGGCGTCGATGTTGACGGTCAGCCCGTCGACGGCGAAGACGGCCCGGAGATCGGCCCGGCTGACGCTCGTACCGGTGAAGAGGATCCGCTCGGCGGGGAACCCGGCCTTCATGGCCGTCTCGACCTCGCAGGGGGAGACGGCGTCGATCCAGGCGCCCCGGCCCCGGAGCAGGCGGAGGATGCCCCGGTGGGGATTGGCCTTCATGGCGTAGCAGATCCGGGACTGCAGGGCGGTGCTGCGGGCGAAGGCGTCGTCGAGACGCGCGTACCGTTCGAGGATGCGGTCTTTGCCGTAGACGTAGAGCGGCGTTCCGTAGCGCCCGGCCAGCCCGGCCGCGTCCCGGCCGGCGATCCGGAGCTTGTTGTCCTCGACGGCGACGAATTCGGTCTCCCACCAGTTCATGTCTTGTCTCCCTCGTCGAACAGATTCCTCTGGCCGGCCTTGATGGCCCGGACGATCTCGCGCAGGACCGGGTATTTTTCGAGGAGGAGCTCGGGCACATCGACCTTCTCGCCCGAGATCATGTTCCGGATCTGGAGGGCGTTGGCCATGGCCTGTCCCCGGTAATGGTTGTTGGTGACGACGTAGACCTTGCCGCTCTTCCGGCCCAGCGCCTTGATGCGGCCGACCCAGTCCTCGAGCTCGTCCGCGGCGTAGAGGTAATCGTAGCGGTCGTCGCGCCCGGCCCCCTCGCGGAACCAGTTCTCCCGGTTCCGGCCGTGGAGGCGGACATAGGCGAACTCGGGGCTCGTGCTGACGGCCGACGGCGCGATCGAATCGTCGAAGAGCGGCTGGTCGATGTTGCAGAAGGCGGCCCCCTTCCCGCGGAGGCCGTCGTAAAAGTCGGGCGTGTCCCAGCTCCCGTGGCGGACCTCGACCGCGACGGGATAACCCGAGAACAAATCGAGCAGGCGGAGGAGATACTCGCCGTTCTCCGGCGTGTTGCGGTAGGACCAGGGGAATTGGACGAGCAGGGCGGCCAGCCGGCCTCGGAGATGGAGGATGTCGGCCGCCGCCCGGAAGGCGTCGACGTCCTTCCGGTTGAAGCCCGACCGGGCGTGGGTGAACGACTGGTGGAGCTTCAGCGCCAGGAGGAAGTCCGGGCGGGCTTCGATCCTCTTCAGCCACGAGCGGACCAGTGCCGGGTCGGCCGGGCGGTAGAAGGTGCTGTTGACCTCGACGATGTTGATGAAGCCCGCGAGGTAGGGCAGGGCATGGAAACCGCGGCCCTTCGAGAGCGGATAGACGACGCCCTCCCAGTCCTCGTAGCTCCAGCCCGCGGTGCCGACGTGAAATTTGGCCATACGGGCGATATTCTACCCCCGTCGCTCCCAGAGTACAATTCAAGGGACGGCGGCGCGGATCCCCCGGCGCCGCTTTTCTTAGAACGAGCACTTGTGATAAACACAGGATATGAGCCGGCCCGAAACATCCTTCGATTTCCGAAAAGGCGTCGCGGAGGCCTACCGGAGGATCGAGTCGGATATCCGGCGGACGCCGCTCGAGCGGTCCGAGCCGCTCAGCCGCGAGTTCGGCGCCGACGTCCACGTCAAATGGGAGTGCGACCAGATCACGGGTTCGTTCAAGTTCCGGGGCGCGCTCAACAAGCTCCGCTCGCTCGGGCCCGAGGAGCGGGCCCGCGGCGCCGTCTCGGCCTCGACGGGCAACTACGGTCTGGCCATCAGCCACGCCGCGAAGCTCGAGGGCATCGGCCTCAAGCTCTTCCTTCCGGAGACCGTGGCCGAGGTCAAGAGGAATCGGATCCAGGCCCTGGGCGTCGACGTCGAGATCGCGGGCGCAAGCTGCGACAGGGCCGAGGCCGTCGCCCGGGAATTCGCCGCACGCCACGGCCGCGTCTTCGTCTCGCCCTACAACGACTGGGACATCGTCTTCGGGGCGGGCACGACGGGCCTCGAGCTCGCCGCCGGCCTCGCCCGGTTCGACGACGTCCTGGTCCCGATCGGCGGGGGAGGTCTCATCGCCGGGATCGCCGGCTACCTCCAAGCGGTCCGGCCCGGCGTCCGCATCGTCGGCGTGGAGCCCGAGACCTCGGCCTTCATGGCCGCGTCCTTCGCCGCGGGCCGGCTGGTCGGGATCGACGAGAGGGAGAGCGTCGCCGACGCCGTCGCCGGCGGCATCGAGCCGGGCTCCATCACATTCCCCATCTGCCGGGACCTGGTCGACGCGATCGAAGTCGTCCCGGAGGCCCTGATCGTCCGGGCCCTGGCCCTTGTCCGGGAGCGCCACGGCCGGATGATCGAAGGGGCGGGCGCCCTCCCGTTCGCCGCCCTGCTCCGTTCGCCGGAGCAATGGGCGGGCCGGACGGTCGTACTCGTCGCGAGCGGCGGCAACATCTCGCCCGAGCGGTTCCGGGCCGTGACCGGACTTCTCCCATAGGGCCGGCGTCTCGCGGAGTCTTGTCCGGCGCCGGGACTTGGTCTAAGATGAGGGGGTCGGGCATGAAAAAAGAAGCTCTGTCCTTCGCTCTGCTGGCGGCCGTGCTCGCCCTGTCACCCGCTTGCCGCGAAGGGGATGCGCCGTCCGCCCCCGCCGATGCCCCCCGACCCTACGCCATCGGCATCTTCCAATCGGTGGACTCGCCGACGGGGAGCGAGGTCCGGCGGGGCATCCTCCAGGCCTTCGCCGAAGCCGGCCTCCGCGACGGGCGCGACATCGCTGTCTCCATCCGGATCGCCAACAACGACATCGCCGAGGTCCAGCGCATCGCCCGCGATCTCGTCGCCGAGAAAGTGGACCTGATCATCCCGCTGTCGACCCAGGCCCTCCAGGCGGCCCTCCTCACCGGCCGGACGACCCCCATCGTCTTCGGCGCCGTCGCGGTTCCCTACCTCGTCGGCGCGGGCCCGTCGGCGGAGAACCACCCCGGTCACGTCACCGGGGTCGTCTCCACGGGTCCCGTCCGCCAGACGATGGCGCTCATCCGCGAGCTCCTCCCGAAAGCCCGGCGGGTCGGTTCGCTCTGGACGTCCTCCGAGATCAACTCGGAATATTACCTGGACCTGGCCCGGGAGGCCGGCGCCGCGCTCGGCCTCGAGCTTGTCGCCGTTCCCGTCACGAGCCCCCACGAGATCCCCGCGTCGCTGCAGCGCCTTCTCAACGCCAGGATCGACGTCCTGTTCCCCATGTCCGACAACACCCTCAACAGTGCCTTCGACGTCATCGGCCGCGCGGCCGACGAGAACGCCGTCCCCCTCGTCGCCAGTTTCCTGCGGTCCGTCGAGTTCGGCGCCTGCGCCTCGCTGGGCTACGATTTCTACGACATGGGGCTCAAGACCGGCCGGCTGGCCATCCGGGTCATGGGGGGGGAGAGCCCGGCCAGGATCCCGATCCAAGCCATGGACGAGGTCGAGCTCCACATCAATCCTGCGGCGGCGGCCCGCCAGGGCATCGTCTTCTCAGCGGAGATCCTCCGCCGGGCGGCCCGCAGCGTCAGCGCCGTTTCCGGGGCCCGGTCCGCGGCCGGCTCCGTTCCCGACTGAGATCGAAAACGCGGCGACCATCGCCCGCCGGGACGGCGTCGCGGATGGCCGCGCCGATCCTTTCGATCGCCAGTCCGCAGGCCTCCGCCACGGCCCGTCCTTCGGCCATGAAGGCGAGTATGGCCGAGGACAGATAACAGCCCGTTCCGTGGACGCTCCCGACGTCGAGCCGCGGATGGTCGAAGACCGTGAAACCCCGCCCGTCGCAGAGGACGTCGACGGCCTTTTTCTCGAGATGACCGCCCTTGACGAGACAGGCCATGCCGCCGGCCTCCGCGATCTTCCCGGCGGCGTCCTTCATGCCGGCCACGGTCGTCACACGGCCCTGAGCGAGGATCCCGGTTTCGTCCAGGTTCGGCGTGATGAGATCGGCCTTTCCGCGGAGAGCCGGAAGATAGCGCGGCCAGGCGGATCTTTGGAGCAGGAGGGTCCCCGAGGTCGAACGGAAGACGGGGTCGACGACCCGGGGCAGGCCGGGCCGGCCGGCCAGGATCCCGGCCACGACCGATAGGTTCGCGGCCGTGGCCAGCATGCCGGCCTTGATGCCGGAGATCTCGACCGCTTCGGCCAGCCGTGCGAACTGGCCTTCGACGGCCCGGGGCGTCACGGGCATGACCCGGTCCACCCGGCCCGCGTTCTGGGCGGTTACGGCCGTCAACACGCCGAAGCCGCGGTGGCCCAGACCTTCGAAGACGGCGACGTCGAGGAGCACGCCGGCGCCCGCGCTGGGATCGTAGCCGGCGATGGAGATCAGGTTCTTCGTCATGTCGCTCGCCTTCATGGAGACGAGGCGATTCTACCATGATTCGGACGGGGCCGGGATGTTGACTTTTTTCGGGCCGATGGGGTATTCACAGAGGACATGGACCTGGTCAGGGTGCGCGTCTTCGCCGGCGGCCGCGTCCAGGGCGTGGCTTACCGGTCCTATGCGGAGAAATGCGCCGGCCGCCTCGGCATCGCCGGCTGGGCCCGCAATCTGCCCGACGGCCGGGTCGAAGTCCTGGCCGAGGGTTCGGCCGACCAGGTGGAGACGTTCCTCGACCGGCTCCGGGCCGGCCCGAGCCTGGCCCGGGTGGACAGCTTCGAGGTCCGCCGGGAGGCGGCGACCGGCGAGTACCCGGATTTCCGGATCGTTTGCTTTTTCGGCTGAGCGCCGGACCCGGCGTCAGCGCTTCAGGAATTTCCGGCGGCACTCGTCCGAGCAGAAGTGATGCTCGGCACCGTCGCGGAACTCGGTCAGCGCCTCTTCGCGGGGGATGTAGGTGCCGCAGATCTCGTCCTTCACCATCACGCCCCCGACCTGCGGCCGGGGCTCTCCCGCGGGCTTCTTCGGCTGTTTCAATCCGCGATAGACGCGGACGAACAGGAAGGCGACCCAGGCGATGAAGGCGAACAGGACGAAGCGCAAGAACGCGGCTACCATTCGACCAGCATGGAGCCCCAGGTCAGCCCCCCGCCGAAGCTCGTGAGAATGGCCAGGCCGCCTTTGGGGAGACGGCCTTCCTCGACCGCCTCGCGCAGGGCCAGGAGAACGGATGTCGAGGAGCAGTTGCCGCGGCGGTCCACGTTGACGTAGAACTTCTCGATCGGGATGCCCAGCTTCTTGGCCGGGAATTCGAAGATCCGGGCGTTGGCCTGGTGGCAGACGAAGAGGTCGATGTCCTCGAGGCGGTAGTCCCTCGTCCGGCCCGGGGTCCGGTTGGCCTTGTCGAGGGTCCTCAGGATGAGCTCCGGGATGATCCGGAGGACGAACTTCTGGATGTCGTGGCCCTTGATGGCGATGTTCGGCCGGACCGGAGCGTCGTGGCGGCGGGTGTCGTGACCGGCGCTGTAGGCGGCGTCGGAGCTAAGAGGGTCCGAGCCCATCACCGAACAGACGATGCCGGAAGAGCCCACGGTCCTTTTCAGGACGACCGCCGCCGCGCCGTCGCCCCAGAGGTCGGCATTGGTGTCCGAAAAATCGAGGAGCCGGCTGAGGACCTCCGCCCCCATGGCCAGGCCGTACTCGGCCTCGTTGTCCTGGGAGAGAAGGTGCTTGCGGACGATGTCGACCGCATAGAGGCCACTCGTGCACGCGGCCAGGACGTCGATGGCGGGGATGCGCAGGGCCGTCCTGGCGGTCCGGTCGTCTAGCTCGCCGGCATCGATCTTCTTATGGATGGCCTTGTTGAGGACCTGGCAGGCGGTCGAGGGAAAGAGGGCCTCGGGGGTCGAGCTCCCGACGGCCAGGATGCCGACGTCCTGCCAGCCGATCCCGGCATCGGCCAGGGCCTTCTCGGCCGCGAACAGGGCGAGATCGGAGGTGTTGACACCGTCGTCGACCCAGCGGCGCTCCCGGATGCCGACGAGGTCGACGATCCTCTGCGGGACCAGCTCGTCGGGCAGCCAGGGACGGTCCGTTCCCGGCTTGATCGCCTTATGGGAAAGGAGGATGCGGACGATCTCTTCGTTGGTGACGACCCGGCCGGGGACATCGGTGCCGGGCAGGCATTTTCCGGTGCCCGCGATCTTCACTCGCATGCGCGCGCTCCTCGTCTCATCTCGTGGCTTCTACAATTTCGGGGAGGGTAACGCCTATCAGGCCCTATCATTATTATCGGAGAGCCGGAGAATGTCAAATGCCGCCCCGGGGAGCCTGGGCCCGCCGCGATTGACCGGGCCCGTGCTTTCTGCTAAATAGGGGAAGACCATGAGCGACAAGCCCCTCGACGGCGTCCGCGTCCTCGACCTGTCGCGCCTCCTCCCCGGCCCCTACTGCACCCTCGTCCTGGCCGATCTCGGCGCCGAGGTCATCAAGATCGAGGACGTCGAAGCCGGGGACTACATCCGGGCCATGGGGCCCTTCGTCGGCGGCGAGAGCTCGTATTTCCTGGCCTTGAATCCCGGCAAGAAGAGCGTTTCGCTCAACCTCAAGGCCCCGGCCGGCAGGGAGATCTTCATGAAGCTTGCGGCGACGGCCCGGGTGATCGTCGAGAGCTTCCGGCCGGGAACGGTCGAACGCCTGGGCATCGGCTACGACGCCGTCCGGGCCGTCAACCCGGGCATCGTCTACTGCGCCATCTCGGGCTACGGCCAGGACGGACCCGACCGCGACCTGGCCGGTCACGACCTCGATTTCACGGCCCGCTCCGGCATCCTCTGGCTCTGCGGACGTCCCGGAGAGCTTCCGGTCATCCCTCCGGTCCAGATCGCCGACCTGGGATCGGCCCTGTTCGCGGCGACGGGCATCCTGGCCTGGCTCCGGGAGAGCGACCGCACCGGCCTCGGCCGCCACATCGACATCGGCATGCTCGACAGCGCCGTGGCCCTGACGGTCATGCCCGCGGCCGAACACGAGGCCGGAGAGCGGGGAGGCCGGGGCCGTATGCCCCTCTCCGGCAAGCATCCCTGTTACAACGTCTACCGGACGCTCGACGGGCGGGACGTCTCGCTCGCGGCCCTGGAGAAGAAGTTCTGGGAGGCCTTCTGCCGGAAGGTCGGGCGCGAAGACCTCCTCCCCCTGCAGTTCTCCGAGAAGGCCGAAGACTTCGCCCGCTTCGAAGCGCTCTTCGCCGGCCGCACGGCCGCCGAATGGAGGGAGATCCTGGCGGGGACGGATTTCTGCTGCGAGGTCGTGTCCTCGCTCGACGAGGTCTTCGAGGATCCCCAGGTCCTCGCCCGCAACCTCGTCATACCCCCCGCACCGGGCGGCCCCGCCGTCAGACGGGTCGGTCATCCCCTGAGGTCGAGGGCGGAGCCCGGCCGGAAGCCCTGCCCGGGGCACGGCGAGCACACCGCCGAGATGCTCCGGGAGAGCGACCGCACCGGCCTCGGCCGCCACATCGACATCGGCATGCTCGACA
>JBGSUG010000360.1:0-14641 GCA_041736225.1 Candidatus Aminicenantales bacterium | reverse complement strand
GGGACCGGCCGCCGCCGGCTTGGCGGCCGGCTTGGCCGCCGGGGCCTTCTTGTCGGGCGGGGCCGGCGGGAAGAACTCTTTGTAGTTGATGACGGTCATCGAGGTCGGCCGGATCTGCTTGCTTTCGCGCGTCTCGACGTTGACCCGCTGGATGGAGCCGCCCTGACTTTCGCAGTAGGCCGTGCGCCAGTCCGTCGGGTCGTTCTGGGTGTGGAAGCCGTCGCCGCCGCCGATGTTGAACCAGAAGTCGGTCAGGAGCTGGCCCTCGCGGTGCATCGACGGGCCGCCCCAGGTCCCGTTGTCCTGGAGGCCGCCGTAGACGTAGTAGGGGTCGCGCATGTCGGCGCTGACGGCGTAGAACTGGGCCACGGTGAGGTTGTCGAAGTAGATCCAGGTCTTGCCGTGGTCGTGGCTGAGCGAGGCGCCGCCGTCCTGGCCGACGTAGAAGCGGTTCTTGTTGGTCGGGTCGAGCCACATGGCGTGGAAGTCGGGGTGGAGGCCGCCGACCTGGTTCCAGGTCTTGCCGCCGTCGGCCGAGAAGCTCATGTTCGTGGCCAGCCAGTAGATCCACTTGTCCTCGAGAGGATTGATGTAGATGTGGCTGTAGTAGAAAGGCCGGTTGTTCTGCCGGCTCATGAACTTCCAGGTCGCGCCGCCGTCCTCGGAGCGGTAAACGCCCGTGCCGAGCTTGGTCATGTCTTCGTATTCGGGATTGGGCTTCTGATCGGCCCCGATGCGAGCGGCCGGCTGGAAGCCGTGCTCGACGATGGCCGCCAGCACGTTCGGGTTGGAGCGGGAGATGGCCAGGCCGATGCGGCCGAGCTCGCCCGCGGGCAGGCCCTGGGTGAGCTTTGTCCAGGACTTTCCGCCGTCGGTCGTCTTGAAGATGCCGCCGTTCGGGCCGCCGGAGTCGAAGCGCCAGGGCTGTCGGAGGCGTTGCCACATGGAGACGAAGAGGGTCTCGGGGTCGGTCGGGTGCATGACCAGGTCGATGGCCCCGGTCTTGCCGTCGTTCGGCAGGCCGCCGGCGAGCTTGGTCCAGGTCGCGCCGCCGTCGGCCGTCTTGAACAGGCCCCGGTCGCCCGTGTAGCCCCAGGGGTGGCCCGAGGCGGCGACGTAGACGACGTTCTGGTCGGTCGGGTGGGTCAGGACCCGGCCGATCGTCTGGGTCGATTCGAGGCCCATGCGGGTGAAGGACTTGCCGCCGTCGGTCGATTTGTAGACGCCGTCGCCCCAGGCGACGCTGTTGCGGACGCATTCCTCGCCCGTGCCGACCCAGATGATGTTGGGGTCCTTCTGGAAGAAGGCGACGTCGCCGATGGAGGCCGAGCCGTAGCGTTCGAAGATGGGCTCCCAGGTCGTCCCGGCGTTCACGGACTTGAAGACGCCGCCGGACGCCGAGGCGAGGAGGACCTGGGTGAAGTCCTTGTCCAGGGCCTCGAAATCGGAAATGCGGCCGACCATGTTGGCCGGTCCGATCGACCGCCACTTGAGGTGCCCGATGAGGTCCGGAGCGGCCGACGCCGCGGGCGCGGACTGGGACACAGCGAACGGGCCTGAAAAGGCCAGGACCAGGAACAGGATGACGGACGCCCGGAGGGCCGTCTTGACGCCGAATTTCATGCCGACCTCCTTGGGAGATGTGCGCGAGGGCGGATTATATGGGAAAACCCGCGTCCTATTCAATCATCACTGAAGGACGCAAGTTCCCCGAGCACGTCTCCGTTCATCGCGTCTTCTCGATCTTCTTGGGCCGGAGGATAGAAACGTCCCTACAATCTTGATCGAATGTTGACATGGATTTGACAACTCCGACCGAGATCGGGGCTACCTTGTGGTCGAGCAGGAAAGGAGAAGAGCGATGGCCAAGATGCGCGCGAAGATGCCGGGCATGGTTTTAGTCGTGCTTCTCGCATCGACTCCGGCCCTTTTCAGCCGGTCTTCTCCGATGGGACAACAAGTCCCTCCCATGCCCGGAATTTGGGACCAAGGGCAAGGAAGCTGGGCCAGCATCGGGGCGGGAACGTCCGGTCTGGCGATAGCCTTTTCCCGCCTTTTCGAACGCTCCATCGTGACCTTGCGCGGTGGGCTCTACCTGTGGAGCGAAGCGTTCTCTGGAGGGGACGTCGCGTTAACTGTCGGCCTACCCCTGAGCCGGGGAAAAGTATTCGCTTCGGTCGGCGGCGGCCTCGGCCTCATGATCGGCGAGGTCGACCTGGATCTCAAGACCAAGGCCGTTCCCTGTCTTGCGGCCGACCTCCAGCTTTCCTTCAGGCTGAACTCCCGTTGGGCCCTCGGACTTTACGCCCCGGTCGGCATGGGCTTTCACAAAGCCGTCGGCGGCCTCTTCCTGTGCCTGCAATACGGTGAATGGGCCCGCTAAGGAGCGGCGAACAGCGAAGCCGGATTTAGCGTATAATATCTCCAAATGCTGAAAAGAACGGTGCTTATTCCTTTTATCACGGTAATCCTGGCCGCGTTCTCCTGCGGCGGGCAGCAGGCGACGGTGGCGGCGGGGCAGGGGAGCCCGGAGTTCGACGCGGCTTCGGCCTACGGCTTCGTCAAGGCCCAGGTCGAGTTCGGGCCGCGCGTTCCCGGCACGCCCGCCCACGCGGCTTGCGCCGAGTGGCTCGCCAAGACGCTCCGGCAGTGGACCCCGGACGTCGTCGTCCAGGAGTTCAAGGCCCGGGCCTACGACGGTCGGCCGCTCGAAGGCAAGAACATCGTTGCGTCCTTCGACAAGGCCAAGAAGGACCGTGTCCTCCTCTGCGCCCATTGGGACTCCCGGCCGTTCTCCGACCACGATCCCGACCCGGCCAATCATTTCCGGCCGGTCATGGGGGCCAACGACGGCGCGAGCGGCGTCGGGGTCCTGCTCGAGGTGGCCCGGTGCCTCTCGGTCAGGAAGCCGGCCGTGGGGGTCGACATCGTGCTATTCGATCTCGAGGACTTCGGTGCGCACGCCAATTGGCGCGGCGCCTCGGACGACACCTGGGGGCTCGGCTCGCAGCACTGGTCCAAGAACCCCCACAAGGCCGGGTATACGGCCCGCTTCGGCATCCTGCTCGACATGGTCGGCGGGGCCGGGCCCGTTTTCCCGAGGGAAGGGACGTCGCTCTACTTCGCCCCGGCCGTCGTCGACAAGATCTGGGACGCGGCCCGAGCTCTCGGATATACGAAGCACTTCGTCGACAGGGAGTCGGGTAACCTCATCGACGATCACCTCTACATCAACCAGTACGCCCGCATTCCGACCGCGGACATCATCGATTACGACGAACGCCGGAAAAACGGTTTCCCCGATTCCTGGCACACCGTCGGGGACACCCTGGACAAGATCGACCGGAACACCCTGGCGATCGTCGGGAAGACGGTCCTCGCGGTCGTTTACGGGGAGAAATAGGCTCCGTTCGCCAAGAGAGGCCGCCGGACCGGGAAGAAAATCCCGCCCGCCGTGTCTAAAGGGATGTAGGATAATTTCAAGCATAAAGGAGTTCGGATCATGAAGAAGATTACATTAACCGCGTTGGCCCTCGTGGCCGTTCTCACGCTGGCGGCCTGGGCCGTCGACGTCTCGGGAACTTGGACCATGTCCTCGCCCGGCCGCGAAGGCCAGATGATGGAGCGCGACATCACCATCGTCCAGGACGGCAACAAGATCAAGGTCACCATGCCCGGTCGTCCCGGTGGAGAGCCGATGATCGCCGACGGCACCATCGAAGGCAACGCTATCGAGTGGACCGCCGTTATGCAGAGACCCGACGGCCAGGAAATGAAGATGACCTACAAGGGCACCGTCGACGGCGACACCATGAAGGGCACCACGATGCGGCGCGACCAAGAGGTCGAGTGGACCGCCAAGAAGAAGTAACGGGGTCGGACCACAGGATATCTAGCTAAATCAACTAGATATCCCGCGAAGCCGGCTTTCCAACAGTTTGCCGGGCCCCGATTTTCGACGTTTTCGAGGCCAAAAACCGCATTTTCCGGGGGCGCGGGCAGGGATGTCCGCGCCCCCGCTTTTTTTTAGCACATCCGGGGACACGTACCAGAGGTACATGTCCCCAGACCTCCCCCAGGTTCTACGCCCGGGTTTGACGGTCTTTTGGCACATTATTGACAGAATCTTGACGCCTTCCCGCTTCTTTCCCCCTATCGTTAGACCGTGAACGAAACACTCCGCGGCATGGAGGGATGCCATGTTCGGAAACGGTCTTCGGAAAAAATGCTCCAAAACGCTCGATAAGGTGGGTCTCGCTTTCGCCTGGACGCACGTCCCCCCGAACGTGTTCTCGTCCCTGGCCCTTCTCCTCGCGGCCGGCGGCGCCCTTCTCTTCCACTTGCACCACCACATCCCGGCCTTCGTCCTCATCGGCTTGGCCTGCCTCTGGGACACGATCGACGGGGGAGTCGCCCGGGCCCAGAACCGGGTGACGAAGTTCGGCTACTATCTCGAAGGGATCATCGACAAGTGGGTCGAGGTCATCATCTACCTCGGCTTCGCGGTCTCCGGCTACGCCCTCGAGGCCTTCCTGGTCATCTCGGCCTCCCTGCTCCTGAGCTTCGCCAAGCCCCGCGCCGCCATGGTCGTCCCCCTCGGGGAGCACGACTGGCCGGCGATCGGCGAGCGCTTCGAGCGCCTGCTCCTCCTCAACGTCGGGCTTCTCGCCGCGCTCTTCTGGCCGAGCGTCCGCATCGGTCACCACGCCGTCCCGACGCTGGCGATCTTCCTCAGGCTCCTGTTCGTCGTCGTTCTCGTCGGCGGCATCCAGCGGATCCTCTACGCCAAGAAGATCATCGAGCGCGGCGGCCTCGACAAGATGAACGTCCTGACGCGGAACGTCTTCAACCATGAGGAAAAATGACCGCCCGCCGGCCGGCCCGACCCGGGCGCTGATCGCCTGCGTGGCGATCTCGCTCGTCCTTCTCCTCCTCAAGCCAGTGCCCGGCGGCCGCCGCTACGAATACGCCCTGATCCTCTCGCTGGCCCTGACGGCGATCTGGTTCCTCTTCGCCGCCCCGGCCCGGACGTTCTTCGGGAGAAAGGCGCTCCTCTTCGTCCTTTTCTGCGGGCTCGTCCTGGGGGCCGTGAACCTCGCCGTCATCCGCTCGGATTCCGAGATCGTCCAGGCCTATGCGACCGTGTTCGAAGCCATCGAGGCCGGACAGAACCCCTATACCTCCGGCACGATCTATCACGAGATCGAGGGCTACGGGCGCGTCCTCGGCAACTTCAATTACCCTCCGCTCGAGATCTATCCTTATTACCTGGCCTACCGGATCGCCGGGACATGGAACATCGCCGTCCTGGCCTCGGCCATGATCCTCGTCCAAGCCCTCTGCGCCGCGATCCTCTTCCTGATGTTCCCGCGCCTCCCGCCCGTGCTTCTTCTGCCGTTCCTGCCCATGATCGTGCTCGGCGAGATCAAGACCAACGTGGCCATGACCTTTCTCGTCGCCGCCCTCCTCCTTTGGGTCATCAAGAGGCACTCGGAAGCGCCGCGGCCGTTCCACCGTTACGCCATCGCCGTCCTCTTCGGACTCGGCGCGATGACCAAGTTCCTGATGCTGCCCCTCATGGCCGCCTATTACGCCCACGAGGTCGATCCCAAGGACTCCCGCTCCCTCGGCCGAACCGGCGTCGACCTCGCCATCGCCCTGGCGACCGCCGTCCTCGTCATGGCTCCCTTCGGCGTCTTCGCGGTCGTCAAGAACACGGCCCTCTTCAATATCGTCCTCGAGGACCGGGCCATCCTGACGACCTTCTATCCCAATATCCTCTCGGGTCCGCTGGCCTGGCTGGGTCTCGCGAAGCTCTATCCGTTCGCCGCGGTCGCTCTCCTCGCGCTGGCGATCGCGGCCTCGCGAAAGCTCGGCCTGTTCGCCGCGATGCTCGCCGCCTCGTACACATTCCTGATCGTGGCCTCGACCCCGGAACCGCAGTTCCTGCCCGTCGTGATCTTCTTGGTGGTTGTCGCGCAGGGGACGGCGCTCGAACGGAATGCGAGGGCCCTGGACATGCCGGAACGCTCCCCGGCGGCGGGGGAGAGCGGAGCAGGCGAGGCGCCTCGCGGCGCCAGAGGAGGCCGGATAGCGACGGTCCGCAAAGGCACTGCCGTCGCCGGCCTGCTCTTCATCCTTGCTCTGGCTTCATCGCCCGCCCGCGGATCGCCCTCCCTTTCGCTTGGCCCGCGCGCCGATGATGCTGCCGCTCCGGCGCCGCCCGATCGCCCCCTCGGCGTCCGGTTCAGCCTGGCTCTCGCCGCCTCGGGCCTCGAGCCCGTCCGTTCTCCGTCAAATCCCAACGGCAAGCGGCTTCGTGCCTGGATCGAGCTGGCCGCCTTCTCCGTCGCGACCACGGCCATTTACTGGACGGGTAACTCATTCCCCGAGGACAGGGACTTCAAGATCGATCTCGACGACCAGATCTCGCGGATCGTTTTTCTCGAAGGCTGGCGCTTCGACTCGAACCAATTCTCGCTCAACTGGTTCCACATCATGGCCGGGGCGACCTACTACCAGTTCGGCCGGTCGAGCCGGCAGGCCTGGCTCTATTCCTGGATGATGGCCATGGCCGGCTCCACCTGGTGGGAAGTCGTCGGGGAGCCCAAAGAGGTCATCGCCATCAACGATCAGGTCATGACCGGGCTCGGGGGATTCGCGGTCGGGGAGCCCTGGTACCAGATCGGGCACTTCCTCTGCCACCAACCCGGCCCCGTCGCGCGCGCGCTGGGCTTCCTCAACCCGGTCGTCAAGCTCAACCACTGGTTGGACCGCAAGGACCCGACGGCCGAGGGCTATATCGCCCCGGGCTGGCACGAGATCAAGCTTTTCGCGGGGGCGCGCCGCCTCACGACCGACGGACGCGCGAACGGAACGGACGTCTACTTCGGGTTCGAAGCCCGGTTGCTCGGCCTCCCGGATTACGGCAAGCCCGGCCTCGTCCGGCGGTCCGTCAAGGATCCGTTTTCGACCGAGATGAGCCTGGATTACGCCACTCGCGGCGGCCACGCCGAGGAGACGCGATTTGCCACGCGAGCCGTAGCTTTGGGCCGCTTCGTCCAGAAGATCGACGAAAACGGCGACGGCTACAGCCTGACGGTGGGGCTCGGCTCCTCGTTCGAGCTGTTCAAGAAGAGGCCTCTGGCGGACTACGACGCCGTCCCCGTGCCCGTCAAGACCGACCTCGGGCGGTTGCAGCTCGACGAACCGCGCCGATTCACGGACAAGCTGGCCGTGCTGCACCTCGCCGGCCCGGTCCTGGACCTGACGGTCTTCCGCCGCGGCCTGAAGCTCCGGACGACCGTCGAGGCCGCGCTCGACTTCGCCCTGGTCAACTCGTCGGCGCTCAACGATTATTCGCGCAGCTACGATATCTCCGGGTTGAAGACGACGGTCTATTATTACGGCTACTATTACGGGCTGGGAGGGACCGTTTCGGCGAGCGCGCGCTTGGACTGGAGGGGCTTCCGGGCCCGCGGTCTGGCCTCTTACGGCGCCTGGGGCTCGATCGACTTCCTGGACAGGTTCCAGGCCGAAGTCACCAACAACGCCCCTCTCGGCGACACACGCGTTCGCCTTCTCGCCGGGCTCGGATGGAAGGTGCCGCGGCTGCCGATCGAGCTCTTCGCAGACGTCGAAGCGGTCCGGAGGAGCGGGCGGATCGCGGAATTCGGCGCTATTGGTCGGGAAACAAAGATCTACGCCGGCCTGGCGTTCACCTATTGATCGCGACAAGGGCGGGGACCTCGTCCCACGCGTGTACGGTGACGATGTTCGCGCCCTCCGGGCCCTTCCGCCGGTAATGATCCATGCGGATGAAGAGCCTGTCCGGGAACTGCAGCGAGAGGCAAGCGACGGTTTCGGGATCGTCGTCGACGTGGGCATCGATCGGCTGCGTCCGAACGATCCCCGTTTTGAATCGGTCGGCGTCCTGGCCTTCTCCGTTATAAAACTTCCGGTCGAAGACATCCGACCAGCCGCGGCGCTCGAGCCAGCGCTCGGCGGCGGCGATCCGCTCGCCCGTGCGCGAAGTGAGCAGAAAGAGGATCAGACCGGAGGCCCGGAGCTCGCGCAAAGCGTCTTCGGCCCCCGGCAGGGGCTTGCGGAATCCTTCCGTGAGTGCGGCCAGACCGTGCTTGAGACACCGAACGGCAGGCGTGACGATCGGGATGGTTGCCTTCTTCGCCCGCGTCTTCTCCCAGGTCCTGCCGAGCACAAGCGTCGACAACACCCCGTCGAAATCGAAGGAAATTGTTTTAATCATGGGGTCGGACCACAGCATTTATATTACAATAAATCGCTTAGGTCAAAATCGTCCTGCTCGTACAGTTTGCGCCACCCACAATTTCGTTGTTTTCGGGCCCGAAAACACACAAATTGCCTCTAGCCGGGCTCCGCAAGGACTTGCGCGGCGGCCCGGCCCTCTAATAAGATTGGCCCAACCCATCAGCGAGGTGACGAGATGAATAAGCTCAAATCAACCGCCCTCATCCTTCTCGCGATCATTGCGATCGTCGTCGGTGCCCCCGGCCTCGCTTCCGCCCAAGTCACCGAAGCGGATTACGCACGGGCGACCGGCCTGCGGGCGAAGTACCAGCCTCTCGCCCTCAACATCGTCGATCGAGGCGGCTGGATCGGCAAGACCTCCCGCTACTGGTACCGGAAATCCGTCGCCGGCGGTAACGAGTTCTGGATCGCGGACGCGGCCGCGAAGAAGAAATCCCTCGCCTTCGACCATGCCCGTCTCGCCGCCGCTCTCGCCTTGGCCACGGGGGATAAGTTCGAGGCCCTGGCCCTGCCCTTCGCCGTCCTGACCTTCAGCGAGGATGGGAAGTCCGTCGAGTTCGGCGCCGCCGGCATCCGCTGGTCCTGCGATCTTGCCACCTACGCTCTCGAGCGGCTCGAAGTCCCGGCGCCCCGCGATCCTTCCGGCTACCCCCTGTCCATGTGGGAGCGGGGCCCCGCGCCCCAGGCCGCCTCCAAGGAATGGAAGGCCTCTCCCGATGGCAAGTGGGAGGCCGCCATTCGCAACTACAACGTCGTCCTTCGCGTCAAGGGCCAGAAGCCGGAGACCGTCCTCAGCCACGACGGCACCGAGGGCGACTATTACACTTTCGACTCCATCGTCTGGGCGCCCGATTCGAAGAAACTTGCCGCCTATCGCCTGCGCCGGGGCTATCACCGGGTCATCCAATACGTCGAGTCGTCGCCGGCCGACCAGCTTCAGCCGAAATACCACGCCATGGAATACGCCAAGCCGGGCGACGCCCTCGACATCGAGCATCCGGTGCTCTTCCTCGTCGACACCAAGGCCCGGATCGAAATCGATCCCGCGCTCTTCCCTAATCCCTACGAGCTCTCCGGCGTCGTCTGGCGCAAGGACGGCCGGGCCTTCACCTTCGAATACAACGAGCGCGGCCACCAGACCTACCGGGTCATCGAGGTCGACGGGACCATCGGCGCGGCCCGGGCCGTCGTCGACGAGCGGGCCAAGACCTTTTTCACCTACAGCGAGTGGGGCGGCAAGAAGTACCGCCGCGACCTCGACGACGGCCGCGAGGTCGTCTGGATGTCCGAGCGCAGCGGCTGGAACCACCTCTACCTCCTCGATGGGGCCACCGGCGCCGTCAAGAACCCGATCACGACGGGGGAGTGGGTCGTCCGCTCCGTCGACCGCGTGGACGAGGCCAAGCGCCAGGTCTGGTTCCAGGCGAGCGGCGTCGTCCCGGGCCAGGACCCCTATTTCGTCGACGCCTATCGCGCCAACCTCGACGGCTCCGGCCTCGTCCGGCTGACTGAGCCCGGCGCGAACCACACCGTCTCCTATTCGGCCGACGGGGCCCACTTCGTCGACACGCGCTCGCGCGTCGACCTCGCCCCGATCACCGAGATCCGGAGCGCGGCCGACGGCAAGACGGTGATGACCGTGGAAAAGGGCGATATCTTGGCCCTCGCCGCGGCCGGCTGGAAGCCGCCTGAGGTCTTCGTCGCCAAGGGCCGCGACGGCGCGACCGATATCTGGGGGGTCGTCTACCGGCCGTCGGGCTACGACCCGGCCCGCAAGTACCCGGTCATCGAATACATCTACGCCGGGCCCCACGATTCCTACGTCCCCAAGTCCTTCCGCGCCTTCTCGTCCCAGCAGGCCCTGGCCGAGCTCGGCTTCATCGTCAGCCAGTGCGACGGCATGGGCACGAGCAACCGCTCCAAGGCCTTCCACGACGTCTGCTACAAGAACCTGGCCGACGCCGGCTTCCCCGACCGCATCCTCTGGCACAAGGCCCTCGCCGCCAAGGACCCGTCCTACGACATCACTCGGGTCGGCATCTACGGAAACTCCGCCGGCGGCCAGAACGCCCTCGCCGGGCTCCTCTTCCACCCCGAGTTCTACAAGGCCGGCGTCTCCTCCTGCGGCTGCCACGACAACCGCATGGACAAGATCTGGTGGAACGAGCAGTGGATGGGCTGGCCGCTCGGGCCCGAATACGCGGCCTCGTCCAACGTGGATAACGCCGCCAAGCTCCGGGGCAAGCTCCTGCTCATCGTCGGCGAGATGGACACCAACGTCGATCCCGCCTCGACCATGCAGGTCGTCAACGCCCTGATCAAGGCCAACAAGGTCTTCGACCTTCTGGTCATCCCGGGCGCCGGGCACGGCATGGGCGGGGCCTACGGCGAGCGCAAGATGTACGACTTCTTCGTCCGCAGCCTGCTCGGCGCCGAGCCGCCGAACTGGAATGCCGGGGTCGGACCTCAGCAACGATAACAAAATATATGACTTAGTCGGGGCCAGTCATCGGCCTTCAGTTTGCGGCGCCGGCAATTTACCGATTTTCGGGCCCGAAAACGCCCAAATTGTCCCCGCCGTTAAGAGATCCAGCCCGCTCAGCTTGATTTCCGGGCCTCCCGCCCCTATGATGAGGGGACGAACGCCCCTCCGCGCGCCTGTAGCTCAGCTGGATAGAGCGTCGGACTTCGAATCCGCAGGTCGCCCGTTCGAATCGGGCCAGGCGCGCTTTTTCTCTTTTCCCTGATTTCGACGTTTTCCCTTAAAGCACCTATTTTTATCGAGACTAGACGAGGTTATGCACGATCTGTGGCACCGGTTTGCTATGCCGGGGGTGTCTGGCTGCTTTGCTGGGCCGGTTGGATGGCCTCATTTTCTTGTCATGAACGCTCAAAAATCATATGCTCTAGCCCATGGCGAACAACGCTGCCGTCTGTGCCTTGGACTCACAGCCACGATCATGACATTAAGACCAAACGCAACAGAGAATGCCATTTCGCGGCGGCGTTTTCTGTATTCCGCCTCCCTGGCTACGGCAGCTTTTGGCATTAAGCCACTGACCGACATGGCGGCATTCGCGCAGAAAAACCCCGCCCGGGCGGGCGTCCCGGGGAAATTGAGCCTGTGGTACGATCGGCCGGCGAACGCATGGATGACGGAAGCCCTGCCAATCGGCAACGGACCCATGGGGGCCATGCTCTTCGGGGGAACCGGGATCGAGCGTGTCCAGTTCAACGAGATCAGTCTCTGGTCCGGTGCTCGCATGGCCGTCGAAGGCCTCGACGACGAGGGCCAGGATCTGGGGGCTTATCAGGCGTTTGGGGACGTTTTCATCCATCTCGCCCATGACTTCTCCAAAGTGACCGATTACCGGCGGGAACTCGACATCGACCGTGCCGTTCATCAAGTGACCTACGAATACAAAGGCGTGCGTTATCGACGCACGGCCTTCGCCAGTCATCCCGACGGAGTCATCGTCATCCACCTGACCGCGAACAAGCCCGCCGCCTATACCGGCCGCGTTCAGCTCGCGGACATGCACCAGGCCCGGATCGCCGCCCAAGGCAACAAGCTCAGCTCGGTGGGCCAATTGCAGAACGGCTTTGAATATGAAGCCCAGTTGCTCGTGCTGAATAAAAACGGCGCCATCGCGGTCAAGAACGACGACGCCTGCGCCGTTAACCCATGGGACATTGTTGTGCCCGCCGCCAGTCTGGCCTTCGAGCGATGCGACAGCGTGACCCTGATCCTCGGGGCGGGCACGAGCTTCCTCCAGGATCACACCAAGCAGTGGCTGGGCGCACATCCCCACGCCGCCGTCACGAAGAGAGTGGATTCGGCCGCCAAGCAGAGCCCGGCGAAGCTGCTGGCGCGACATGTGAAAGATCATCGATCCCTCTTCCGCCGATTCTCTCTCGATGTGGGAACCACCGCGCCGCACCTGCTGGCCAAGACCACGCCGGCCCGGCTCGAATCCTATACAAATGATCTATCGGTGGATCCGGATCTCGAAGCCTTGTTCTGCCAGTTCGGCCGGTATCTGCTGATCAGTTGCTCGCGCCCGGGCTCTTTGCCCGCCAACCTCCAAGGAGTCTGGAACGACAGTAACGAACCGGCCTGGGCCGGCGACTACCACTCGAACATCAACCTCGAGATGAACTATTGGCCGGCCGAACCGGCCAACCTCGCGGAGTGCCACCAACCGCTCATCGACTACGTCACGAGCATCCGCGAGGTCAGCGCGAAGAACACGCGGAGAAAGTACGGCCGGGTCAGGGGCTGGACCGTCCAGACGATGAACAACGCCTGCGGCGTTTCGTATTGGAATTGGAATCCGCCAGGCAGCGCGTGGTATGCGCAGCATCTGTGGGAACATTTCGCCTTCGGCCGCGACCAGGCCTATCTCCGCGAGACCGCCTATCCCGTGCTCAAGGAAGCCTGCCAGTTCTGGGACGACCGCCTGAAACGGCGGCCGGACGGCACGCTCGTCACACCCGACGGCTGGTCACCCGAGCACGGCCCCGCCGAGGAAGGCGTGACCTACGATCAGGAAATCATTTACGACCTGTTCACCAACACGATCGAGGCCGCCGATGTGCTGGGCGACGACAAGGAATTCCGCGATCACATCGCCGGCCTGCGGGACAAGCTGCTCAGGCCGAAGATCGGGCGATGGGGGCAATTGCAGGAGTGGGAAGCCGACAAGGACGATCCCCAGGATGACCATCGCCACGTCTCGCATCTGTTCGCCTTGTATCCCGGCCGCCAGATCACCCGGGCCGCGACACCCGAGCTGGCCGAGGCCGCCCGGGTTTCCTTGCAGGCCCGCGGCGATAAAAGCACCGGCTGGAGTCGCGCTTGGAAGATCAATTTCTGGGCCAGGCTGTGGGACGGCGATCACGCCTACACCATGCTCCGGAGCCTGCTCACCGTGGTCCGCGAGACGAAAACCATCTACGGCGCGAGCGGCGGCGGCGTCTATCCGAACCTGTTCGACTCGCATCCGCCGTTCCAGATCGACGGCAATTTCGGCGCGACGGCAGGCACCTGCGAGATGCTGTTGCAAAGCCACACGGGCCGGATCCATCTGCTGCCCGCGCTGCCCGAGGCCTGGCCGGCCGGGAAGGTCACCGGCCTGTGCGCGCGGGGCGGATTCGAGGTGGACATGAGCTGGGCCGGCGGCCGCTTGACCGAGGCCGTGATCCATTCCAAGTCCGGCCTTCCCTGCCGGGTCGTTTGCGGTGACCGGAGCTGGGAATTGAACACCGCGGCCGGGAAGTCCTATTCCC
Organism: Candidatus Aminicenantales bacterium; assembly: GCA_041736225.1. Lineage (GTDB taxonomy): Bacteria > Acidobacteriota > Aminicenantia > Aminicenantales > Saccharicenantaceae > RBG-16-66-30. Next base: position 1,063 of record JBGSUG010000360.1, on the reverse strand, counting down.
TGCTCATCAATAGATCATAACCGGTTGCGGGGGGGGCTCATTTGCATTTTATCTGCCTTTTTTCGCCCGAAATATTGTAAAATCACCTCGCATTGGGGAACCTCCAAAACACCGGTTTTGCTTTGAAATGCCGATCTCGATGGAAGGCCCGGCTTATCATTCCGGAATTCGGGTAAGTTGACGGAACATTTGCTTTCTCTTGACACAAATTTGACAACTCATTCCTGCGAGGAGGTATCCTCTGGGCCGAACAGATATTTTCGGCAGAGGGCCGCATCGCCGGGAGAGATGCTCCATGACATCGGATGACGCACCGCGAAGCCAATTGGCCGCCTCGCTCGGGCATTTCCAGTCCGTCTACGACCGCCACCGCTTTCTCGATCTCTACGCGCTGACGTCCGAATACTGGACCGCCGCCACCGACGTGAATTCGCTTCCGGTGGAGGCGATCGTCCTCGGCGCCCGAACGGCCTACCGGCTCGGCGGCGAGCGTCTCTCGCGTTGGCTTCTTCGAGAAGCCATCCGCCGGGACCCCTCCAATCCCCTGGTCCGGTATTTCGCTCACCGCGCTTATCCTCTCCGGGTCAGTCTTCTCGACGAGCTCAAGGATTTCATCTCCCATCCCGATCTCGGCGGCGAAGACGCCGAATTGCGCGCATCCTGGTACGCGGCGTTCGCCTTCACTTGGGCGATGCTCCGTGATTTCGATCGGGCCCGCGACTGCCTTCGTCTCGCCCACTCGCTCGCTCCCGATTACAGCTGGGTCCTCCATCTGGAATCCGGTGTTCACGGCCTGGCGGACCGCTGGGCCGACGCCCTGCAGTCCGCTGAGCGGGCTTTCGCGGTCGATCCCGGCGCCCCTTTCGTGGCCCACAGCCTCGGGCTCGCGCTCGTCAACCTGGGCCGGGTCGAGGAATCGGCCGCGCGCTTGACCGCCCTGGCGGAAGCCGGCCAATCCTATGAGATCGTCCTGACCGCCTGCTGGCATCAGTGCGCCCTCGCGGAAACACTGGACGGCGAACGACGGCGTTCGGTCCTCGAAGGCGCGCGCCGGCTCGCCGGC
>JBGSUG010000357.1:0-7032 GCA_041736225.1 Candidatus Aminicenantales bacterium | reverse complement strand
GTCGCTCTGCCCGGCGACCGGGATCGCACCGAGTGAGTCGGCGGCCGTTGCCAAGCAAACCAGACACGTCAGCAGATAAAGCAGGATCCGGGGCGTCTTGTTCATGTGGGACCTCGTAGGGTCTACGCCCCGGCCTGCCGCATTATTTAGGGCCGCTGAAAGCTCCGGCTTAACCCGTAATGTGGACCGACACCTGGGTCGTGGGCCGGGCGGCGGCGATGACGAATATGGCGATAGTTTTTCGTCACCATAGACGGAGCCACCTGGCCAAAAGTTGCGTTGACTCCCTCCCGTTTTATCCTTATGCTAGGTGGCAGCCACTCCAGGGGAGACGATGAGCCGTGAAGTGCTCAAAATGTTCCACTGATAATCCTTCGGATTCGGCGTTCTGCGGGCGATGCGGGACGTCGCTCAAGGCGGGCGCCCCGACGCCGGTATCTTTACAGGGGGCGACCCTGGCCATGCCCGTCGAAGCCCTGGCGCCCGGCACGACCTTCGCCGGGCGCTACCAGGTCATCGAGGAGCTCGGCATAGGGGGGATGGGCAGGGTTTACAAGGTCATGGACCTCGAGGTCGGCGAGCGGATCGCCCTGAAGCTCCTTCGGGCCGAGATCGCGGCCCGGGGGGACATGATCCGCCGCTTCCGGGAGGAGCTCCGTCTGGCCAGGCGCGTCAGCCACAAGAACGTCTGCCGGATGTTCGACCTCGGGTCTTTCGAGGGGACGTCCTATATCACCATGGAATACGTCGACGGAGAGGACCTGAAGCGTTTCCTCCGGAGGTCGGGGCACCTGACCGTCGGGAAGGCGGTCGCGATCGCCCTACAGGTCGGGGAGGGGCTGGCGGAGGCCCACCGGCTCGGCGTCGTCCACCGCGACCTCAAGCCGCAGAACGTCATGATCGACGGAGAGGGGAACGCCCGGATCATGGATTTCGGCATCGCCCGCTCGGTCCGGGCCGAGGGCGTCACGGCGGCGGGGGCGATGATCGGGACGCCGGAATACATGTCTCCCGAGCAGGTCGACGGGAAGGCGGCCGACCCGCGCGCGGACATCTACGCCCTGGGAGTCATCCTTTTCGAGATGCTCTCGGGCCGCCTGCCTTTCGAGGGCGACACGCCCTTGAGCGTCGCCGTGAAGCACAAGACGGATGCCCCCCCGGACCCGCGGACCTTGAACCCGGCGATCCCGGCGGGGCTGGCCGCGGCCGTTCTCAAGTGTCTGGAAAAGGACAGGGAGAAGAGATACGGCACGGTCGCCGGCCTCATGGCCGACCTGGAGCGCGTCGGCGACGAGGCCGCTGAGACCGCCGGATCATCGGCCGCTCTCCCGGAGAAGGCCAGGCCCCGAAAGATGCGAGAGTCCCAGAAGCCCTCGGCGCCGCAGTCGTCGGCCGGAGTGCAATCCTCGCCGCGATCCCGCTGGAAAAAGGCCGTCGTCCCCGCCTCCGTCCTCGTGCTCCTGGCCTTGAGCCTTCCGGTCTATCGATATTTTCGGGGAATGGCGAAAACGAGTTGGGCCAAAGGGACAGCGCTGCCCGAAGTGATGCGCCTGATCAATGATGGCCGGTATTCCGAGGCGTTCTGGCTGGCCGGGAAGGCGGACGCGATCATCCCCGGGGACGCCCGGCTGGCCGCCCTCTGGCCCGAGATGTCCCGGGAGGTCGCCGTCGAGACGGAGCCACCGGGCGCTCGCGTTTCGACCAGGGCTTACAAAGACACCGGGGGCGGCTGGTATGAGCTGGGGACGACTCCGCTCGCCGCCGTCCGCATTCCCCGGGAATATCTGCGTTGGAAGGTCGAGAAACCGGATTACCGGTCCGTTCTCGGGGTGAGGTCCGGATCAGACGGCCTTCATCGTTTCGTCCTCGACCGCACCGAAGACCTGCCGCCGCGCATGGTCCGTGTTCCTTCAGGGGCGTATGTCCCAAGGATGATCCTGCTGACGCCCGCATCATCGATCCCCATGGGGAGTTACCTGATCGATGAATATGAAGTGACGAACCGGGAATTCAAGACATTCGTGGATGCGGGCGGATACGCAAATAAGGAATTCTGGAAGCATCCCTTCATCGGCGGCGGACGGATGATGACCTGGGAAGAGGCCACGGCGCTCTTTCTTGACCGGACCGGCCGCCCCGGTCCTTCGACCTGGGAACTGGGCGGCTATCCCGAGGGGCAGGGAGATCTTCCGGTGGGTGGGCTCAGTTGGTTTGAGGCCGCAGCCTACGCCGAGTTCTCGGCTAAGACCCTTCCGACGATCTTCCACTGGGCGATCTGCGCCGGGCCGCAATATTCGTCCTCGATCATCCCCCTGAGCAATTTCGAGGGCAAGGGTCCGGCACCAGGAGGACATTATCAAGGCCTGGGACCCTTCGGAACATATGACATGGCCGGCAACGTCAGGGAATGGTGCCTGAACGCTTCGGGTGACATGCGCTACATCTTGGGAGGTGCCTGGGACGATCCGTCTTACTTCTTCATCCAGATGCATGCCGTGTCCCCTTTCGACCGGTCGGCGACGAACGGCTTCCGTTGTGTAAGATACATCTCTTCGGAGAGCTTCCCTGAAAGCCTGGCAGGGCCGGTCCCGTTGGGCTTCGTCCGGGATTTTAAAAAGGAGACGCCCGTATCCGATGAGGTCTTCGCGGTCTACAAGCGCTTTTACGCCTACGACAAAAAGGACACGCATGCCGTCCTGGAGAGCGCGGATGACACCTCGCCTTTCTGGAGAAAGGAAAAGATAACATACGATGCCGCCTACGGGAACGAGCGGATCATCGCCTATCTCTATTTGCCCAAGGAGGGCTCGCCGCCATTTCAGGCCGTGATCTATTTCCCCGGCAGCAGTGCGATGGCCCTTCGTTCCAGCACGGATCTGACGACGGGAAATTTCGACTTTCTCGTCAAGAGCGGCCGGGCCGTCCTGTATCCCGTCTACAAATCGACGTACGAACGCGGCGACGGCTTCAGCTTTTATACGACAGAGCTGTCCGTGAACAGCTGGAAAGACCACGCCATCATGTGGCAGAAGGACTTCTCAAGGTCGGTGGATTATCTCGAGAGCCGACCGGATATGGACACCGCCCGCGTGGCCTACCTGGGCTACAGCTGGGGCGGCATGCAGGGCGTCGTGCCCCTGGCCCTGGAAAAGCGGATCAGGACGGGAATACTCTATAATGGGGGCTTCCTGCCGAACCAGGAACTCAAGTCCGTGCCGGAGGCCGACCACATCAATTTCGCGCCGCGGGTCACGGTCCCCGTCCTCATGCTCAACGGACGGTTTGATTACCTTTTTACCGTCGACGCGTCCCAGGAACCCTTGTTCCGTTTCTTGGGGACGCCTGCGGAACACAAGCGGCACCTCCTCTACGATTCGGAACACAACCTGCCCCGTAATGAGATGATCAAGGAGACCCTGAACTGGCTCGACAAGTACCTGGGGCCGGTGAAGAGCAAGGGCTCTACTTGAGCCAGGCGTCGAGAAGGGCTTTCTGTTTCGGGGTCGGCTCGGCGATCGGGGTGATGCGGAAAGCCGGCTCGGACTTCTTGCCCAGCGTGACCTCCGTCTCTCCCGTGTGGCCGCGCCTCGCGTAGAGGACCTCGATCCTGTCCCCGGGCTTGCGGGCTGCGAGTATGGCCGGGAGCGATCGAGGAGTGACGCGCGTCCCGTCCATGGCCAGGATCTCGTCCTGGATGCTAAGGCCGGCCAGGGCGGCCGGCGAATCCGGCTCTACGGTCGAGATGATAGCACTGCCCCCCTGGTCCTGGGTCGAGGCGCCGAACCATGGATCCGCCGCCGGCTTAGGCTCGAGGTCGATCGCGAGCCCGGCCCAGCCGAGATATCGGGCATAGTCCCACTTCCCGGTCGTCGCGGCGTAGATGTCGAAGATCTCGCCGAGCGGCACACCGGCCGCCTTCTCGCAGACGTCGCGGAACTCCTGATCGGTGAAGCCGCGCTTCTTCTCCTTATAGAACGTCCGGTAGAGCGTCCGCATGACGTCGTCGAGCGAAGACCGGCCCTTCGAAGCCTCGCGGATCCTGAGGTCGAGCAGGAGCCCCAGCCCGCAGCCGATGTCGTAGTAGGAGATGGACGTGTTGGCCGCGTGCTCGCTGCGGCCGAAGAAGCCGATCCAGGTATCGAAGCTCGAGAGGATCGCCGATTGTTGACGCCGCCCGGGGGCGTTCTCGTAGTCGGCGATGGTCGAGCCGAGCTGTTCGAGGACCTCTTCCCGCGTCATCAGCCCGGCCCGGTTGAGCAGCAGGGACTCGTAATAGACCGTGACACCCTCGGAGAACCAGAGCATGTTCGTGTAGTTCTCGCGGTCGTAATCGAAGGGGCCGAGGGCGACCGGGCGGATGGACTTGACGTTGAAGAGATGGAAGTACTCGTGGGCGATGAAGCTCAGCCAGCCCCGGTAGCCGCGCGCGTCGGCCAGGGAGTCCGGGTTGAGGGTCACGGCCGTGGAGTTCAGGTGCTCGAGCCCGCCCCCTCCGGGCCCGATGATGAGGAACGTGTAGTGACGGTAGGGTAGCTCGCCCATGAGCGCGGCCGCGGCCTCGACGATCTTCGCGAGATCGCCCGTGAATTTTGCCCGGTCGAAGGAACCGAGGTCGTAGGCGGCCACGGTATGGGGGCGGCCCGCGGCCTCGAACGTCAGGATCTCCTGGTTGCCGACCAGGATGGGGCAGTCGTAGAGCGTGTCGAAATCGGGGGCGGTGAAGGTGTTTGGGCGCCCGTCGACCGGGTCGAGGCCCGTCGAGACCTGTTTCCACCCGTCATGGGGGACGACCTTGAGCTCGACCGGGTCGTTCAGGCGGCCGGCGACGTGCATGAACACCCCGGTCGGAGTGATGAAACCGCCGTCGTCGCCGAGGTAGCTGTCGGCGACGAAGCGGGTGAAGGCGTAGACGTCGTAGCTCGCGACGACCGCCGCGGCCTTCCCGGTGCGGACGCGCCAGGTGTTCTTGGCCGTCTTCTCCCAGGCGAGCGTGCGGCCCGCGCCGTCCTCCGCCCGGAAGTCCTTGACGAACTTGGCGTAGTCCATGATGCGGTAGTAGCCCGGGGTCCAGGCCGGCATCTTGAAGTCCTGGGTCTCTCCCTTGAGCCCCTCGGCGCGGACGACGACGTGATAATAATGGGCCGTCGGCTGTTCCATGGACACGGTGATGGAAATCCGGGGCGCCGCCGCAGCGCGGGCCTGTGCGACGGCCGGGATGGGACTCGCAGCGAAGGTGACAGCCAGGACAACGGCGAGAGCCAAGAGCGGAACGCGGCAGCGGCTTACGATCGGCAGGTGAGCTTTCATGACGTTCGTGGCGCGGTGCCCTTCGCGTCCCCGTCCGTTTTCAAATCGCGCAAGTAGGCCGCGGCCAGCTCTTTGTCCAGAAAGAAGTTGATCACAGTCCGGATGACGACGATCCCCCCCAGCAGGGCCAGGTCCCGGAGGGTCGGATGGTAAATGGTGCGCAGGATGTCGGCGGCAATGAGAATTTCAAGGCCCAGCAGAAGGTAGGACCCGAGCTGGTGGCGGAGGGCCTCGCGGCGGGGCCCGATCCTCTCGCCCCGGAAGCGTTGCCACTCCAGCTTGAAGAACCGGACCATGATCAGGGCGAAGCCCCAGGCGATAACCCCGGCTCCCGTGAGGCCGATGATCTGAGACAGGACGTTCAGAACGCGCATCGCTCGCTCCCTCCCTTAAAGCCCGGCCCGCTCCAGGAGCCACAGGACGAGCACTATGAGGGCCGCCGCCGGCAGGACCGCGGCCCAAGTGCCGACCTTGAGCAGGCCCGACAGGGTCATTTCCTTGAGATCGCCCTTGGCCAGGACCGTCTTTTCGATCCGGCCGTAGACGGCGGCGAACAGACCGGCCCCGACCAGGATCCCGGCCAGGCCGCCGGTCGCGGCGTCGAGATAACCGTTGCCGATGGCCCCGGCTAGCGTGCCCGGGCAGTAGCCGAGGACCGCGAACCCGACGCCGAAGAGGAGCCCTCCCCAGACGGCCGTGTTCCAGGACCCGGGCTTGGGGTGGAGCCGAACCAGCTTCAGGGACTGCAGCGCGTGGACGCCCAGCATGCCCGTCGCCACGGCCGCAAGCATGATCTTGAGCACCGTGAAGTCCTCGAGCAGGAGCTGGTTCACGATGACGTCGTAGCGGGTGACGCCGCCCTTCTGCAGGAAGAAGCCGAAGAGGATCCCGGCCGCGAAACCCAGGACCAGTTGCAGGCCTTTTTTCCGATGGATGTTGGTCAGCATGTCCGCCTCCCTCAGCCGCCGATGACCCGGAACAGGAGCTTGGCGGCCGCGATGCCCCCGATAAAGAAGAAGACGGCCGTGACCCACGAGACGACCGTCAGCTGCAGGGTCCCGCTGATGCCGTGGCCGCTGGTGCAGCCTCCGGCCCACCGGGCCCCGAAGCCCATGAAGATCCCGCCGACGAAGGCCATCGCGATGCGGGGGCCGACGGCATCACCGAAAGTCCTGGCCCAGAGGGCAGGCACCCAGCTCGTCTCGAACGTCCCGGACAGCCGGGCCGAGATATAGGCCCCGACGACGATGCCCAGGACGAGCATCCACTCCCAGTCGATCTGGGGGACGAACTTGCGGTAGTACGTGTTTTCGAGGACCTTCTTCCCGCCGACGAGCCGGGCGATCATTCCGCTCGTCCGGGCGTAGGCGGTCGATGCGCCCAGGGCCTTGTCGGACAGGAGAAAAGTGAACCAGCTCAGAACGCCGATGGCGATGCCCGCGGCGTAGGGCGACCATTGTTCCAACCTCAACCATTCCATCGTGGTCTCCTTTCCTTCGGATCGTGGCCGAGCCTTCCGTCAGACGACGAGCATGTCCTTGCCCATGAAATGGCTGGCATGGGGGACGAAGCAGACCGTGCAGAGGGGGGCGAACCCGGCGGCGCCGTAGCCGGTCATGCCCCCGGCGGCGTTCATGATGCACTTGAAGCCCTGCCGCAGCAGCAAGCTGGCGGCCAGGCTGGAGCGGTGGCCGGTGCTGCAGATGACGACGATGGGCGCCTCGG
>JBGSUG010000325.1:0-3006 GCA_041736225.1 Candidatus Aminicenantales bacterium | reverse complement strand
GGTCGCCCGGGCCGCGCGGGACGCGGACATCGCGGTCCCGGTCGGCCCGGCGGGCCTCCGCGAACCGCTCTTCGCCGTCTACCGGAAGTCCGTCGTCCCGGAGGTCGAAGCGCTCCTGGCCCTCGGCGAACGGAGCGTCCTGCCGCTTTTCGGGAGATGCCGGACATCGGCCGTCCGGTTCGACGATGCCGGGAGGATCCGCAACCTCAACACCCGGGCCGACTACGAATCCTACCTGCGTTCACTCGCGGGACGGCCGACGAGGCCGTAGAAATGGAACCGGCCGGCGACCTCCCCCGCTAGAACGGACGCGAGCGCCAGCAGCAGGGTCGGGCCCGCTCCTTTCTCGTTCATGATGCTGTTGGCCCCGCTCCCGATATCCGACGCGACGAAGACGAGCCCCGCGGCGAGGAAGACGATCCGGATCGCGTGCAGAAGCCGGGGCGGGCCGCCGGACGGGCGAAGGGACGATTCGGGCCGGACCCCGAGGACCCCGTGGCGGGGAGCGAGCAGGACCGCCAGGAGTATCTCCGCCAGGATCAGGACCTGAGCGCCGCGCATCAGGTCGAGCCCGAAGACGCCCGGACCGGCGACGGTGCGGACGACGATCTCGGTGACCAGGGCGCCCAGCGCGAAGGACGTCAGGAAGAACGAGACGGGCGTATAGCCCTGTCGCCAGACCGGCAGGGCGGGCAGCATGTACAGCTTCGCCATGCTGGCGAGAAAGAGGCCGCCCGCGAGCGCGGTCGCGGCGACGAGGACCCATGTGGACCCGGCGGACGGGGCGCGGCTCCAGGCCAACCATCCCGCCGCGCCGACGAGGGCCATGAAGACGAGCTCGAACAGGATCTCCCGGCTGAGCCAGGACGAGCGCAGGTTGCTCAGGGCGAAACGAGCCCGCAGGGGATGGCGGAGGTGGAAGAACGAGACGAGGACCGCGAAGCCGGCGAGCAGCAGGACGAGGGCCAGGGTGATCAGCCAGGTGATGCGCCAGCCGTAGGTGGGCGTGCGGAACCGGGCTAGGAAGGGCAGGTGGAAGAACACGAAGATCCCTACGGCCGCCTGGCCCAGAACGGTGAAGGCGACGAGGGGCCATTCCTTGAGCATCGGCGCTTAGACTTCTTCCCAGTTGGCCACTTCGGCGCCGCGCTCCTCGGCCCGGGCGGCGTCGCGGTGGGGCTTGATGACCAGGGCCGGGTCGGTCTGCGCGGGATCGGGGAGCGGGAAGATGCGGCGGACGTCGCCGTATTTCTTCCTGAGCTCGGCCAGGTCGCCGAAGTCAAGGGCTCGCTGGGGGCAGGCGGCGACGCAGGCCGGCGTCCCGCCGGCGTCGATCGCGGCGTAGCAGAAGTCGCACTTGGAGACCGTGTTGGTCCGGGCGTCGAAGCGCAGGGCCGTGTAGGGGCAGGCCCATTCGCAGTAGCGGCAGCCGATGCAGGCGCCCGTGTCGACGAAGACGATGCCGTCCTCGCGCTTGGAGATGGCCTTGACCGGGCAGGCCAGGCCGCAGACGGGATTCTCGCAGTGGTTGCAGGCCATGGAAATGTTGTAGGCGACGACGGACGGGACCCAGACCTCGCCTTTCTTCTCCCAGCCGCCGCCGGCCACCTCGTAGACGCGGCGCCACAGCACCCCCGGCTCGAGGTCGTTGCGGTCTTTGCAGGCCATCTGGCAGGCTTTGCAGCCGGTGCAGGCCGAGGCGTCGAAGTAGAAGCCGTACTGCGTGACCATGTCAGGCCGCCTCCGCCTTGGCCACCTGGACCATGATGGTGTGCTGGGCGTTGCCGAAGGCGAGCGCCGTCCAGCGCTCGGACGAGAGGACGTTGACCGAGCCGCGCCGGTCGACGCCGTCCTTGTCGGGCGTCCACCAGGCGCCCTGCGGCAGGGCGACGACGCCGGGCATGATCCGCGGCGTCAGCCGGCACTTGACGACGACGGCGCCGCGGTCGTTCCAGACCCGGACCGGGTCGCCGTTTTTGATCTTCCGGGGTTCGGCGTCGACGGGATTGATGAACAGGCGCTGGGGGAAGGCTTCCTCGAGCCAGTCGATCCCCTCGAGCGTCGAATGGACGCGCGATAGATAGTGATGGCCGATCGCCGAGAGCGGGTACTTCGCCGCCTCGGGACCGAACGGGCTCTCCCATTCCTGAATGTACTTGGGGACGGCCGGTATCTCGGCCGGATCGTTCATGTCGTGGAGGCGCTTGGAGAAGATCTCGATCTTACCGGAAGGCGTCGGCAAGGGGTGCTTGGCCGGATCGCGCCGGAAATCGGCGAAGGCCACCGCGGGCTTCGTGACGGGGAGCGAATAGACCCCGGCGTTCGACGTCTCGAACTCGTCGAGCGACGGCAGCCCCGGGAAGCGCGATTGGCGGTAGCGGTCGAGCGACCAGGCCACCCAGTCGCGCTCGGTCCGGCCCTCGGTATAGGCCTGCTCGAGGCCGAGCCGGGCCGCGATCTCGGCGCAGATGTGGTAGTCGCTCTTCGTCTCGCCGGGCGGCTCGACGATCTTGGGCATGAGGATGACCTCGTCGCCGTACTTCCAGCCGTCCTCGAGGCCCCAGGTCTCGAACTGCGTGCAGACCGGGAGGACGATGTCGGCGAAGCGCGCCGTCGGGGTCAGGAAATTGTCCTGGACGAGGAGGAACTCGACCTTCTTCTCGTCGGCCAGGATGCGGGCCGTCCGGTTGACGTTGCCGTGCTGATTGATGAGGGCGTTGCAGGCGACGGCCCAGATGCACTTGATGTCCGTCGCGAGTTTCGCGGCGCCGCGGACGCCGTCGGCCGGCCCCATCTCCCTGCCCCGAAGGACCGCCTCGGTCCAGAGGAAGCTCGGGATCATGGCCTCGACGGGGTTGTCGCCGACGGGGAAGACCAGCCACAAGGGGCCGCCGTCGGGGGCCTGGAGGGCGATGCCGCTGGCCCAGCCGCCGGGGACGCCGACGTTCCCGGTGATCGCGGCCAGCACGCACCCGGCCCGGACGGCCTGTTCGCCGTAGGCGCGGC
>JBGSUG010000288.1:0-12119 GCA_041736225.1 Candidatus Aminicenantales bacterium | reverse complement strand
GGCCATCGTCGGCGCCTCCGCGGGGCTGGCGGCGGCCTTCAACACCCCCCTCGCGGCTATAGCCTTCGCCATCGAGGAAGTCATCGGCGATCTCAACAGCCGGTTCCTCGGCCGGGTCGTCCTGGCATCCGTCCTCGGCGCGTTCGTCGTCTACGCGCTGCTGGGCCGGCAGCCCGCCTTCATCCTGCCGTCGGTCGAGAACGTCAGCTGGCTCCACTACGCGGCCGTCCCCGTCGTTGCTTTCGTTGCCGCCACCGTGGGCCGCCTGTTCCAGGCCTCGGCTCTGGGACTTCGGGGCCGGCTCGCCCGCCGCACTCGCGTCCCCCGCTGGCTCCTGCCCGTCTTCGGCGGCGTTCTGACATGGGCCCTGGGGGTGACGGCGTTCCTCGTCACAGGGAAGCTCGGCGTCTTCGGGCTGGGATACCAGGATCTCTCGAGCGCGCTGACGAATGCCTTCGACTGGCGTGTCGCCGGCTTGCTGGTTCTAGCCAAGCTGGCCGCTACGATATTCAGCTACGGCTTCGGAGCGGTGGGCGGTATCTTCGCGCCTTCGCTCTTTCTAGGCGGGATGAGCGGGTACTTCCTGGGAGGACTGATCGGCCTCTGGCTCCCTCTGACGCCGGCCGACCAGATCGTGCTCTCGGCCGTCGGCATGAGCGCTTGCCTGGGATCGATCGTCCGGGCGCCGCTGACCTCGATGCTCATCGTCTTCGAAATGACCCACCAGTTCGCGCTCGTGCCCGGCCTGCTCCTGGGAACGATCGTCAGCCAGGCCGTGGCGCGGCTCAGCGGCCCGCTCAACTTCTACGACGCCCTGCTCGTCCAGGACGGCCACGAGCTCCACAAGGTCCGCCCGCCGCTCGACCTCCAGGGCTGGCAGAACTTGCCCGTCTCCGCGATCGCCAATCCGCGGCCGGTCGTCGTCGCGGACCTCTCGTCCGGGGCCCTGAAGAAGGCCATCGAAAAGCACCCGTTCGCCTACTTCCCGGTCGTCATCGACGGGCGCTTGAGCGGCATCATCAGCCGGACCGATATCCAGTCGGCCCTGCGGACCGGAGGGACCCCCGAGGTCCGAAGAGGGGTGACCTGCCATCCGGACCAAACGGTCCGCGAGGTCGGCGACAAGTTCATCGAGTCGCCCTCGAACATCCTCGTCGTCGTCGACCGCGAGGGCGAGGCCGTCATCGGCATCATCACGCTCCACGACCTCATCCGCGCGCAGGCCTCCATTCAAAGCTGACGGCGGCTCCGACGCGGCGAGTCAATAAGCCGGTTGGCACGGCCATCCGATCTGCGCTAAACTGATTTCCGATGGAGAACAAGAAGAGCCTGGCTTTGGCCCTGGCCATCACGGTCTCTTTCATGCTCCTGGAAGTGGCGGGAGGCTTCCTGAGCGGGAGCCTGGCCCTCCTGGCCGACGCCGGGCACATGTTCACGGATGCCGCGGCATTGGCCCTCGGTCTCTTCGCCTTCTGGCTCTCGTCCCGTCCCCGGACGCCGGCCAGGACGTTCGGCTGGCGCCGCTTCGAGATCTTTGCGGCGCTCCTCAACGGCATCGCGCTCTGGGCGGTGGCCGGGCTCATCGGCTATGAGGCCTTCGCCAGGCTCAAGGCCCCGCCCGAGGTCAAGAGCGGGATGATGATCGCCGTCGCCGCGCTCGGGCTCCTATCCAATATCGCCGTCGGGGCCATCCTGTTCCGGGGCAGGCACAGGAGCCTGAACATCAAGGGGGCCTTCCTTCATGTGATAGCCGACGCCTTGGGCAGCGTGGGCGTCCTGGCCGCGGCGCTCCTCATGGAACTGACCGGCTCTTGGATCTGGGACCCCATCATGAGCGTGGCGGTGTGCGGTCTCATCCTTTGGAGCTCGGGGCGGCTCATTAAAGAATCGTTCCACATCTTCATGGAAGGCGCGCCCGCCGACCTGGATATGGCCGGCGTGATCCGGGTCCTGGCCGCTATCCCCGGCGTGACGGAAGTCCACGACCTCCACGTCTGGACCATCACCTCCGGTTTCGTCTCGCTGAGCGCCCATCTCAAGATCGCCAAGGGCCGGGATGGCCAGGCCATCCTGCGCCAGGCCCGGGAGGCCGTAGCGAAGGGATTCGAGATCCGGCATGCCACGTTCCAGCTGGAAACGGCCGACGAAGCGGGCTGCGAAACGGACGCCTGCCCGGGGATCAAAGACGCTTAACGCCGGCTCTTCGCCGTCGAGGGCCGGATCTGGGCCGTGACCTCTTGACTTCCGGCTTCTCCCGGCGTAATTAGATAGGTACAAGAGCTCCGGGGAGAGATCGAACCGTTGCGCGTCATGTATCTTCGGCCGCGTTCCGTCTCTAAGTCCGTCACGAGGAGGGGTCTAATGAGGAGATCGGCGTTCCGCGTCTGGATGTATTCCGTCATCCTGGCCCTTGTCGCAGTCCCGGCCTGGCTCACCGCCCAGCCGGCCGAGACGCCCCTGGCCATGGTAACCGACATCACGGTCAAGCCGTCGGTGGCTGGCGAGTTCAGGGCGGCGATGAAGGCGATGGTGGATTTCTATTCCAAGCACAAGGCCGCCTACGGGTGGACCGCTCAACTGACCGAGGATTCCCATTGTCTCCTGATCAGCCCGGTCTCGGATTACGCGGACGTGGGGAAGATGCTAAAGGAGGACGCGGCGCTCATGACGCAGTACGAAGCCGATATCGCGGCCCTGAACGAGAAGCTCGCGGCCACCTACGAGAGCTTTACCAGCTACATCGTCTCCTATAAGCCCCTGCTTTCACTCCTCCCCGAAAAGCCGCGGCCGAGCGAGGGGCACACCTTTATCATCTACGACATCTGGTCCATCATCCCCGGCCGCGAGCGGGAATTCGAGGCGCTGGCCGGGGAGATCGCGGCCCTGGCGAAGGCCAAGGGCAGCGTCGATACCTGGAAATGCCTGTACGGAGAGCTCGGGTGCGACCAGCCCGTCTATTTCTACTGCGCCCTGGACAAGGGTCCGGCGGAGTTCTGGACCCACAACGCGGAGATGTGGAAAGCCCTGGGCCCGGACTCCAACGTCATCATGGATAAGATGACGAAGCTTCTCCGCAAAAGGGGTACGCGGACCTCCTGGTACGAGGCGGATCTGTCTTACATGCCGAAAAAATAGGCGCCCGAACGGGTGCGGGACCGGCGCTTATTCCCCGCCGATCTGCAGCACCTTGATCCGCACGGTCGGCGCGGCCATCGACAGGCTCAGGTCGAGGTCGTCAGCCATCATGTCGATGCCGTTGAGGATCTCGTCGGCCGTGCCGGCGATCGTCAAGCCCTGGACCGGGAAAGCGATCTTGCCGTTCTCGATCCAGAAGCCGGCCGCTCCCCCGCTGAAGTTGCCGTTGACTGGGTTGATGCCGTAGCCGGTGACGCTTTTCACCAGCAGCCCGGTCTTGGTGGCCGCGATGATGTCGTCGTACTTGGCCGTCCCGGCCGCCATGAAGAAATTATGCGGTCCGATCCCGGGCAGGCTCTCGAAGCCCCCGCGCGAGGCGTTGCCCGTGCTCTCGACCCCGGCCCGCTTGGCCACGGCCGTGTTGTAGAGGAAGGCCTTCAAGACGCCCCGGTCGACGATGACGCGCTTTTCCGTCGGCACGCCCTCGCCGTCGAACGGAGCGCTGGCCAGCCCTTTCTCGCGCGTGCCGTCGTCGACGATGGTCATGAGCTCGGAGCCTATCTTCAGCCCCAGCTTCTTCCCGAGGAAGCTGGCCCCCTGCAGAACGCGCTCGCCATTGACCGCACCCAGGATCCCCCCGAGCAGGGCCCGGGAGACGTCGGCGTGGAAGATAACCGGGGCCCGCTGCGTCTTGACCGTCCGCGGGTCGAGCATCTCGTAGGCCTCGCGGGCGGCCTTGACCGCGACCTCCTCGGCGGACTTGAGGTCGCCGTAGAAGCGGCGGCTGCAGGAATCGCCGCCCGAAGCCTTCTGCTCGCCTTTCTCGGCTACGACCGAGACGCCGTAGCCGCATCCCGTCGACTGGTAGCCCTTGACGAGGCCGTTCGAGTTGGCGATGGCCACCTCTCCCTCCGACTCCCGGTAGCTCGCGCCGTCGCTCTTGGTGATCCGGGGGTCCTTCAGAGCCAGCTCTTCCAGGCGCTTGGCGAGCGCGATCTTCTCCTCCATCGGCACCTGGGTGACTTGCGGATCGTAGAGCCCGGCGACTTCGGTCAGACCCTTGTCGTCCGGCAGAACATTATTGGGGTCTGCGGTCGTCACCCGGGCGAAGGCGATGGCCCGGCCGGCGGCCTCCTCGAGGGCTTTCTCCCCCAGGTCGTTGGAGCTGGCGAAGGCCATCCGCCCCTGGACGAAGACCCGGATGCCGGCTCCGGCCGCGGCCGCTTCCTGGACGGTCTCGATGTCGCCCTTGCGAACGTCGAGGCTCAGGTTCCGGCCCGTTTCGATATAGACCTCGGCCGCGTCGGCGCCCTTCGCCAGGCACCGCTTGACCAGCTGTTCGGCGATAAGCTTGATGTCCATCGTTCGTGTCCTTTCTTCCGCTCAGCGGGCCCGCGAGCCGCCGACGTTGATGCCCCGGATCCTGAGCGTGGGCTGGCCGGCCGTGACCTCGGCCGCCTGGCCTTTGCCGCAGATGCCCGGCCCGAAGTCCAGGTCGTCCCCGACCGCGTCGACCCCCTTGATGACGTCCAGGCAGTTGCCGATGAGGGTAGCCCCCTTGACCGGAACGGTCTTTTGGCCGTTCTCGATGAGGTAGGCCTCGCGGCAGGTGAAGTTGAAGACGCCGTCGGTCGGGTTGACGCTGCCGCCGCTCAGGCTCTGGACGTAGATGCCGCTCGGCGTCGAGGCCAGGATTTCCGAGGGCTTGTCCGTCCCCTTCTCGATGAAGGTGTTGGTCATGCGGACGATCGGCATGTAGCGGAAGGACTCGCGGCGGCCGTTGCCGGTGCGCTCCATCTTGAGCTGCTTGGCCGACAGGATGTCGGTCATGTACTTGACGAGCGTGCCCTCTTGGATGAGGACGTTGCGCTTCATCTGCGTGCCCTCGTCGTCGTAGTCGGTCGTGCCGCGGAAGCACGGCAGGGTGCCGTCGTCGACCATGGTGAACTTGGGGGTGGCCACGGGCTTGCCGAGCTTGCCCACGAAAACCCCGGTCTCGCGCGAGATGTTGTCGCCCTCGAGCGGGTGCCCGACGGCCTCGTGGACGAGGACCCCACCCCAGCCGTTCTGCATGACGACGTCCATCTTGCCGGCCGGGGCGTCCTTGGCCTCGAGCATGGTGACGGCCTCCCGGGCGCAGGTCCGGGCGGCGTCCTCGGGCTTGAGGTCGTCGAACATCTCGATCCCGGCGTGGCGGCTCAGGCGCTCGCGCCCCATGTGCGAGGTGTCGTTGCCCACGGCCAGGGCCTGGACGATGAAGAAGATGAGCGGCAGCTCGTCCTCGAGGTAGAGACCTTCGCTGTTGGCGATGACCCGGCCCCGGACCTCGTCGTAGTAGTCGATCGAGGCCATCTTGACCTTGGGATCGTAGGCCAGGGCCGCGTCGTGGGCCCGCTTCATGATCTCCAGGCGCTTCTCGTCGGCCACGGTCTGGAGCGGCACTTTAACGGTGACGTAGGACGGCCGTTTCTCCTCTTTGATGTCGATGGGCGTCACGGCCATGGACCCGCGGGCGACATACGAGGCGACGTCGGCCGCGCGTAGGAGCGACTCGACCGACAGGTCGTCGGTATAGGCGTAACCCGTCTTGTCCCCCGAGATGACCCGGACGCCGGCGCCTCGCGAGATGCCGTAAACGGCGCTCTTGAACTTGCCCTCCTCGAGGAGGACCGAGCGCGAGACGCGGTTCTCGATATAGACCTCGCCGAATTCACCGCCCTTGGAGAGGGCCCGTTGGATGACCTTGTTCAGGTCGGCTAGGGGGAACTGGACGGGCGGCGGCGCTTCGCCGGCCTTCTTCAGGCAGCTCATCAGGGACGGCGCGGCCGCCAGGGCGATGCCTCCCTTGATGCCCAGCTCCAGGAACCGGCGCCGGGGGATGTCCTCGACCGAGAAGAACTTGTTCGTCATGGGCCTCACCTCTCAACAAGATTCGAGATCCGGCTGAACTTCAGAGCGGTGATTATAACCCGGGTAAGCCGGAAATTCCATTCAGCCGGGGCGAGAGGACTTCGCTTTCATCGGCCGGCTGAAGCCTTGACGGCGGTATTTGTCCAGCAGGGCGGCGAGGGACGCCGCGACCTCCGGATGATCGGCCGCGAGATCCCGCCGCTCCGACGGATCCGCTTCCAGATCGTAAAGACGGCCCCGCCCCTCCTCGGTCTTGACGTCGATGAACTTCCATCGACCCTGGCGGAGCGCCAGATCTCCGTTCCCGGCTTGAAAGACGAGAGCTTCGTGAAGGGGCCGGCCCTGGGACTTTCCGAGGAGAGCCGGAAGGACGCTCCAACTGTCTTCGGCGGCATCGTCCGGGAGGGGAGCGCCGACGAGATCGGCGAAGGTCGCGAATAGGTCGCCCAGGCTGACGAGGTCTCCGGAAACCGTTCCCGCCTTGATCTTCCCGGGCCAGCGGACGATGAACGGGACCCGATGGCCGCCTTCCCAGATTTCGCTTTTATATCCCCGGAAATCCATCGCGGATTGATGCCCGTTGGCCCCCTTCTGGCCTCCGTTGTCGCTTGTCACGATGAGAAGCGTCTCGTCGGCGATCCCCCTCCCCTCGAGATGGGCGTCGACTTCTCCGACCACCCAGTCGAACAGGGCAATTAGATCGCCGCGCGGACCTTCCCGGCTCTTGCCTTTCATGAACTCGGGGACAAGCCAGGGAACGTGAGGTGAGTTGGTCGAGAGACAAAGGAAGAGGGGATCCCGGGGCCGATTCTTGAGATGGCCGTCGATGACTTCCTTGGCCTTCCCGGCGAGGATGATATCGATGTCCTCTTCCGACCAGCCATCGGCCATCGGACCCGGAAGGAATCCCGGCAACCCCCGCCATTCCTCCTTGCTCATTTTGGTGGGCACCGAGACGGCCCGGTCGTTCTCCAGGAAAACGTACGGCGGGTCGTTGCTCGGGCATCCCGCGTTCCCGAAGAAATATTCGAATCCGAGGCGGGTCGGTCCGCCGCCGACCGGCCGGCTGAAGTCGACCCGCCATTGAAGAGTTTCGTCCGTTTCGAAGGGTTTGTCCCGACGATAGAACTCCTCGGCCTTGCTGCCGTCCTTCGTCGTCCATTCCAGGCCGAGATGCCATTTTCCGACATACGCCGTGCCGTATCCGCGGCCCCGGAGAAGCGAAGCGAGGGTCGGACGCGACGCCTCGATCAGGGGAAGCTCGTAGGGCATTAACACGCCTTTTTTAAGCCGCGTCCGCCAGGAGTACCGTCCGGTCATAAGGCTGTACCGGGTGGGCGAACACAGCGCCACGGGCGCATGGGCGTCGGTGAACCTGGCGCCTTCGGCCGCGATCCGGTCCATATGGGGCGTCGGAATGAGCGATTCCGGATTATAGCAGCCGGGGTCCCCGAACCCCATGTCGTCGGCCATGATGAGAACGATATGAGGCGGCTTTTCGAGCGGCTGGGATGTTTGCCGGCTCGCCTTTTCACAAGCGATAGCCAGGATGGGCGCGCTCAGCCCGAGCGACTTCAGAAAACGCCGTCGATCCACGGAAACTATTATATATAAGGCTGGGAAACAAAGTCCATGACGCGATCCTCCGACCGCCGATCATCCCCCATCGTGGGGAGACGAGAAGCTCGGATATTCAGGAGGAATGGGAGAAGTTGCCACGACGAAAGGCCGGGCGGGCTTTCGGTCTCTGCGCTTCTCTTACTCCGAACTTGCGCTTTCCCTCTCTTCCGCCTCCGAATTTATTCTGCGGGGCGGAAGTCGCGGGCCGGCCTCCGGAAGCTTTTATCCCCTTCTGTTCTCTGCGCGGCTGAGGTTGGCGCGGCAGACGGGCGAATTCGGTATCGCGGCCCGGCATCGGTTTCTTATAATCGAAGCCTTCCAGCGTGCGGCGCTCTACCCGATCGCCGAGGACGCGTTCGATGCTGCGGACCATCTCCCCGTCTTCCCGAGTCGTGAAGGTGAAGGCGTCGCCGGTCTTGGCGGCCCGTCCCGTGCGCCCGATACGATGCGTGTACGCATCGACGGTGTCGGGCATGTCGTAGTTGACGACGTGGGATATGCTCGAGACATCGATCCCGCGGGCCGCGATGTCCGTCGCGACGAGGATCTGATAGGAGCCGTCACGGAATCCGTCCAGCGCCGATTGCCGCCTGTTCTGCGAGAGGTTGCCCTGCAAGGACGCGGCCCGGTAGCCGGCGTTCTCCAATTGCTGTCCCAAGCGCTTGGCCCGGTGCTTCGTGCGCGTGAATATCAAAACCGATCCCGTATCGGTATGACGCAGCAGCTCGAGGAGGAGCGCGGTTTTCAGGTGCTGCTCGACGGGGTAGAGGGCGTGCGCGACGGTGCTGATGGGCGCCGCGTAATTGACCTGCACGGTCACCGGCGCGCGGAGGATCTCCTGCGCCAGTTTACGGACATCGGCGGGCATGGTCGCCGCGAACAGGAGCGTCTGCCGTTGCGCGGGAAGATGCTTGACGATCTTCCTGACGTCGGGCAGGAAACCCATGTCGAACATCCGATCCGCCTCGTCGAGGACGAGCACTTCCACATGCGACAGGTCGATCGTGCGCTGGCTGATATGGTCGAGCAAACGGCCCGGACAGGCGACCACGATCTCGACGCCGCTGCGAAGGCTCCGGACCTGCGGCTTTATGTTCACACCGCCGTAGATCGTCATGCTCCGAAGGCGTGTCCGCCCGCCCAGGCTTACGATGACCTCATGGATCTGCTCCGCCAGCTCCCGCGTGGGCGCGACGATGAGGGCCCGGACATGACCGCGGGGTCCCCGGATCAAACGGTCGAGGATCGGCAGGGCAAAGGCCGCTGTCTTCCCTGTTCCGGTCTGGGCCAGCCCCATGAGGTCGTGTCCCTTGAGGGCAGGCGGGATCGCCTGCTCTTGGATGGGAGTGGGCTTGAGATAGCCGATGGCCTTGGTCCCGGCCGCGACATCGGGGTGAAAATTGAAATTGCTGAATCCCATAAAAAACTCCTACATTCTATTGTTCTGCGTTCGAGGGGAAGAAGCCTGGTGTATTCGGGGGTTGACGATGACGAGGTTCTTATCCGCGTGAGGCAGTTATTTGCCGGTTAGTCTATCAGTTATGGGGCCAGGCTGTCAAGTTGAGGGCGGCTGGCAGAAGAGGGATCTCCCCAGCGAAAATTTCCCTAACCGATTCCGGATCAATGAGTTAAATGAAGCGTCCCCGGCCTGAGAGGTTCGACAATTCCCTCAAGAGCTGGTGCTTCGAGGCGGGCGTCACCGTGATCGACGATCGCGCGAAGGACGCGCTCGATCGCCTCGCGGTGGCTGAGGTCGGGTTTGTCCGGGAATACGTTCCAACCCGTGAAAACGAGCACGAGATCATGTTCGGGAACGACGATCGGCATCTGGCCGCCAAACCCGGAGCCGGCCCATGCGGTCTTCGATCCGTCGCCGTACGGAAAAAGCCACCACTTGAGGCCGTACTTGACGCCGCTCTTATCCACTTCGATCTTGGGAGAGACGGAATCCGCAACCCATTCCGGGGTCACGACCGGCCGGCCCCGCCAGGCTCCCTTGTTAAGGTAGAGGTAAGCGATCTTGGCCAGATCGTGAGGGTTCAGGTAGAGCCCTCCCTCCGTGTCGACCGGCCCGGCCGGGGTACGCTTCCAGAAATAGCGTTCGATGCCCAGCGGGCCGAACAGATGTTCGGCGGCGTATTCCTCGAGATCCCGGCCGGTGGCGACGTGAAAAACATACGACAGAAGTTGAGTTTCGCCGCTGTTGTAGTTGAAGACGGTCCCCGGCTCGCGGGCCATCTTCCGGTCGATGGCGAATTTTACCCAATCAAAACTCGCTTCCATCATGCTGCAGGTGTTATGAGGGTCGTTGTAGGGAAGGCCTTCGTCCCAGTCGAATCCCCCGGTCATCGTCAGAAGATGCCGGAGGGTGACGCGGCGCTTGCGCTCGTCGACGTTGGCCACTTTGGACTCGTCGAAAAACCTCAGGACCGGTGCCGATAGCCCGGGAAATTCCCCGCGGGCCGTGGCCGCGCCGATGATGACCGAAGTCACTGTCTTGGTCACCGACTGAAGGGAGTGCAAATCGCCCCGCCTATAGAAGGGGTGCCACCACGGGTTGAAATAATTATAAGGGCCGGTCGGATCATGGGCGTTGAGCGCACTCTGCTCTTTGGCTTCCTTGCCGTATATCTTGTCGTAATCATGCCGGTAGGAACCATCAAAGGCCAGCTTTCCCCGACGGATGACGAGCATGCTGTCGATATATCCATACTTGCCGGACGCGATATCGGCATCGAACTCCGCCAACACCTTCGGATCGAGCCCGACATCCTGCGGGTTCGCAACAGGCCAGTCCTGGGGGCTCTGCGCTAGGGCCCAACCCGCCAATAGCAGGATGGAAAATGCGACCGGGAAGAACTTGAGACGATGCACGGCTTTCTCCTTGTGAGGGGGTCACAGATGGGCGTTTGCTTTCCTCACGCAACGCTGCGCAGGGTGATCACGACATTTCCCTTTTTGTGTCCTTGCTCGACATAACGATGCGCTTCGACGATCTGCTCCATGGGATAGACCCGGTCTATGGCCGGTCTGAGCTTGCCCGCCTCGATCAGTTCTTTGAGCAGGAGCAGGTGCTCGAGCTTCTCGTCGCGGCCTGAATCGGCAAGGACGTTGATATAGATGCCGGCCGGCTTGAGCGCTTTTTTGCCCTGCGCAGGGGGCAGTTTTCCGACGGCATCGAAGACCACGTCGTAGGTTGTGCCGTTTCGGGTGAAGTCATCCCGGGTGTAATCGATAACCCGGCTCGCGCCCAGGGATTTGACCAATTCGAAATTCGCGCCGCTGCACACCCCGGTCACGTCCGCCCCGAAGTACCGGCTGGCCAGCTGTACCGCATAGGTGCCCACCGCTCCGGATGCGCCGTAAATCAGCACTTTTTGCCCAGGCCGGATCCTTCCCTTATTGAGACACTGCAGAGCCGTCATTCCCGCCCCGGGGATGGCAGCGGCCTCCCCGTAGGTGAGATTGGCCGGCTTGAGTGCTATGACCCCTTTTTCGGGCAGGCATTTGTACTCGGCATAGCCTCCGAAATCGACGGCGAAGGTGGAGGCGAAAACCGCATCGCCCGGTTTGAAGCGGGTTACTTTCCGGCCGACGGATTCGACATCACCGGCCAGCTCCATCCCCAGGACGCGGCGCTTGGGCTTATTGTATCCCAGGTAGATTCGCGCCAGGAACCGCTTCAAGCCGGAGAGGGGCATGTCGAGATCGCGCATGATCGTGTCGCCGATGGTGACGGTGGTGGCCTGGACTTTGACCAGCACGTCCCCGTCCCGGGGCACGGGTTTCTCCACGTCCTGCATCCGCAGCACTTCCGGAGGGCCGTATTCCGTGTATATGATCGCTTTCATTTTCCTGGGATCGATCCATCCTTTCACGAGCGAGAATATCCGGGCCCAGGGTGGGAGTCAAGAGCGCGGAGTTCTAAAACATGGCGTGCCTGAGAGGATTCGAACCTCCGATTCTTGGATCCGGAACCTAGAGGGCAGGCTCAGGATCTTTGTTTATCGCACTTTAGGTTTGAAATTACTTTCATTCCATATTCTGGTAACCTTACCGCTACTATCCATTTCAAAGACGGTTTCTTCAGCCGCCGGTTCGCCGTCGCTATGGATGACCCTGAACCTGTTCCCCTCGATGTGTTTCAGTATTTCCAATCCCCCAAGCGGATTGGTGGTCGGGAAATCTACGATCGCCAGGCTGCCCTTCCAGATCAAAACCGCGCTCTCCCCTCCCCAAGGATACGAGCTATACGTTCCTTCATATTTTCTTAATGCGGGGTCAGGCTGTTCTGCCGTATCAGGCGATCCAATTGCTTCGGCAATTGCCGAAGCTACAATTTCGCAGGCGCGCTGGGCATATATCCAGGAGTTCACACCTGAAGAATTTGCCAGAAAGACCGCTGCGATCTTCTCTTGTGGCTGTAATGTGAGCTGCGATCGATACCCCGCGCA
>JBGSUG010000256.1:0-5649 GCA_041736225.1 Candidatus Aminicenantales bacterium | reverse complement strand
GGAACACCGGGGCCGCATCTACGGCATCATCCCGGCGGCCTTCGAACAGGCCCGCGCGGCCGCCCGCAACATGCTCGGCCAGGACCTGCCCTACGCGGGCACGGTCCCCGTCAATACGCTCAAGGTCGCCGGCCTGGCCGTGACCTCGATCGGCGAGTTCGGCGCCGAGGGCCCGGGGTTCGAATCGATCGTCCGCGCCGAACCGGAACAAGGGCTGTACAAGAAGATCGTCCTGCAGGAGGGCCGCGCGGTCGGCGCCATCTGGATGGGCACGAGCAAGGGGGCTTCGGACATCAGTCGGCTCGTCACTTTCAAGAAGGACGTCGGGAGCCGCAAGCGGGACATTCTCGAAGACGCCTTCGATTTCTCGGAGATCGCATGAAGAACAAACACGCCGTCATCGCCGCCGCCGCGGTCCTGTGGCTGGCGCTCCCGGTCCGGAGCCAGGTCCAGGCCGGAGGCTACCTGTCGCTCGAGTACATCAAGGGTCAGGCCGAGAGCGCCTATCCCAAGGGGAACACGGCCAATCTCATGGCCGGAGTCCTCGCCCAGGGCCGGGTGGGCCAGAAATTCGGTTTCAGCGTCGAGGGTAGGACCCTCGGCGTGTCCTCCTTCGGTCTGGTCCAGGCCTGGGCCGGGTTCATGCCGGCCGAGACCTTCACGGTCAAAGCCGGGCTCTTCCTCGTGCCCTTTGGATCGTGGAACCGGTCCAGCCGCCCGCATCAGACGGTCCTCGTCCGGACGCCGCTCAACCTCGAATACCTCTATCCGGAGAGCTGGCGTGATATCGGCATCGTCGTCGAGGGGCAGGTCGGCGTCCTGACCTATTCGGCCTTTCTGGGCAGCGGCCTGGCCGAGGCGGACCGGCTCGGCGGCGGGCAGCAGTTCGAGGACAACAACAACGACTGGGCCAAGGGCGGCCGTCTGGGCCTCGTCTTCAGCCGGGAGATCCAGGCCGGCATTTCCTATTACACCGGCAAGATGGACGAACAGGGCCTGCGCGACCTCACGCTCGAAGGCGCCGACCTGGCCTGGGTCACCCCCCAATGGGAGGTCCGCGGCGAATACACGAAAGCCCTCATCGACAACCCCGATCCGTTCGAGCGCGGCAAGTCGGAGGGCTGGAGCGTCTGGATGACGATGAGCTTGCGGAGCATCCAGCCCTTCGGGAGCTACCAGACGGTCGATTACACCGACGCCTACCACGGCGGCGGCATCGCCCTCGACCGCAGCCGCTGGGCCGCGGGCCTGCGCTTCGTCCTGAACGGCACGCTCTTCATCAAGGCCGAGTACGACTGGAACAAGGAGAAGGGGACGGCCCTCAAGAACAACCAGCTCCAGGTCCAGCTCGGGCTGAGCTTCTGAACGAAGGGAACAGGAATGGCCAATCTGCTCGTTCTCGGGACGCAGTGGGGGGACGAAGGCAAGGGCAAGATCGTCGACCTCCTGACCCCGGCTTTCGACGTCGTCGCCCGCTACCAGGGCGGGCACAATGCCGGCCACACGGTCTACGTCGCCGGCAGGAAGATCGTCCTCCATCTCATCCCTTCCGGGATCCTCCGGCCGGCCACGTTCTGCGTCATCGGGAACGGCGTCGTCATCGCGCCGTCCGCCTTTTTCCAGGAGACAGGGGACCTCGAGGCCCGGGGCATCCGGGTCGATCCGACCCGTCTGGCCGTCAGCCGAGGTGCCCATCTGATCATGCCCTGGCATCCCCTCGTGGAGCGGAGCTCCGAGGAGAGGCGCGGCGAGAAAAAGATCGGCACGACCTGCCGCGGCATCGGCCCGGCCTATGAGGACAAGGCGGCGCGCCTGGGCGTTCGGGCCGGCGATCTGGCCGATCTCCGCGTCCTTCGTGAGAAGATCGTCGAGACCGTCGCCGCCAAGGCTTCCGTCCTGGGGGCCGCGGGGCTCGCGGCCCTCGATGCGGAAGCCATCTACCGGGAGTACGCGGGCTGGGCGGAGAGGCTCGGGCCCTATCTCCGCGACGTCTCGGAGCTTCTCCACGTACGCATGAAGGCCGGACAGAACGTGCTCTTCGAGGGCGCCCAGGGCGCCCTCCTCGACCTCGACCACGGCACCTATCCCTTCGTCACGTCCTCGAGCTCGACGGCCGGCGGCGCCGCGACGGGGCTCGGCGTGGGCCCCCGGACGATCCACGGCGTCCTCGGCATCACCAAGGCCTACACGACGCGGGTAGGCAGCGGGCCGTTCCCGACCGAGCTCTTCGACGACACAGGCAAGGCGATCGCCTCCCGCGGCGACGAGTTCGGGGCCTCGACGGGACGGCCCCGGCGCTGCGGCTGGTTCGACGCGGTGGCCGTGCGCTACGCCTGCCGAATCAACGGCATCGACCGGATCGCCCTGACCAAGCCCGACGTCCTGGCCGGCCTCGGCACGATCTCCGTGTGCACGGGCTACCGGCGCAAGGGCGAGCTGTTGAAGACCTTTCCGCCGGAGGCCTGGATGCTGGAGGGGGTCGTCCCCGAATTCAGGACCCTCCCGGGCTGGCCCGAGTTCCCGCGCGTGGCCGCCGGACTCGAGGACCTGCCGCCGGCCTTCGTCGATTACGTCCGCGTCCTCGAGGACCTGATCGAAACGCGCGTGGCCGTCGTCTCGACGGGCGTCGCGCGCGAGCAGACCCTGTTCGTCGAATCGGAGATCCGCGACTTCGTCGACCTCGGCCGCGTCCGGGCCGGGGGAGCGGCCTAGGGGACGGGCATGCGACGGCGGCCGATCGAACGCGTCGAGATCGCGAAGCGGGCCCTCGTCGGCAACATCGGGGAGTTCCGGCGCCTCATCGGGCCCCGGAGGAAATTCCTGGCCGTCGTCAAGGCCAACGCCTACGGCCACGGGCTCCTCGAGGTCGCCGGGATCGCCATCG
Source organism: Candidatus Aminicenantales bacterium (assembly GCA_041736225.1). Taxonomy (GTDB): domain Bacteria; phylum Acidobacteriota; class Aminicenantia; order Aminicenantales; family Saccharicenantaceae; genus RBG-16-66-30. The sequence continues at coordinate 2,765 of JBGSUG010000256.1, read as the reverse complement.
CCGAAGGCGTCGACTGGCTCGGCGTCAACTCCGTCGAAGAGGGGACGGCGCTGCGCCGGGCCGGGATCGCGGCACCCGTCCTCGTCCTCGGTTATGCGCCCCTCGACTCGCTCGAGGCGGCCGTCGCCGGCGATCTCCGCCTGACCGTCTACAACCGCGAAACGGTCGAGCGTCTCGCGGACCTGGCCGCCCGCCTGCGCCGCACCGTCCGGCTCCACATCAAGGTGGAGACGGGGACCTGGCGCCAGGGGGTCGATCCCAAAGACCTGGCGGCTTTCGTCCGGGACGTCCGGCGCCGGCCTGGCCTCGCCGTCGAAGGCGTGTCCTCGCATTTCGCCAATATCGAGGACACGACGAAACACGATTACCCCCGGCGCCAGCTCGCGGTCTACCGGGCGGCCGTCCGGGAGCTCGAAGCGGGCGGCCCCCGTATCCCGCTCAGGCACATGTCCTGCACGGCATCGACCATCCTTTTCCCGGAGCCGGGCTTCAACCTGGCCCGGGTCGGGATCGGGCTCTACGGGTTGTGGCCGTCCAAGGAGACCTATCTCTCCTGCCTGCTCGACAGGAAGGAGCCCCTGTCGCTCGAACCCGTTCTTTCGTGGAAGGCGGGGATCGCCCAGATCAAAAAAGTGCCGGCCGGGGCGGACATCGGCTACGGGTGCACCTACCGCACGACCCGGCCGACGAGGCTTGCCGTCGTGCCCGTCGGGTATTACGACGGCTACGACCGCGGGCTGTCGAACACGGCCCACGTCCTGGTCCGGGGCCGGCGGGCCCCGGTGCGGGGGAGGGTGGCCATGGACTTTTTCATGGCCGACGTCACCGACGTCCCGGGGGTCGGGCTCGAGGACCAGGTCACGCTGCTCGGTGCGGACGGCCGCGAGCGCATCACGGCCGAGGACCTGGCCGCCCTGGCCGGGACGATCAGCTACGAGATCCTCGCCCGCATCAATCCACTCATCCCCAGAATCGTCGTCTGAAAATCTTTTTCTATACACTACTAAAGCAGTAGGAATTGTTGTAAGATGGTCATGTATGGGAGGAGAGGACATGAAGATTGACGCGAAGAAGGAGATCCTCAAGGACATCATCCGGGACCTTCATCGCGGCGGCGACGTCGACGCGCTGAAGAAGCGCTTCGCCGGCCTCGTCCGCGACGTCTCGGGCGCCGAGATCGGGGCGATGGAGCAGGAGCTCATGGCGGAGGGCCTGCCGGAAGAAGAGGTCCGCAAGCTCTGCGACGTCCACGTCAAGGTCTTCGAGGAGTCTCTGGATGCCCGGCCGGCGCTCCAGGCCGCTCCGGGCCACCCCCTGCGCACCCTCGCCGACGAGAACCGGGCTCTGGAGACGCTCGTGGCCGAAATCCGGGCCGTCCTCGATCACGTCCGCAACGAGCCCGGGCATCGGGATTGGGCGGCCGACCGGGCCCGCCTCGCTTCGCTCGCCGGGTCTCTCGCCTTGATCGAGCGCCACTATCTCAAGAAGGAGAACCAGATCTTCCCGCGGCTCGAGGCGAAGGGCGTCGGCGGGCCGTCCAAGGTCATGTGGGCCATCCACGACGACATCCGGGCCCATCTCAAGGAATTCCGGCGCGTCGTCGAGATCGGGGACGCCGCGCTCGTCCTCAACACCGGCTCCTGGGTCCTGCAGGAGATCTCGGACATGATCGGCAAGGAGGAGAAGGTCCTGTTCCCGATGTGTCTCGAGATGTTCGACGACGGCGATTGGGCCAAGGTCAAGAAAGGGGAGGAGGAGATCGGCTACGCCTGGATCGCTCCCGTCCCGGCCTGGCCTTCGGCGGCGGGTCCGGAGGCCCCGGCGGCTCCGGCGGCGGACACGGGGGCTGGACTCGTCCTCGACACCGGCGTCCTCACCGCCGAGCAGGTCGACCTGATGCTGACGCACCTGCCCGTGGACATCTCCTTCGTCGACGAGAACGACACGGTCCGCTACTACTCGGCGACGACCGATCGCATCTTCCCGCGGTCCCCCGGGGTCATCGGGCGGAAGGTACAGAACTGCCATCCGCCCAAGAGCGTCGACGTCGTCGAGCGCATCCTCGAGGCGTTCCGGTCCGGGGAGCGCGACGAAGCCGCCTTCTGGATCGAATCTCAAGGCAAGTTCCTCCACATCCGCTACTTCGCGATGCGGGACAAGCGGGGGGCCTACCGGGGCGCCCTCGAGGTCACCCAGGACGCGACCGCCCTCCGGGCGCTCCGGGGAGAGAGGCGTCTGCTCGACTGGGACAAGGAATAGGCCGGTCTTGCGAGGACCGGCCGCTGAGCGTAATATAAAGGTTCCATCTTCCGGAACATGATGAGGAGTCGTCGATGAAAGAAAAGATCGAACAGGCTTTGAACAAGATCCGCCCCTCGCTCCGGGCCGACGGCGGCGACGTCGAGCTCGTCGAGGTCGGCGAGAACGGCGTCGTCAAAGTCAGGCTCAAAGGAGCCTGCGGCGGCTGCCCGATGTCCCAGCTGACCCTGAAGATGGGCATCGAGCGGATCCTGAAGAAAGAGGTCCCCGAGGTCACGTCGGTCGAGGCCGTCTGACCCCGGCCGTCCGTCCGCCCCGCCGGCCCGCGGCCGCTTCGGAACACGCCATGAGGAAAGTCTATCTCGATCACATCGCGGCGACCCCGCTCCTCCCCGAGGTCCGGGCAGCGATGCGGCCGTATCTCGAGGAGGCGTTCGGGAACCCCCAGAGCCTGCACTCGGCCGGCCGCGAGGCCCAGGAGGCCGTCGAGGCCGCCCGCGGCGACG
>JBGSUG010000194.1:0-2408 GCA_041736225.1 Candidatus Aminicenantales bacterium | reverse complement strand
GGCGTAGAGGGTCGACGGCTTCGTCCGGCAGAGGTCGATGCCGATGCGCCCGGTGGAGACCGTGTCGGGCAGCCCGGCGTTGATCGGCGACCAGGTCTTGCCGCCGTCCGTCGTCTTGAACAGGCCGTCCTCGCCGCCGGGACGGGGATCGCTCCAGCGCAGGCGGATGCGGTTCCAGGTCGCGGCGTACAGGGTGTCGGGCGACTGCGGGTCCATGACGAGATCGTTCGCCCCGACCCGGTCGTTGACGAACAGGACCTTCTGCCAGGTGGCCCCGCCGTCGGTCGTCTTGTAGACGCCGCGGTCGGGGTTGGTGGTCCACTCGTGGCCCGTGGCCGCGACGTAGACGATGTCGGGGTTCTCCGGGTGGATGACGACCCGGGCGACGGTGTAGGTCTTCTCGAGCCCCATGTGTTTCCAGGTCTTCCCGGCGTCGGCCGATTTGAAGACGCCGAGGCCGGCCTCGGAGCCGCGGAAGATGTTGGCCTCGCCCGTGCCGGCCCAAACGATGTTCGGATCGGATTCGGCGACGGCCAGGTCGCCGATCGACATCGTCGGCATATCGTCGAAGATGGGCTCCCAGGTCGTCCCGGCGTTGACGGTCTTGAAGATGCCGCCCGTGGCCGCGCCGGCGTAGAAGACCGTGCGGCTGCCCGCGGGGACGGCGACGTCGGTGCATCGCCCGCTGAGATCGGAGGGGCCGATGAACCGCCACTTGACGTCCTTGAAGGGCGAGGCCTGTTTCATCGCGACGTGCTGTTCGAAGGCTTTCAGCCGCAAGGCCGTATCGGTGTTCTCGACCTTCTTCAAGCCCTTGGCGGGCGCCTTGCCCTGGGGGGCGGCGCCGACGAGAAGGGCCAGGACGGCGACCGCGCCGCCGGTGACGAGCGAACGCCTGGATACACGCATCAGAACCTCCTTTTAAATGGGGGACATGATATCTATTTCCTATTTTCTTGGCGATAAAATTATTTGGAAATAAGTATCATGTCCCCCTTTTTAAATCCATTTGATGTCGAGGATCTCGACTTCGTAGACGAGCAGGGTGTTGGGGGAGATGACGAAGCGCTTTTCGCCGGGGCGCTGCCTGGCGTAGAAGCCGTTGGCCGTGTAGCCCATCTCCGGCCGGACGACGACCAGGCGCTTCTCGCCCTTCTTCATCCGGCCGATCGCGGCGTCGAGGCCCGGATTGATCCTGGCGGTGCCGACCGTGAACTCGAAAGGCTCGGGGATTTCGCCCCAATAGGGCTTGCCCTCGTCGGCGGTGCTGACAAAAGCTTTGGCGGCCAGCGGCGCCCGCCCGGTATATACGGCCTTGACGACGGCCCCCGGCGCGGGCGGCTCGCCGAGTCCCTCCCGGAGAACGACGTGCTCGACGCCGCTCTCCTCGCGGACCGCGCCGGGCCAGTTCGTCCGGACGTATTCGTCCTCGCGGGCTTTCCGTTCGGCGGCGGCCGCGACGACCCGGGTCTTCGCTTCCTCGACCAAGGCCTTGAACGAGGCCGTCGTCGGGCGGAACGCGCGGGCTTTCCGTCCGACGCGAACGATCCGGACGGACTCGACGAGGTCGTCCTGGACGATGGCCATGACCGCGTCCATCCCCGCGATGACCGAGCCGAAGACGGTGTAGTCGCCGTCGAGGTAGGAGCGGTCGCCGAGAGTGATGTACCACTGGCTCCCGTTCGTGTGCGGGCCGCCGTTGGCCATGCCGACGATACCCGCCCGGCCGTGGTCGAGGCCCGGCAGGACGATCTCGTTCGGGAACTCGTAGCCCGGGTCCTCGGCCTTCCCGCCCGCGCCCATGCCGCACTGGACGACGTGGCCGGGGACAACGCGGTGCCACTTCGTCCCGTCGAAGAACGGCCGTCCAGGGGGAAGCGCGCTGTTGTCGATCGTCCCCTCGGCCAGGCCGACGAAGTTGGCGACGGTCATCGGGACCTTCTCGAACTCGAGCCGGAGGACGATCGGGCCCTTGTTCGTGGCGACCTCCGCGTAGAGACCTTCAGGGTACTTGGGGCGCCGGCAGGCGGCGCTCGCGAGGGCGATGACCGCTACGGCGAGAACGAGCAGGATCGCGGCGGTGAACGAACGAACGGCGGCTTTCCTCATTGTGTTCCTTCCATAAAAATGGGGGACATGATACCTATTTCCCATTTATTTTCCGATTGGCCGCTCCGGGGCGTATATGAAAATAGGAAATAGGTATCATGTCCCCCATTTTAGGATAGGACCTTGAGCAGGCGGTAGTCGGATTCGATGTCGGTCGTCTTCACGTCGCCGGCCGCGCCGAACTTCAGGAACTCGACCCGGTCGCGGACCATATGGACGAGCCCGCCCGTCCGGCCCGCGACGAGGGCCTCGACGGCGGCGTGACCGAGTCGCGCGGCCATGATGCGGTCGGCGGCCGT
>JBGSUG010000168.1:0-8272 GCA_041736225.1 Candidatus Aminicenantales bacterium | reverse complement strand
GAGGGGGGACCCGCGCAGCGGGGGGAACCGACCGAACTGGTTCCCGGGGGGCCGGGGAGCTAGAGGATATTCCCGAGCAAAGCCGGAGAGAGGGATCTCCCAGAGTCGGAATAGTAATCCGATATCGCTTGTCAATCTGGGCTTCCTGGATAAAATGATTGGGAATGGAGGCCTCGCAAATGAGCATCAAGGCGAAGCTGACCACCTTCGACGCGACGATGATCGTCGTCAGCCTGATCATCGGCATCGGCATCTTCCGCACTCCGGCCATGGTCGCCGCGGCGGCCAAGACCCCGGCGCTCTTCTACGCCGCCTGGGCCCTCGGCGGACTCATCAGCCTCATCGGGGCCCTCATCTTCGCCGAGATCGGCGGTCGCTTCGCCAAGCCGGGCGGCTACTACAAGGTCGTCGCGGAGAATTACAGCTCCGGCCTGGCTTTCATGCTCAACTGGACCAACGTCGTCGTCCTCAACGGGGCCGGCGCGGCCGCCGTCGCCCTCATCGGGGCCGAGTACCTGACGCCCATCGTCTTCCCGGGCGCGGCGCCCACGACGGGGACCGTCCAGGCGACGGCCGTCGTCCTCATCTTCGGCCTGCTCGTCATCAACTACCTCGGCATCAAGACGGGCGCCTGGGCCCAGAACGTCCTGAGCATCCTCAAGGTCGTCATGATCGGCATCCTGGCCGGGGCGGCGTTCCTGTCGAAGAAGGTCCCCGAAGGACCGGCGTCGCTCCCGCTCGAAAAACCCTGGTTCTTCGCCCTCGGCGTCGCCTTCATCTACGTCTTCTACGCCTACGGCGGCTACCAGAACACCATCAACTTCGGGGCCGACGTCCGCGACGCCCGCCGCAACGTCCCCCGGGCCATCTTCTTCGGCATCCTCATCGTACTGGCCTGTTATCTGACGATCAACGCCGCCTACGTCATGGCCCTCGGCGTCCCCGGCATCGCGGCGGCCAAGCTCGTCGCCGCGGAGACGGCCCGGGTCACGCTCGGCGAGACCGGCAAGCTCGTCGTCTCCCTGGCCATCTTTCTCTCGGCCATGGGCTTCCTCAACGTCACCCTGATGCAGATCCCGCGGGTCTACTACTCCATGGCCGAGGACCGGACCCTGCCGGCCGTCTTCCAGAAGGTCAATCCGAAGACGCAGACCCAGGAGTTCGGGCTGCTCTTCCTCGGCGGGATCATCCTCGTCTCGATCTTCCTTCTCGGCACGTTCGAGAACATCGTCAACTACGTCATGTTCCTCGACACGATGACCCTGGCCGTCGTATCGTCCTCGATCTTCTTCCTGCGACGCAAGGCCCGTCTCTCCGAAGAAGCGTACACGGGTTACCGCATCCCGCTCTACCCGGTCCTGCCGGCCGTTTTCGTCGTCTTCATGCTGGCCATCGCCGTGAACGTCCTCGCGACGCAGACGCGCGAGGCCCTCTACGGCGCCGCCTTCTTCGCCGCCGGCTTCCCGGTCTTCCTGCTGATGCGGCGCGTCAGCCGGCGCGGGCCGGAAGGTCCGCTGTGATAGAATAGGCGGAGAGGAGCGCGACATGGACAAGACCCGCCGTATCAGGAAAGTCCTCATCGGTCTGCCCACGCTCGAGGGAGCCGGAGTCCACCTCCGGCGCGGCTTCGGCTTCCGTGAGGTCCCGATGTTCGATCCCTTCCTCATGTTCGACGACTTCCGCCAGGACGACCCGGACAAGTTCCTGCCCGGATTCCCCTGGCACCCCCACCGCGGCATCGAAACGATCACTTACATGATCCGCGGCAGCGCCGAGCACGGCGACAGCATGGGCAACAGCGGCGTCATCGGTGCGGGCGACGTCCAGTGGATGACGGCCGGCAGCGGCATCGTCCATCAGGAGATGCCGAAGGGCGGGGCCGACGGCCGGATGGGCGGCTTCCAGCTCTGGGCCAACCTGCCCGCCTCGCAGAAGATGATGGATCCGCGCTACCGCGACGTGAAGAAAGGGGACATCCCCGAGGTCGCCCTCCCCGGCGGGGTCACGGCCCGCGTCATCTGCGGCACGGTCGGCGAGGCGCGCGGCCCGGTCCGGGACATCGTCATCGACCCCGAGTACATCGACGTCGCCATGCCGCCGCGGACCGAGTTCGTCCATCCGACCAAGCCCGGACACACGGTCGTCGTTTACGTCTTCGAGGGCCAGGGCTGCTTCTCGGACGAGCCGGGCCTGTCCGCCTACGACGTCGAGCCCACCAGCTATTTCGACCTCGAGCGGACGCCGTACCAGGGCGACCATTCGATCATCCTCTTCGGCGACGGGAGCCGGGTCCGGGTGGCCACCACCGGCTCGCCCGTCCGGTTCCTCCTCTTCTCGGGCCGGCCGCTCGGCGAGCCCGTGGCCTGGCAGGGGCCCATCGTCATGAACACGCAGGAAGAGCTCCGGACGGCCTTCCGCGAGTACCGCGCCGGGACGTTCATCAAGCACCCGAAGACCGCCTGACGCCGTATTGCAAAGCCGCGGCGAAACCGGTAATCTGTGGGGAACCGAGGAGGCCCCCCATGTCGATGACCGGCCGCGAGCGCCTGGACGCCGCCCTCAACCACCGTCAGCCCGACAGGATTCCCATCGACTTCAACGGCACGGCCGTCACCGGCATGCACGTCAAGTGCGTCATCGGGCTCCGTGACCACTACGGCCTCGACAAGCGCCTGGTCAAGGTCCACGAACCCTACCAGATGCTGGGCTGGATCGACGACGACCTCCAGACGGCCCTGGGCATCGACGTCGAGGGCGTCTACGGCCCGGACACGATGTTCGGCTACCGCAACGAGAACTGGCAGCCCTGGCGCATGGACGACGGGACCGAGGTCTTCATGTCCGGGAATTTCAAGACGACGAAGGATTCGAACGGCGACACTCTCGTCTTCCCCCAAGGCGACCGCTCGGCTCCGCCCTCGGGCCGGTTGCCGAAGAACGGTTTCTTTTTCGACACCATCATCCGCCAGGAGCCCATCGACGAGGACAGGCTCGACCCCGCGGACAACCTCGAGGAATTCGCACCTATCGCGGATGATACCCTCGACCATTTCGAGCGGGAGAGCCGCCGGGCCGGGGCGACCGGCCGGGGCATCGTCGCCAGCTTCGGCGGGACCGCCCTCGGCGACATCGCCCTCGTCCCCGCCCCGGGCCTGCCCCATCCCAGGGGGATCCGGGACGTCGAGGAGTGGTACGTCTCGACCTTGACCCGCCGCCCCTATGTCCACAAGGTCTTCGAAGGGCAGACCGAGATAGCCCTCAAGAACCTCGGCAAGATCTTCGCCCGGGTCGGGAACCAGGTCCAGGCCGTGTTCACCTGCGGCACGGATTTCGGCACCCAGCAGTCGACTTTCTGCTCGGTCGCGGCGTTCCGTGAGCTCTACCTGCCCTATTACAGGCGCCTCAACGACTGGATCCACGCCCACACGAACTGGAAGACGTTCAAGCACTCCTGCGGCGCCGTCGCCACCCTCATCCCCGCCTTCATCGAGAGCGGTTTCGACATCCTCAACCCCGTCCAGCTCTCCGCCGCGGGCATGGACGCCCGCAGGCTGAAAGCGGAGTTCGGCCGGGACATCGTGTTCTGGGGCGGAGGCGTCGACACGCAGAAGGCCTTGGCCTTCGGGACGCCGGAGGAGGTCCGGGTCCAGGTCCTGGAGCGTTGCGAGGTCCTCGGCCGCGAAGGCGGCTTCGTCTTCAACTCCGTCCACAACATCCAGGCCAACGTGCCGATCGCGAACATCGTGGCCATGTTCGAGGCCGTCCGAGAGTTCAACGCTTGAAAAGGCCCGCGGTCTACGTCCTCTCCGTCACCCTCGTCGCCGCGATCGGCGGCCTCATCTTCGGCTTCGACACGGCCATCGTCGCCGGGGCGACCCGCTATATGAAGGAGCAGTTCTCGCTCGATTCGCTCCAGGAGGGTTGGGTCGTCGCCGTGGTCCTCATCGGCTGCATGTTCGGCGCCGGCCTGGCCGGTCCGATCAGCGACCGGATCGGGCGGCGGCGCTTCATGCGGATCTCCGCCGTCCTCTTTCTGGTATCGGCCGCCGGCTGCGCCCTGCCGCGGACGATCGCGGAATTCGTCGTCTTCCGGTTCGTCGGAGGCCTCGGCATCGGCTCGGCGGCCGTCCTCTCGCCGCTTTACATCGCCGAGATCGCGCCGGCCCGGATCCGGGGCGCCCTCGTTTCTGTCAACCAGCTGGCCATCGTCACCGGTATCCTCCTGGCTTACTTCGTCAATGGGCTGTTCGCCGGGGCCGGCCCGTCGAACTGGCGCTGGATGTACGCCATGGGCGCCATCCCCTCGATCGTCTTCTTTCTGCTGCTCCTGCGCGTCCCCGAAAGCCCGCGCTGGCTGGTCAAGAACGGCCGGGAGGACGAAGCCAGGACCGTTCTCACCCGGGCCGACACCGCCGAAGCCGCGGCGGGAGCGATCCGCGAGATCAAGGACGCGCTGACCCTCGAAGAGGGATCGCTCCGAGAGATCTTCCGCCCGGCGTTCCGTCGGCCACTCCTCATCGCCGTCGCTCTGGCCGTCTTCCAGCAGGTGACCGGCATCAACGCCATCCTCTATTACGCGCCGCGGATCTTCGAGGACGCCGGCTTCGCCCGGATGTCGGCCATCGGCCAGTCGACGGTCGTCGGCCTGGTCAACATGCTCTTCACCGTCGTGGCCATCATCCTGGCGGACAAGGTCGGCCGGAGGCCGCTCCTGCTCATCGCCACCGGCGGCATGGGCGTTTCGCTCGTTCTCCTCGGCGCCGCTTTCAAGGCCCCGGTCCTGCCGGCCTCGGCCCTGCTCCTCGTCATTCTCGTCTACATCGCCTTCTTCGCCTCGGCCATGGGGCCGCTCGTCTGGGTCGTCATGGCCGAGATCTTCCCCATCAAGGTCCGCGGCAGCGCCATGGGACTGGCCACGGTCGTCCTGTGGCTGGCCGACTTCGCCGTCACCCTGACCTTCCCGGTGATCTCCGACAGGTTCCACCCCTCGACGGCGTTCTGGCTCTACGCGGCGATGTGCGCCCTGGCGTTCGCGTTCATGTGGTGGTACTTGCCTGAGACGAAGGGCCGGACCCTCGAGGAGATCGAGCGCCGCTGGCTGAGATCCGCCTGACGCGATCCCGGGGGACAGTCCCCGTTCGGGGACGGTCCCTACTTCCCAGCCAACGCCTCCGCGAGCTTCCGGACCGCGACGTCCAGCTCCTCGACGAGGATCCCCGACAGCACGGCCGGCAGGAACTGGACCTTGCGCGCGCCGAGGGGCTCGCGCCGGTCGAACGTGTACTTCATGAGTCTCTTCCCGGTCTTGAAATCGAGGAACTCCAGGTCCATGGCCAGACGGCCGAACCAGGCGTTGGGCTCGTCGATCTCTTCGACCAGCCGGACGCTGGTGCGCAGGGCGATCTCCGGATCTCCCTGGAGGACGTCGATCATGACATGGAGAAAACCCTGCTTCCGGTCGAGGTAATCGCTGACGGCTTCGCGGAAGAGGGTGTCGGGCTTCTTGGCCCAGAACGCGTGGGAGTAGTACTTCAGCTCGAAGGGTGAGACCCTATAGATGACCCGGAAGTCGTCGTAGAGGGGATCGACGCGGACGGGCTCGACGTAAAGGACCTTCTCCACGCGCGGATGGCGCTCCGGGCTCTTGTCCTCGGGCACGATCTGGAAATACCGCTTGGCCGCCGCCGAGGTGAAACAGCCGGAGAGAAGGAAAACGGCCGCGAGGATCAGGGCGTGTTTCCTCATCATTTCTTGTCCTTTCGTGTCCGCAGGATGGCCGACGGCTCGTCGGCGATCTCCCGGGAGAAGCGGGCCAGGTTCTCGATGGCGACGCCCAGGCTGGAGAAGGTCCGCGTCAGCTCCGTCTGCTGCTCGAGGAGGACGCCCTCGACCTTCTTCATGGTGACCGAGGCCGTGTCGAGGAAGGAGCGGACGTCTTTGAGGACCTGGCCGAGCTCTTCGGCCGAGAAGCGGTCGGAGATGTTGCCCAGGGTCTTTTCCGAGTTCGCTTCGACCGTCCGGACCAGGCGGCTCAGGTCGTCGGTCATGGGCACGAACCTCTCGGTCGCCCGGGCGAACTCGGCGGTCGCTTTTTCCAGGCTGGCCAGGGTGTTCTCGAGCGACGTCCGGCGCCCCTCGAGGACTCCGGAGAGGGCGGCCGAGCCCTTCTCGGCGTTGTCGAGGAAGGCCGAGAACCGCGCTATGTTCTCCGGGGCCAGGAGCTCGGTGATCCGCTTGGCCGTCGTATCGATGTTGTTGACGATGTCGTCGGCCTTGTCCCCGAGGCCCCGGCCCGCGGAGATCTCGCCGTGGGCCTTGAGGTTCGCGGCGCCGGGCGTGCCGCCGCTGAGCTCGACGAACTTCTGCCCCGTGATGCCCACGTAGACCATGAGGGCCGACATGTCGGCCTTGACGACGAGCCCGGGCCGGATCTTGACCGCGACGTGGACGCAGTCCATGTCCGTCGGGCTCAGCGTGATCCCGATGACCCGGCCGACCTCGACCCCGCGGTACTTGACCTCGGCGCCGACGGCCAGGCCGTTGACGGATGTGTCCCGGAACGTGATGATGAAGACATCGCCGGGGTCGCTGAGTTTGGGCAGGATGAAGAATCCCGCCACGATCACGAAGATGACCGTCGCCAGGGACAGGAAGATCCCCAGCCGGGTCTTTTGCTCATGCGTCATCATGATGGTCCTTCCTGAGGAAGAATGTCCGGATGAACCCGTCGTCCGACGAAGCGAGGCCGGCGTAGTCCCCGGAATAGCGGAGGCCGCCGTCGTGGAGCAGGAGGACCCGGTCGGCCACCCGCTCGATCGAGCGGAGCTCGTGGGTGACGACGACGAGAGTCATGCGGGACCTCTCCTTGAGGCGGAGCAGGAGGTCGTCGAGCCGCAACGAGGTGATGGGATCGAGACCCGACGACGGCTCGTCGCAAAAGACGACCTCCGGGTCCAGAACGAGGGCCCGGGCCAGGGCCCCTCTCTTGCGCATCCCCCCCGAGAGCTCGGCCGGGAGCTTCTCGGCGCTGTCGGCCATCTCGACCTGGGCCAGCCCGGCGTAGACCATGTCCCGGACGACGCCCTCGGGCAGCTCCGGATAGTGCATCCGGATGGGCAGGGCGACGTTCTCGTAAAGGGTCAGTCCGTTCAGGAGCGCCCCGTCCTGGTAAAGGACGCCGATCGAGCCGTAGAGACGGCGGAGGGAGGCCTCCGACCGGTAGTCGACGGGCGAACCGGCGAAGTCGAAGCCGCCGCCGAGCGGCGGAAGGAGGCCGGCCAGCGTCTTGAGCAGGGTCGACTTCCCCGAGCCGCTGACGCCGACGACCGCGGTGATCAGGCCCTTGGTCACGGCGAAGGACAGACCGCGGAGAACCTCCTCCCGGCCGTAGCCGACGGTCAGATCGCGGGCGCCGATGATATCCATGATCAGTAGATGAAGAACGCGAAAATGCAGTCGATGACGATGACCAGGGTCACGGACAGGACCACCGATTCCGTCGTGGCCCGGCCGACCTCCTCGGCACTCCTCCCGACGGTCAGGCCTTTGAAGCCGGCGCTGACGACGACGGCCCAGCCGAAGACGACGGTCTTGACGAGGCCCCAGGCGAAGTCGACCCAACCGACCGTGTTGATCATCTGGTCGAGAAAGGCCGCCGGCATCATCCCGAACACGACGCGGGCCACGGCCATGCCGCCGAGGATGCCGGCGACGTCGGCCATGGCCACGAGGAGCGGGACGACCAGGGTGATGGAGATGAGCCGGGGGACCATGAGGAACTTTTCCGGGACGATGCCCATGGTCCTCAGGGCGTCGACCTCCTCGAGGACCGTCATGCTGGCCAGCTCCGCGGTGACCGCGGCTCCGACCTTGCCGGCCAGGATGACGCCGGTCATGAGCGGGACGAGCTCCCGGAGCATGGCGTAGCCGATGAGGTCGGCGATGTAGACCTCGGCCCCGAACATCCGCAGCTGCTCGGCCGAGGTGATCGAGATGGTCACGCCGACGAGGAACAGGAGGAAGCAGACGATGGGGTAGGACCGGTAGCCCATGATGAACATCTGGTTCCAGGTCTCCCCCGGATAGACGCCCTGGCGTTTTTTGAGATATCGCCCGATGTGAAAGACCTCGTCGGCGAACATGGCCAGGAACCGGCCCAGCACGCGCACGCGGGCGAGGAAACGGTCGGCCAGGAATCCCGGCAACCGGCCCAGCCAGCTGTCGGCGGGCGCGACCGCCGGTTTTTCGGGCCAGCAACCATCGGGCCGCCGGG
>JBGSUG010000136.1:0-2092 GCA_041736225.1 Candidatus Aminicenantales bacterium | reverse complement strand
CGAGCTCGACGAACCGGCCGAGCGTGATCGTTCCGGGCCGGACGAGGCGGTCGAGCCCGAGGGAGACGGCGGTCTCCAGGCCGACGACGCCGAACGGGGCCTCGGCGAAAGGCCGGGATTTTTCGGCGGCCGTGTGGGGGGCGTGGTCGGTGGCCACGGCGTCGATCGCGCCCGTTCTGAGCCCTTCGATCAGGGCGGCCGCATCGGCGGCCGTCCGGAGGGGCGGATTCATCTTGAGATTCGTGTCGGGCGTCGCCAGCGCTTCCTCGGTGAGGAAGAGATGGTGGGGCGTCGCCTCGGCCGTCACCCTGACGCCGCGGGCCTTGGCTTCGCCGACCATGCGGACGCCGCCAGCGGTCGAGAGATGGGCGATGTGGACGGGCGAGCCCGAGGATTCGGCCAGGACGATGTCCCGGGCGACCATGATCTCCTCGGCCGCGGCGGGGATGCCGGCGAGGCCGAGCCGCTCTGCGATCAGGCCTTCGTTCATCGCCCCGCCCTCGAAGAGGGCCCGGTCCTCGCAGTGGTCGATGACGAACGCACCGGCTTCGTCGGCGGCGGCCATGGCCCGGCGCATGATCCGGCTGTCCGCGACGGGCCGTCCGTCGTCCGAAAAAGCGACCGCACCCGCCGAGACGAGGCCGGCCATATCGACGAGCTCCGTGCCCTTCGAGCCCCGCGTCACCGCGGCGATGGGCAGGACGCGAGCCAGACCGGCCCTCCGGGCTTCGGCCCGGATGCGCTCTGTGACCTCGGGCCGGTCGTTGACGGGGTCGGTGTTGGGCATGGCGCAGACCGTCGTGAATCCGCCGCGGACGGCCGCCCGGACCCCGGTGGCGATGGTCTCCTTGTCTTCGCGACCGGGTTCCCTCAAATGGACGTGGAGGTCGATGAGGCCGGGTACGAGGACGAGACCGCGGGCATCGACCGTTCTGTCCGCCGGGGTTCCGCCGCATCCGCCGACGGCGGCTATCCGGCCGCCTTCGACGAGGACGTCCAGAACGGAGTCGAGTCCTGTCGCGGGATCGACGACCCGGCCGCCGCGGAAAAGAAGGCTCACCGCTTCCTGCCTCCGCCGATCTTGATCGGCTCGGCGATGGTGACCTCCTCGCTGCCGTCCGTCTCTTTCAGGCGGACGCGGACGACCTCCCGGCGCGACGTCGGCAGGACCTTGCCCACGTAGTCGGGCCGGATGGGGAGCTCGCGGTGGCCGCGGTCGATGAGGACGACGAGCTGGACCGTCTGCGGGCGCCCCCGGTCGATGAGGGCGTCCATGGCGGCGCGGATGGTCCGGCCGGTCATCAGGACGTCGTCGACGAGGAGGATGTCCTTTTTGACGACCGGGAAGCCGATGTCCTTCCGATCGAGGGCCGGCATGGACTTCGGGGCCGGGATGTCGTCCCGGTATCGGGTGATGTCCAGGGTGCCCACGGGGATCTCGACCCCCTCGAGCTCCGCGATCATGCGGGCCAGGCGCTTGCCGATGGCCACGCCGCGCGTCTTGACGCCGACGATGACCAGGCTCTTGAGGTTCCTGTTCCTCTCGATGATCTCGGTGGCGACGCGGGCGAGGACGCGCCGAATCTTGATGGCGTCCATGATCCGGGCCTTGGTCTTCTCATCCATGCTGTGTCACTCCTCTGACCGTTTCGGTCCCTTGAAGATGAACGAAGCCGGCCCAAATGTCAACCCCGGCCGGCGAACCAGGCCCGGGCCGCTGCTACGTCCGCGGCGATGCGAGACGACAGGGGAGCGGCGCCGGAGAAAGTCCTCGTCGGCCTGAGCTTGCGGAGGAACCGGACGGTGATCTCGGCCCCGTAGAGGGAACCGTGGAAATCGAGCAGGAGGGTCTCGACCCGGAGCGGGCTGGGGCCGAAGGTCGGGTTGGTGCCGACGCTGGTGAGGGACTGATGGACCTTGTCTTTCCGGAGCGTTTCCGTGATGAAGACCCCCTCGGGCAGGATCTCGTTCTCCGTCTCCAGGTTGGCCGTCGGGAAACCGATGCGCCGGCCCCGGGCGGCGCCCGGGACGACCCGTCCGGAGATCTCGTACGGCCGGCCGAGGAGGGCGGCGGCTTCGTCGACGCGGCCGC
>JBGSUG010000114.1:0-9307 GCA_041736225.1 Candidatus Aminicenantales bacterium | reverse complement strand
GCCGGCGGCGACGAGGGCGGCGAGCGTCTCGGGCACCGCGCCGTGCGCGTCGGTGAGGCTGAGCGGGTCGTAGGGATCGAAGAGGGGGTTCTGGAAATGGCCGCCGCCGATCTCGGCGGCGATCATGGCTTCTTCGACCTGCTTGTTCATCCCCTTGAGCAGGCCCTGGCTGAAGATGATCAGCACGAACGAAAGCGAAAGGACGAAGACGTTGAGCCAGGTGCGGAGGCCCGCGCCGAGGAGGTTCTTGAGGGCCAGCTTGAGGACCGTCACGGGCGGCCTTCCGTTCGTTCGTCGGCGACGACGCGCCCGTCGTCGAGCGTGATCTTGCGGCGGAGGTACTGCATGACCTTGGGATCGTGGGTGGCGAAGAGGAAGGTCGTGCCGAGGTCGCGGTTGAGGCGCTCCATCGTCTGGAGGACGTTGTGCGAGTTCTCGGCGTCGAGGTTGGCCGTGGGCTCGTCGGCCAGGACGATGTCGGGCTCCTTGACGACGGCCCGGGCGATGGCCACGCGCTGCGACTGGCCGCCGGAGAGCTGGGCGGGCTTGGACTTGGCCCGGTCGGCCAGGCGGACCCAGTCGAGCGCGGCCATGACCTTGCGGCGGCGGACGGCGGGCGGGTCGCCGACGAGGAGCAGGGCGAATTCGACGTTCTCGTAGACGGTGTAGACGGGCAGGAGGTTGAAGGTCTGGAAGATGAAACCGATGTGGCGGTTGCGCAGGCGCGCGGCCTCCTTATGGGTGAGGGTCTCGATGGCCCGGCCCATGACCACGGCGCTTCCCTCGGAGGGGGTGTCGAGCGAGCCGAGGATGTTGAGCAGGGTCGTCTTGCCGGAGCCGCTCGGGCCGACGAGGCCGGCGAACTCGCCCCGGTCGAAGGAGAGCGTGATGCCGGCCAGGGCCTCGAGCCGGTGCGGGCCCATGGCGTAGATCTTCTTCAGGTCTTTCGTGACGATGAGCGGTTCGTTCGTCATGGGGCCTCGCTGTCGGTCCTAGAAGTAGTACCCGAGGAGGAACTGAAAGCCCTTCCCCGCGAAGGAGGATGTTCCGGGCTGTCCGGGGAAGACCAGGAGCTCCTCGGGGTTCCAGAAGAGGCTGGCGCTGAACGAGAGGGCGTTGGACGTCCGTTTCCAGGCCAGAAAGCGGTAGACGGCGCGGTTCTTCCAGTCGTAATAGAAGATCCCGTCGAGCTCGTCGAGGAGGCCGAGCGGATAGCGGAGAAGTAGGCCGGAAAAGCTCAGAGACGTGCCGCGGGCGAGGGCCCGGGCGCTCGACTCGAGCTTGAAGTGCTCGGCCAGGACCGTGAGCCCGTTGCCCAGGCCGAAGGTGTAGTCGAGGCCCGCGTTGACGGCGAGCTGATAGGGCAGGGGGAGGAGCGGGGTCCGCTGGTGGACGAGGGTGCCCTCGAGCCAGAAGCCGACGCCGAGGTCCCACTTGCCGTCGAGCCCGAACCGGTCCTCGGGCACGGGCGGGACGGGGAGAGGCGAGGCCGGGTCCATGACGGGGACGAGACCGTCGACCGCGGCCTTGCGGCGATGGTAGGTCGCGGCGAGCTCTCCCTTGAAAAAGGGGACCTGGATGCGGCCGCCGAACTCGGGGGTTTTTTTGTCGGGCGGGGCCAGGTCGAAGCCGCGCGGATCGTCGTTGCCGTACATCGTCCAGGCCCAGAAGTTGGCGTTGCCCCGGGTGTAATAGCGCAGGAGCAGGGCATAGACGCCGTCGGTGAGCTGGAGCGGATCGCGGGGGTCGATGGTGTCGAACCACATCATCGGCCGGAAGAGCGTGGCCGATCCGAAGCTGACCTTCTGCAGCCCGGCGCGGGCTTCGAAGCGCGAGGTCGACAGGCGGATCCAGCCGCGGTAGGGCTTGATGTCGCTGGAGATCGTGGCGGGGGCGCCGAGGAAGAACCCGGCGGAACCGGAGGCGCTGACGGAGGCTTCGGCGTCGAGCGTGACGCCGCGGCCGAGGGAGAGCGAGAACTCGAGGTCGGGGATGAACCGGAGCGAGACGAGAGGCTCGAACGAGCCGTCGAAGCGGGCCGTGGTCTGGCCCGTGAGGAGGCCGCCGAGCGAGAATGTCGATGTCGCGGCCGGCAAGGGGGAGGATGAGAGGAACAGTAGGGCGGCGGCCGAGAGCGCGGCGGCGAGGGTCAGGCGAGAGGGGAGACGTCCGGCGGTCCGCTTCATTCCCGATATTGTTCCATAGGGCCCGGGGCTTGTCAAAATCGGGAAAAAATGGGGGACATGATACCCGTTCACCAATTTAATATATGGTGAACGGGTATCATGTCCCCGAATTTCCCGAATTACCAATCAGCGGAGGACATGGTTGCTGTAAGTCTCGACGGCCTCGATGCGGATGTTCTTGACGATGAGGCCGACGTGGATGCGCATGACGGCCTTCTTCATCACCTGGTAACCCCCGGGCAGGACCTCGAAGTCGATTTCCATCTCCATGCGCTTGAGGGGACCCGGCTTTTTAGCGATGGTCAGCTCGGTCCTGACGACGTCGTGGGTTTCCGGATCGACGAAGTAGAGACCCTCGAACTTCTCTTGGGAGCGGACGTGTGAGCGGGATCGGAGGACGATGACGGGCGTGCCATCGAGATCGGTCGTCTCCTCCAAGGCGAAGTCGTAGCCATCCCGCTTGTCCGGGCCGAACGGGAGGACCTCGTCGCGGGCGATGTCCAGGTTGCGGCGGCCGCGGCTGCGCTGTTCGTCCTTGCGCTCATCGGCCGTCGAGCGGCGCTGCTTTTCGGCCCGCTCGCGGGCTTCCGTCCGGAGCTTCGCGGTGACGTCACGCGTCCGGCCGTCCTCCGTCTCTGTCGCGTTCAGGATCTCCTCGGACCAGAGGCCGCCGTCCACGGAGATGTTCTTCTCCGATGTGACCGTGCTCTTCGGCTTCCAATCGGCGGTCATGCGGGACGTCGTGGAAAGGGCCCGTGCCTGCCAGGATTCGAGCTTGGGGTAGGAGGCGACGCGTTCGGCCATCTTCTCGACCAGGGCGAGAGCATCGGGGGTTGTGGCGACGGTGATCTTGGCGGCGGGGGGTTGCTGTCCGGCAGGCGGCGCGGCGGCGGTGGATAGCGCGAAGAGCGTGAGCCCGAGACCGAAGAAGGCCAAAGAACCCAGGGCCCCGAGCCGAGGCCGGTCCCTGAGGCCGGGGAGAGTCTCCCTATTGCGATCGGGCTTGCTGCGCATTGGCTGTCCTCGGACATCCACGCTACCAGTCGGGACCGCTCTTGTCAAAGTCCGGATCAAGGTCCTTTACACCCGGGATCGGATCATCAGGGGGCGGACCGTGGCATGGACTTTGCTGAATGACCGCTGTAGGATGCAGTGATCGCTCGACCGGCAGGAAAGGAGCCAACGTGAGAAAAACGATGGGCCTCGCGAGTCGCGTTTCGAGGAGAGGGTTTCTGGGGGCCTCGATGGCCGCGGTCACGGCCGCAGGGCTACAGGCCGGGCGCGGCTGGGCCGGCCAGGACGCGGCCGCCGCCCGGGCACCGGGCCAAGCCAAAACGGAGCTCAAGATCAAGGCCTACCGGAGGCTCGGCCGGACGGGCTTCGACGTCTCCGACATCGGCCTCGGCGGCGGACCCCTGAGCAACGACAACGTGCTCCGGGCGGCCCTCGATGCCGGGATCAATTACGTCGACACGGCCGAGCACTATGAGCGCGGCGGTTCGGAGCGGACGATCGGCCAGGTCCTCAAGACGCAGGCCCGCAAATCGTTCTTCATCACGACGAAGCTCAACATCTCCTTCAATAAGCGGAACACCAAGGCCGATCTCCGTGACCGCTTCATGAAGTGCCTCGAGCGCATGGGGACCGACTACGCCGATTGCCTGATGATCCACATGTGCACCCTGGCCCAGGTGAAGTACGAGCCCTACCACGAGCTCATCGGCGAGCTCAAGGCGGAGGGCAAGGTCCGCTTTTCGGGGCTCTCGAACCACGGCGCCGACCTCAGTCTTTTCGGGCCGCTCGACGATCCCATGGACCGGGTGGTCATGGCCGCGGCCGAGGACGGGCGTTTCGATATCGCGCTCTTCGTGTACAATTTCCTCCAGCGGGAGGCAGGAGAGAGGATCCTCAAGGCCTGTGCGGCCAAGGACGTGGGCGTCACCCTGATGAAGACGGACCCGGGATTGATCGTCCAGAGCGAACGGGAAAGCCTGGACGCCGCCGGGGAGCGCTACAAGAAAGACGGGAAGGCGCTGCCAGAGGCGCTCCTGAAGCTCGAGCAGAGGGCGGCCGAGCGGACGGCCGTGACCGAGGCCTTCCTGAACAAGCACGGCCTCTCGGGCGCGGACAAGGTCCGCGATGCGGCCGTCAAGTTCTGCCTCAGCCATCCCGGCGTCCACACCGTCTGTCCGAGCATCAACAGCTTCGAGGCGCTCGAGGCATTCGTGCGGCTGTCGGGCCAGAAGCTGGAGATCGCGGACGAGTCCACCCTCGTTGACTGCCGCGAGGCCTACGGCGATTCTTACTGCCGCCACGCCTGCGGTCTCTGCGAGGCGTCCTGCCCCCGGGGTGTGCCCGTCAACACCATCATGCGCTACGAGTATTACTTCGCGGCGAAGGGGCGGCAGAAGGAGGCCATGGGCCTCTACGCCGCTCTCGCCGGGGGAGGGCGCAATGCGGCGGAGTGCGCGGGTTGCGCCGGGTACTGCGAGGCCTCCTGCCCCTACGGCGTGCCCATCCAGGCGAAGCTCCTGCTCTCACACGGGGACCTGACGCCCTGAAGCGGCGGCGCCGGCCACCGCCTATCGCCTGAACTCGTCGATCGCCGCAGATGCCGCGAATCACGCGCCCCGAAAATCGGGAAAATCGGGGACGTGATACCCGATTCCAATTATTCTCTTCTGTAGGCGACTGTTAAAAAATAGGAAATGGGTATCATGTCCCCCATTTAGGCCGCTCACCGCGCTTACGCCGCGAGCTTTCGCCGGCTTATCACGACGATGCCCTTGATGAGCTCGATGGCGGTCATCAGGGCGATGAAGAGCAGGGTGAACTTGATGCTGTACTTGATGCCGGTCATGGCCCGCTCGGGGATGCGGACGGCGAAGAGGCCGTCGATGGGCTGGCGCAGGAGGAGCCCGATGAGGACGAGCGAGACGGCGTTCGAGACGACGTCGACCCAGCGCGAGCGCGTGAGCAGCTTGACGAGGAGAGCCATGGTCGAGGCGGCGAATCCGGCGATGACGATCAGGGAGATATAACGCCCCGGGCCGGGCGTGAAGAGCGGGCGCGGATCGCGCCAGTCCAGGTTGACGAAGAAGATGGTGCCGTGCCGGGCGAAGAGGTAGAGCGCGAAGTCGGTGATGGCCAGCATGACGACGGCCCCGATCGCCGTCGGGACGCGACTCGTCCAGAACCCCTTCTTCGGCGGCTTGACCTCGTCGAGGTCGACGCCGAATTTCGGCCAGGGGAGCTTGACGTCCTTGCCGCTCTGGGTGACGAAGTAGAGGACGAGCGCGACGAGACCGAGGTCGGTCAGGAAGGCCGCCGGCAGGTACATCAGGGCGTCGACGACGCCGAGCCGGGGCATGTATAGAAAGGGGAACACGACGAATTGCTTCTTGAGAACGACGGCGACGACGGTCAGGAACGCGTGGAGGGCGAAGAGGAGCGAAGTGTACCGGACGAGGTAGCGCTTGTAGGCCGGGGCGATGATGGGCCGGTCGTCGACGTACCGCTCGGCGACCTTGCGGGCCGGGCCGAAGGCTGCGATGGCCCGGTCGATCGCGGCGTCCGTGAACTCGCCGGGGCCCTCGGCGGCCTTTTCCGCGATGTGGCTGCGGATCTCCGACAGGATCTCCTCGCGTTCGGCGCGGCCGCTGAGGAAGTGGCTGATCTCTTCGAGATAGGCTTCGAGCTTGTCAGACATTCGGGATCTCCTTGACGATCGATCCGAGGACGCGGTCCTGGTTCCGCCAGACCTCGAGAAGCGAGGCGCGCAGGGCGCGGCCCGCGGCGGTGACGCCGTAGAACTTGCGGGGCCTGTCCTCGGTCAGGTCCCACTTCGACGCGATCCAGCCGTTCTTTTCGAGCCGGCGGAGGAGGGGATAGAGGGTGTTCTCTTCGACCCTGTAGCCCAGCCCTTCGATGTGCTTGACCATC
Source organism: Candidatus Aminicenantales bacterium (assembly GCA_041736225.1). Lineage (GTDB taxonomy): Bacteria > Acidobacteriota > Aminicenantia > Aminicenantales > Saccharicenantaceae > RBG-16-66-30. The sequence goes on along the minus strand of JBGSUG010000114.1, from coordinate 3,179 downwards.
GAGTAGCCGTACATGTCCGTTTCGAGCAGAGCCAGGACGAGGATGTGCAGGAATCCCCGGTTCATTTCCGTTTCAAGGCTGCCGATATCGGGCTTTTGGTCGGTCATGATGTGCATCTCACTATATCGTGTAACATACTATAGTGTGTGGAACACGGCTTGTCAAGTACTTTTTTCCTAAATTCCCTCGGATTATCCTAATTCCCCCCGGATTTTCCTATTTATCCCCGCGCTGTTGACACTCGCTCTGAGCCTATGTCACGATAAGGCCAAGATGTGCGAATTCTGCCATCAGCACGGCGAGGGGAAGAAGTGGTACCTGAACGCCAATAATTACGCCGAAGATCTCATGAGCGATCTGCGGCGGCGGCAGTTCATCACCCGGTTCTTCGAGAACCCCGGGCATCTGGCCAAAGGGAACAGGGCGCTCGCCGCTCTCGACGTGATGCCCGATTTCCTTTGGAAGGGCGTACGGAATAAGATCACGGCCAAGCAGCAGGTCAAACACTTCGGCCAGGTCGTGCCCATCGAGGATATCGAACGGATCCTGACTTTGACGACCTCGATCGTGCGGCTGGCCTGCATCTGCCGGCACGTGTCGGTGGGGAAGGAACAGCGCTACTGCTTCGGCGTCAGCATGGAACCGGACGGCGGCGGGATCGCGAAGATGCTGGGCGAGATCGACGCGTCCTATCTCGTCGGGCCGCACACGGCCGGGCTCGAAACGATGTCGAAGACCGATGCGCTGGCCCGGATGCGGGAGAGCGAAGCGGAAGGCAACTGCCATACGGTCTGGACGTTCGTCACGCCGTTCCTGGCTGGCATCTGCAACTGCTCGCTCCCGTCCTGCTACGCCATGAAGGCGACGGTGGCGCACAAGACACCGGTCTTTTTCAAGGGCGAGTATGTGGCTCGCGTCGATGCGGACAAGTGCAACGGCTGCGGCCAATGCGTCAAGCTCTGTTCCTTCGATGCGTTCAAGCCCCGGAAGAAGAAAGAGAAGGCCGAGGTCGACGCCCTCAAATGCTACGGATGCGGCATCTGCCGGAGCGCCTGCGTGAAGGACGCGATCACGCTCGTCGACCGCGCCGCGGTCCCCGCCGCCGCCTCGCTTTGGCTTTAATTCGGGGGTTTAATTCGGGGACATGATACCCGTTCACCAATTTTTTTCGACCTGATCCGGCTTGGACTTCGCCCGAAAATAGAGGGACAGAGTATCATGTCCCCGATTTATTTTTTCTTGCGGGCCGGGGCGACCCAGTTCTCGATGAACTTCTTCGGGCCGCCCTCGTGCTCCTCCACCAGGGCCTGGAAGATGGCCTTGAGGTGCTCGTAGGGAAGCGTCCCGATGATCATCCGGTTGTTGATGATCATGGTCGGCGTCGAGCGGATGCCGTGCGAGAACTTGTCGGAGGTCTTCTCGTACTCGGCGCCCGTGTCGATGATCCTCTTGACGAGCGCGCGCACGGCCGGGTCGTTCGGCGCGTTCTCGGCGCCGTACTTCTTGGCGAAGGCGGCGCGCCAGGCGGGGTCCTTGCGGGAGGCGAAATTGGCCCAGATCTCGTCGTGCATCTCGGCGAAGCGCTCCGGGTTCCCGGCCGCGATGTAGGTCATCTCGCACGCGCCGGGGTGGAGGTTGGCCTTCTCCGGGACGACCTCGTTGCACAGTCCCTCGAGCGGGAAGAATTGGATGGCGACGTTGATCTTGCCGGCGAATTCCTTCTTGAGCTTCTCCAGCTGCTGGCTGAGGTAGAGGCAGTCGGGGCAGACAAGATCCGTGTATTCAACGACTTGGATGGCGGCGTCCTCGAACTTATCGGTCGACTTGACCGACCAGTAGGGCGAGAGGAAGGAGGGCGAGGCGACCTTGGGCAGCTCGTAGAACTGCTTGACGATGTTGACGGCCGTGCCCGTCTGGGCGGCCTTGCGGGCGTCGTGGTACTCGATCATGCCGTAAGCGCCGGCCGCGGCGATGACGGCGAAGACGACGAGGAGCTTGAGCGACGGCCTGCCCCAGCGCTTGACGGGGTTCTTCGGTTCGTGGTCGATGCCGTAGAGCGCGAACAGGATGAAGTTCATGATCGAGAAGAGGTAGAAGCCCGAGCAGAGCAGGCACAGGCTGCCGAGGTGGAGGACGGAATAGAGGAAGAGCGTAATGACGCCGAGGACGTTCAGGAGGGAGAGCGACTTGTTGGTCCGCTCGAAGGCCTCGGACGGGAAGACCGTGCCGAGCACGATCAGGGCGCCCATGAACACGCCGAAGAAGCCGAGCGGGATGCCCGCGACCTGCGAGATCTCGGAGAAAGCCGAGCTGTCGCAGTTGAAGAAGGCGCTGATGTCGCAGAACGAGCCGGCGAAGATGGTCTTGGGATAGTTGGCCTTGAAGAAGTGGTCGATGGTCATGACCGAGGCGGCGATCATGCCCGCCCCGGCGATGAAGCTCAGGACGCGGCGGATCTTTCCACCGCCGAGGGTCAGTGTTCTCGCGTGCGTGTCGGCCATGGTCTGTCTCCTCCCGATCAGGATTGCGGCGGCGGCGGGACGGACGGTCCCGGCTTCTTGCGCCGGCGGTAGCGGTGCGGCTTGGACCGCGGCCGGGTGCCGAAGCGGTTCTGATAGATCACCGAGAACGGATCGTCGCAGCTGCCGAACGTCCCCTCGACGAGGACGGACGTGAGGCGCGAGGCCTCGGGATAGCGCGGGCGCTCCTTGAGGGCCCAACGCATCTGACCGTCGACGAGCGCCTGGACCATGTGGTCGGCGATGACCAGCGTGTGGACGGTCTCGAGGAGGACGGCCTTGGGCACCGTGGCCGACGCCTTGGCGGCGCGGAAGGCTTCATACAGGACTTGGGGCTTGTCGCCGTGGACCTCGGCGAGCAGGGGCTCGGCCCAGGGCCAGAGCAGCAGGCCGTACATCACCTCGGCCGGAGGAGCGCCGCCGGAGCCGATGGAGGCGTCGAGGACGCCTAGAAGGGCCGCCGCCCGGTCGGCGCTTTCGTCCGACGCTTCGTAGGATTCGCCGACGTCGCCGAGGAAGCGCGACAGGACGCCGTGCGCGCGGGCGCTCTGGAAGAAGTCGCGGGCGTGCCCGGACTTGATGTCCTTGTGGAGCTCCTCGTAGAGCCGGGCCCCGGGGCAGGCGGCGAGGGCGTCGCGATGCCGGGCGATGGCCTCGGCC
>JBGSUG010000085.1:0-14775 GCA_041736225.1 Candidatus Aminicenantales bacterium | reverse complement strand
CCGCGAGGTGTCGCCGCGCCGGTTGCGGCCGAAGCGGAAATCCCCGCCGACGACCACCTCGCGCGCGCCCAGCCTGTCCCGGAGGATGCCCTCCACGAACTCCCGGCAACCCAGGTTGGAGAACGATCCGTCGAAAGGGATGACGGCCGCGGCGTCGACGCAGGTGCCGCGCAGCCGCTCGAGGCGCTGAGCAGGCGTGTCGATCAAAAGGACCGACCTCTTGCCGAGCGCGCGTTCGGGGTGGGGCTCGAAGGTCAGGACGAGCGAGCGCAGGCCTTTCTTCCGGGCCAGTCCGCACAGCCGCGACAGGATCCTGCGGTGGCCGAGGTGGAGACCGTCGAAGTTTCCCACCGCCACGGCGGCGGGGCAGGGGAGGAGGCGGGGGTCGGCCAGACCGCGGTATTCGACCATGCGTCTACATCTTGACGATGTCGGCGCTCTTGAGGTAGGCCAGCTTGAGCTGGTCGAGGACGCCGTCGAGGAACTTCTCCTCCTCGGGCTCGAGATTGCCCTTGGTCCGGTCCTTGAGGAGGTCGAGGAGATCGATATTCCTCTTGGCCAGGACCAGGTTCTCCCGGCGTTCGCCGCTCACCGGGTCCTCCACCAGGCCGAGCTGGATGAGGGCGGGGAAGTAGAGGAGGATGACGATGGAGCCGAACTCGAGCGGCGGAACGAACTCCTTTTCCCCAAGAGTTTTTGGGCCGGTGTCGTCTTCGGTCATAGGCGTGTCCTTCCAGCGGTCCATCTTACCGCCTGAAGCGGGAAACTGCAAGAAAGCGCGGTCTAGGCCGCGGCCGGCGTCCCGGACTTCTTCCGCAGCACCAGGGCGGCTTTGATGAATTCGTCGAGGTCGCCGTCGAGGATCCGGTCGGTGTCGCCCGTTTCCACCCGCGTCCTGAGGTCCTTGATCATCCGGTAGGGGTGGAGGACGTAGGAGCGGATCTGGTTGCCCCAGGCGATATCGGATTTCGCGTCCTCGAGGGCGTCGATCTTGACCCGGCTCTTCCGCTGCTCGAGCTCGTAGAGCCGGGCCTTGAGGACCTTCATGGCCGAGGCCTTGTTTTTGTGCTGGGAGCGCTCGTTCTGGCATTGGACGACGATGCCGGTCGGGATGTGCGTGATGCGGACGGCCGAATCCGTGGTGTTGACGTGCTGGCCGCCCTTGCCGCCCGAGCGGTAGGTGTCGATCTTGAGGTCGTCCGGGCTGATGTCGATCGGAATGTCGTCGTCGACTTCGGGATAGACGAAGACAGCGGCGAAAGACGTGTGCCGCCTCTTGGCGGCGTCGTAAGGCGAGATGCGCACGAGGCGGTGGACGCCCGTCTCCTGGCTGAGATTGCCGAAAACATAGTCGCCCTCGAACCGGATGGTGGCGCTCTTGAGCCCGGCCTCCTCTCCCGGCTGGTGGTCGAGGACCTCGGCCTTGAAGCCCTTGCGCTCGGCGTAGCGCAGGTACATCCGCAGGAGCATCTGGGACCAGTCCTGGGACTCGGTGCCGCCGGCCCCGGGATGGATGGTCAGGATGGCGTTGCGGGGATCGTCCGGGTCGTAGAACAGGGTCCGCAGCTCCGCTTCCTGGAGGGCCGTGTCGAGCCGGGCGACGGCCGCCGCAGTTTCGGCTTCGACGTTCTCCCCCTCGGCCGCGAGCTCGACCAGGACCCCGAGGTCCTCCTTCTGGGTAAGGATGCCCTTGAAGAACTGGATGTCCTTTTCGAGGAGCTTCTTTTTCTGCTGGAGGGACTGGGACGTCTTCTGGTCCTGCCAGACTTCTGGGGAGGCCAGGCGGACGTTTATCGCCTCGAGTTCGACGGTCTTGTGATCGAGGTCAAAGAAAACCTCGGACCTCTTCGAGCTTTTCGAAGAGGCCGTTGAGTCTCGTCTTGAGGTCGAGCGTTTTGTTGTCGGCGGGTGTCATGGCGTCAATTATCCTCGGTCGGATTCGGAGGGGTCAGTCCTGGACGACCCGAAAATCGGTCTTCTTGCCGGAGGCGGCGTTCAGCTTGGCCAGGAGGTCGACGGCCCGGTCCCGGGACGCATAGCCCCCCAGCCGGACGCGGTACCAGGTCTTCGTGTCCGAAGGCCTGGGGTTGGCCACGACCGCGGTGTAACCCTGCTTCTTGTACTTGTCGGCCGCCGCCTGGGCCTGGGCCCGTTCGGTGAACGCGCCGACCTGGACGTAATAGAGGCCGGTCGACGCCGTCGCCGGCGGCGGGGCCGTCTTCTTCGTTTCGGCCGGGGCTTTCTCGACGGGGGCCTTGACCGTGGCCGCCGGCGGAGCGGACTTGGCCGCGGGCTCGCCGGAAACCGGCGCGATGGAGGCGCTTTCCGTATCGGCGGGGGCCGGCTTGACCGGCTCAGCGATCGGCTGGGTGACGATCTGGGTTGGGGCGGTCAGGCGGACCTGCTTCTTGCCGACCGAGACACCGAGGAGGAATATGAACACGCCCAGGGCGAGGACGCCCAGAAAGATGACGACGAGCAGGGAGCTCGAGACCTGGATCTCCCGGAAATCTTTGTTTTTCATCAGCTCTGCTTTTTCTCCTGGCTCTTATCGTACGTGAAGGCTTTGAGGATTTCCAGCGGCAAAGGGAAAACGATCGTCGAGTTCTTTTCCGTGGCGATCTCGGTCAGCGTGCTCAGGAACCGGAGCTGGAGGGCCTGCGGGTTCCGGGAGATGATGTCCGCGGCATCGGTCAGCCTGCCGGCGGCCTGGAATTCGCCGTCGGCGTGGATGACCTTGGCCCGCCGCTCGCGCTCGGCCTCGGCCTGCTTGGCGATGGCCCGGATCATGTTCTCGGGCAGGTCGACCTGCTTCATCTCGACGAGCTGGACCTTGATGCCCCAGGGATCGGTGTGCTGCTCGATGATCTCCTGGAGGCGGAGGTTGAGCTTTTCACGCTCCGAAAGGAGGTCGTCGAGCGGGACCTGGCCGAGCAGGCTGCGCAAGGTCGTCTGGGCAAGCTGGGACGTGGCGTAGATGTAATCCTGGACCTCGACCACGCACTTGAGGGGGTCGATGACCCGGAAGTAGAGGACGGCGTTGACCTTGACCGTGACGTTGTCCTTGGTGATGACGTCCTGGGGCGGGATGTCCATGGTGATGAGCCGGAGGCTGATCCGGACCATGCGGTCGATGGGGGCGAAGACCAGGATGAGGCCCGGCCCCTTGGGCTGGGGCAGGAGGCGGCCGAGGCGGAAGATGACCCCCCGCTCGTACTCCCGCAGGATTTTGATGGAGTTCAGGATGTAGAGGACGATGAGTCCGACGACGATGATCGGATACGTGATCATGGATCTCTCCTTTTCAGAGCTTGCCGACTTTGATTTTCAATCCCTCGAGGAATGCGACGACCTTGACCTTCTCTCCCGCCCGGACGGGCCCGTCGGCCTCCGCTTCCCAGATCTCGCCGTGGACGAAGACTTTTCCCGCAGGGGAGAGCTCGGTCCGGGCCGTGCCTGTCTCCCCGATCATCCCCTCGCGGCCGGAGAAAGAGCGGCGGGAGTGGGCCTTGAAGACCAGGGTCAGCAGGAAGACGACGATCAGGGATACGCCGAGGGCGACCGGAAGGACGAAGCGGAGGCCCGGGCGGAGCTCCGGGATGGGGGACTTGACGAGCATGAGCGAGCCGATGATCATGGCGGCGATCCCTCCGACGGCCAACATGCCGAAGCTCTGGACCTTGACCTCGAGTATGAGCAGGATGACGGCCAGGCCGATCAGTCCGAGACCGACGTAGTTGATAGGCAGGATCTGGAAGGCAAAGACCGCCAGGAGCAGGGAGATGCCTCCGAGCACACCCGGCAGGATGGCGCCCGGGTGGGAAAATTCGAAGTAAAGCCCGACGAGGCCGATCATGAGCAGGATGTAAGCGAGGTTCGGGTTGGCGATGGTCAGGAGAAACCTCTGGCGGAAGGTCATCGGCAGTTCGACGACGGGCTTGCCGAGAAGGGCCAGGGTCCGCTCCGAGCCGTCGAACCGCTCGACCACCCGGCCGTCGAGTCGGGCGAGGAGGTCGTCCTCGGAGCCGGCGACGAGGTCGATAAGCCCGCCGTCCAGCGCCTCTTTTTCGGTGTAGGCGAGGCTCTTGCGGACGGCGTCCTCGGCCATTCCGACGTTGCGGCCCCGCTTCCCGGCGATCGTCCGGATGTAGGAAGCGGCGTCGTTGACGACTTTCTCCTCCGTGGTCTCGTCCATCGAGGATCCCGTGAGCGAGACACCGACGGGGTGCGCGGCCCCGGTGCTCGTGCCGGGGGCCATGGCGAAGATATCGCAGGCCAGGGCGATGAAAAAGCCGGCCGAGGCGGACCTCGCCCCGCTCGGTCCGACGAAGGCGGCGACCGGCGTCCCGGCGTTGACGATCTTTTCGATGATCTCGCGCATCGAGGTGTCGAGCCCGCCGGGCGTGTCGAGGGTCAAGACGACGAGATCCGCGCCGTCGCGGTCGGCCCGTTCCAGGGACTGCACGACATATTCCGCCGTGATGGGGTGGATGGGCGCGTCGACCCGGATCTTGACGACGGAAGCCGAGGCCAGCACGGGGCAGAGAAGCATCCAAAGGACGGGGATTCGGGCGCGCACGGTGCCTTCATTATAAGAACGCGGGGGAGGATAGTCAACCCATCATGTTTCTGCTTGACTTTTTGTTTTCAATAAATTAAATATAGAGTTCGCCTTCGGGCAAGGAGTTCCTCCGATGATCAAGAACGATATAGCCTTGGCGATCGAGAAGAAGACGGAATTCAACAGGGCCAAGTCCCTGTCGATCGTCGAGGCCGTCCTGGAGTCCCTCAAGACCGCCCTCGCGAACAGAGAAAAAGTCGAGATCCGGGGCTTCGGCAGCTTCAAGGTCGTGGCCAAGAAGACCGGATTCGGACGCGATATCCGCCGTCAAAAACAGATCCGCATCGAGAAGGGCCAGCGGATCAAGTTCCGCCCCGGCCAGGAGCTCAAGACCCTTCTCTCCAAGACCAATAGGGGTCAAACCTAAACTTTTTCGCTTTTCGGGTCATTCTTCTGTCTGAAATTCCGGCTTGCAGAAAAAGTGAAAAAGTTTAGGTTTGACCCCTTAATTCGGCATCACGCACGAGCTGGGCGTAGACCCGTTCGGTCTGTTCGACCGTCCCGGCGAGGCTCCCCGAAGCGTCGATGACGTAGTCCGCGTGCTTGCGCTTCTCCCGCGCCGGCATCTGCGTACCGATCCGGCGCAGGGCCTCGGCCCGCCCGATGCCGTCGCGCAGCCGCAGGCGGCGGACCTGCTCGGGCTTGCGGCAGTCGACGACGATCACGCGGTCGAAGTGCCGGGCATAACCCGCCTCGACCGTCAGGGCGGCCTCAACCACGAAGATCGGGGTGCCGACGGCGCGCTCGAGACGCCCGACGGCCTTCTCCTGCTCGATCAGGACGAGGGGATGGACGAGCCCGTCGAGGAACTTCCGGGCGGCCGGATCGGCGAAGACGAGCGGGCTCAGGCGGGACCGGTCGATCGACCGGTCGGGCCGGAGGACGGCCGGGCCGAAGCGGGCGACGACGGCTTTCCAGACCGGGCGGCCAGGACGCATGAGATCGTGGGCTTCCCGGTCTGCGTAGAAGAGAACACAACCCTTTTCGGCGAGGAGACGGGCGACCACGGACTTGCCGCAGGCGATCCCACCCGTCAAGGCGACGCGGAGGACGCTATTTTTTCTTGGCCGGTTTCTTGACCGGGACGACCTTGAACAAGTCATCGCTGAACCGAACGGCGACGCCCTGACGCTTGGTCTTCTTGTCGGGCTTTTCCAGGCGGACGGTGATGCCGCCGATCCGCAGCCTCAGTCTCTTGCCGTCGGCAAGTTTCTCCGGGAGCTCGATGTAGAGGTTGAGCTTGGAGCCGACGACGACGCCGGAGTCCAGGGAGAAATACGCCCCGCCCGAGGAGATGTTCTCGAGCTGGGTCACCTCCTTGAACTTGTTGCCGTCGGCGAGGCTGCCTTCGATGAGCGTGCCCAGGGGGAAATCGAACCGCCATTCGCGGCGGCGGTTGATATCCAACTCCTCGGGAATGGCCTTGGCCTTTTTCTTGGGGGCGGCTTTCTTTGTCATGGCGTCCTCGATTCCTGGCATTAAAAGAGGGCCGAATTGATGGCGTAGAGCGCCAGCTGGAGGCGGCTGTGGGTGTCGAGCTTGGCGTAGATGCTCTTGATGTGCGACCGGACCGTGTTCTTGCTGATGAACATGAGCTCGGCGATCTCGTCGTTGCTCTTGCCCTGGCCGATGAGGCGCAAGACCTGGAACTCGGTCGGCGTGAGCTGGTCGAGCGTCTTCTCCTTGAGGTCCCGGCCGACGACGGAGATGATGCGGTCCATGATGCTGGACATCTTGTCGCGGGGCAGCCAGATCTCGCCCTTGTGGATGCCGCGGACCGCTTCGGGCAGCTGGGTCGAGGCGTCGTTGAGGTCGAAGTAGCCGCGGGCCCCCGCGTTGATGAGGTTGACGATCTCCTCGTGGGCGGGGATGTTGCCGAGGAGGAGGAGCTCCGAGCGGCCCTGGGTCTTGGAGATCTCGCGGATGGCCTTGCAGATCTCCCGGAGGTTCGGCAGGGCCTCCATGTGGGCGAAGAGGATGACCTGGGGCTTGAGCTTCTTGATCGAATCGATGAACGACTCGATCGTGTTCTTCTCGATGTTCAGGATGTCCAGGTCCGGGTCGGCTTCGAGGGCTCTCAGGATGCCGGCGAGGATGATCTCCGACGGACAGAAGATCAGGAGGGTGATCTTCGGAGACTCGGCGACGACGGGGGCTTTCTTTTTCTCCATGCTGGTCTCGACCCCTTTGGACGGTTTGGGCGATTTGAGTGGTTTTTGCATCGATTCGCCCGAATCATATTCAATCGCCGGGGGGTTGTCAAGCACGGGGGGTGACCCGGGAATCGCCGGGGGGTTAGAGATGGTGCGGATTCCGGGACATGACCCTTTTCTCCTGAAAAGGGATTGTGTCCCTGGGAATCCCGGGCAGGCTCGACGAGGGCGATTCGGGGGTGAGGGGGGGTGAGGGGGACTACGCCGGAGGCAGGCTGTTCGGATGGAGGCGGAAGCTGCGGTCGAGCCGGACGACGACGTACTGCTGCCGGTCGTTCTTCTCTTCGTACCGGACGTAGACGACGGCGCCGGACAGGACCATGCGCAGGGGGCTCTCAAGGATGAGGGTCCGGGGGATGTCCAGGAAGACCGTCACCCGCGAGTCGATGATCAGGCGGGCCTTCAGCCGGAAGGAGACCTCCTGGGCGCTGATGCCGCAGACGGACGTCCGTTCCTCGAACTTCCGGCCCGCCGCGTCGAGGCCCTTGACCAGGGCCGGGAGAGAGAGCTCGAAGCTGCGCTCCCGCTTCCCGGTCCTGGTCGGGCTCGCCGTGGAGGGATCATGAAGAGACTTGGCCATTTCCATGTCGTTGCGCATTTTCGCAGGTCTCACGGGCGGGGACAATCGCTCATCCCGGGGAATAGAGGGGTCAAATTCGACCCGGGCGCCTCATCTCCAGAGGCTAGGCGTCCGGGTCGACCGGGCCCGGACGCCGTCACGCGGCGTCCGCCTGGATGAGGTACCGGGATTCCAGACGGAGGGCGACCTGGGGGGCGGTGCCGTCCCCTTCGACCGGATCGACGTCGACGATCGTCCCCTTGACCACGAGCTTGAGGTTCCGGCCCTCGCCCAGCTTGGGGGGCAGGGCGATCATCAGCTTCAGGCGGGACCCCAGGACGACGGGATTGCGGAGAGGGAAGAGGGCCCCCTGATGGCTCATGAACGCGAGCAGCGTCTCCTCGTGGAAGAAGTCCCCGTCGGGGTCGGGCCCCTCGACGGTCATGGGCAGGGAAAGCTTGAATCCCCGTTCGGGCGGCCGGTGCCGGACGGGCCTGGATTCCCAGGTTGTCCTGCTCAGCATCTAGATTTTTCCTTTTCCTTTGAAATTGGCGAGTCCAGATTCTCACGGGGGCCGGCGCCGGTCAATCACCCCTAAAGGTGAAGCCTCGGGGGATATTCCGGGGATAATGGCGTTCCTTGACAATTCGCCGACCCGCCGCTAGAATCGTAAAACGCTCAAAGACAAGGAGATGACGTGAACGAGAACGACCGGCAGATGAAGAGCATCACGCCCAAAAGCGAGGATTTTTCCAAGTGGTACGTGGAGGTCGTCCAGAAGGCCGAGCTGGCCGATTATACGCCGATGAAGGGCATGATGGTCATCCGCCCGCACGGCTACGCGGTCTGGGAGAACATCCAGAAGGCCCTCGACCTCCGTATCAAGGCTTCCGGTCACGTCAACGCCTATTTCCCGCTGTTCATCCCCGAGGGATTCCTCAAGAAGGAGGCCGAGCACGTCGCCGGGTTCTCGCCCGAGGTGGCCTGGGTGACGATCGGCGGCAAGGAGGAGCTCGAGGAGAGGCTCGCCGTGCGTCCGACCTCCGAAGCCATCATCGGCCACATGTACGCCAAGTGGATCAAATCCTGGCGGGACCTGCCCGTGCTCATCAACCAGTGGGCGAACATCGTCCGCTGGGAGAAGGTCACCCGGCCCTTCCTCAGGACGACGGAATTCCTCTGGCAGGAAGGCCACACGTGTCACGAGACGGCCGAGGAAGGGGAGGCCGAGACGCTCCGGATCCTCGACCTCTACAAGGACGTCTGCGAGTCGGAGCTGGCCATCCCGGTCCTCTCCGGACGCAAGTCCCTGAGCGAGAAGTTCGCCGGCGCCTCGATGACCTACGCCATCGAAGCCCTGATGTCCGACGGCAAGGCGCTCCAGATGGGGACCTCCCACAACCTGGGACAGCATTTTTCCAAGGCCTTCGACATCAAGTTCGAGGACCGCAATCAGACCCTCCAGTACGTCTGGCAGACGTCCTGGGGCATGACGACGCGCACGATCGGGGCCCTGATCATGGTCCACGGCGACGATTCGGGACTGCGTTTCCCGCCCCGCATCGCCCCCGTCCAGGCCATGGTGGTGCCCATCTCCGTCGGCAACTGGAAGGAGGCCGTCCTGCCCGCCGCCCAGGCCGTCGTCCGGGACCTCCGCGCGGCCGGCCTCCGCGTCGACATCGATGCCCGTGAGGAGGCGACGCCCGGCTGGAAGTTCTCCGAATACGAGATGAGAGGCGTTCCGCTGCGGATCGAGATCGGGCCCCGCGACGTCAAGGCCGGACAGGCCGTCCTCGTCCGCCGTGACACGAAGGTCAAGGAGACCGTGCCGCTGGCCGAGCTCGGGTCCCGTGTTCCGGCTCTACTCGACGCGATCCAGGCCGGGCTTCTGGCCCAGGCCCGGGCCCATCTCGAGGCCAATATCCGCGACGCGTCCGACTACGGGACCTTCAAGGACATCCTCGAAAACAAGCGCGGCTTCGTCCGGGCGCCCTGGTGCGGCGGCGAAGCCTGCGAAAGCCGGATCAAGGCCGAGACCATGGCCACGATCCGGGTCATCCCGCTCGACGAAGCCGAGGCGAAGACCGGGAAGCCCTGCGTCGCCTGCGGCGCCGCGGGACAGGCCCTGGCCTATTTCGCCCGATCCTACTGACGGAGGACGGCCGCCCTTGGGCGAGGACTACGCGCGCGAACGCCGGAGGATGACGGACTCCCAGATCCGGGCGAGAGGGGTCCGCGATCCGCGGGTTCTCGCGGCCATGGACAAGGTCCCGCGGCATCTCTTCGTCCCCGGGCGCCTCCGGCCGCGGGCCTACGACGACGAACCCCTGCCGATCGGCGAGGGCCAGACCATCTCGCAACCCTACATCGTCGCCTACATGACCGAGGCGCTCGGCCTCAGGGGTGGGGAGAGGGTGCTCGAGATCGGCACGGGTTCGGGATATCAGACGGCGGTCCTGGCCGAGATCGCCGGCCGCGTCTGGACGATCGAGATCGTCGAGGCGCTCGCGTTGCAGGCCCGGACCGTCCTGGACGGCCTGGGCTACGCCGGCATCCGTTACCGCGTCGGCGACGGCTGGGGCGGGTGGCCCGAGGAAGCGCCCTTCGACGCCGTCTGCGTCACCGCGGCCGCGGCCGAGATCCCCGCGCCCCTCACGGACCAGCTGGCCGTCGGCGGACGGATGATCATCCCCGTCGGGACGGCCCTTCAGGAGCTCGTCCTTGTGCGTCGTCAGAAGAAGGGGATGACGAGAGAACGGTTGCTGCCGGTCCGCTTCGTCCCCCTGATCCGGCGCTCCTGACGGGCCGGCGCGGTCTTCAGTCCTTCTCGCCGTAGTAGGAGATCTTGGGGGGTTTCTTGGGATCCTGGCCGAAGAAGAAAAGCCATTTGTCGTGGCTCTCCTGGTCGTTGTAGATCTTGACCGATTTGTCGGTCGACGTGCTGACGACGCCGAGGATCTGGGGATTCTTGATGCCCGGCAGGGCCCTTTCCGGGGCGACCAGGACCTCCTGGGCCGATTCCCGCCCGGACGGCGCCTTGCCCGAAGCCAGGATGACGTTCCACAGCCCGTCGGGATCGAAGGGATCCCGGTAGAGCCGGCGGATGCACTTCTTGTCGAGGAGCTCCTTCAGGCTGGCCGGGTACTTACCGGGGTTCTTCTGGACATAGAGGCGCACGCCCTCGGCGTACTGCCTGCCGCGGAAGATGAGTTCCTCCTCCTTCTCCCTCCGGACTTCCGTCTGCCAGACCGGCAGGGCGATGAGCAGGCCGAGGCTGATGACGAGCACGGCCATGGCCAGCATGATGAGGACGTAGCCCGGCCGTCCTCCGGGCCGGTCACCAGGTGTTGTACGGGGAGGCATCGATGGGGGACTTGGCATCCGAACCGGATTTGACGTCGATGACGCCGGGGATCTCGGTGAGCATCGGATCTTCGGGGGAGGGGAGCTCGCGGACCTCGACCCAGGTCGTCGACTGGTTGGTCATCGGATCGACCGGGATGGCCCGGATATAGCTGTCCTGGACGAGGGTCTGGAGCGTCGCAGGATACTTGCCCTTGTCCTGGGCATACTGGTCGATGAGCTTGCGGAGGATGAAAAGGTTCTCCTTGAGCACGGTCTCCTTGGCCTTGGTCGCCGCCGATTTGTACGTGGGCAGGCCGATGCCGACCAGGAGCCCGATGATGCTCAAGACGATGATGAGCTCGATCAGGGTGAAGCCGTGCTCACCAGTCCTTGTAGTATGTCCCGTCGAGGGCCTTGGCCGGACTCTTCGTGTAGACATCGTAGACATTCTCCTCTCCCCAGACATCCGAATCGAAATCGTCCTGATAGGACCGGAGTCCCCAGTCGTAGGAGTTGGTCATGGGGTCTTTGGGGATGCGGCGGAGGAACTTGACCGTCTTCTTGCGGCCCGATCCCTGGCCCTTGGCGTCCTTGTCCTCGACCTCGACGCCCTTGACCAGGTCCTCCAGAGTGGGCGGATATCCTTCGGTGTCCTCGTCGAACTCGATCTTCTTCTCGTCGGCGAGCTTCTTCCAGGCGTCGATGGCCTCGCGCACCTGGCGCAGGGCCCGGGCCAGCTCGACCTCGTTGTCCCGCTTGACGGCCATCTTGCCGAGGGGCAGGGCGGACAGGGCGAGGACGGCGAGGACGGCCAGCGTGATGATCATCTCGATCAGGGTGAAGCCGCGAGCGTCGCGTCTGCGCACAGTCATTGCCTCAGCCCCGCTGGCGGTGCGGGGATCCACCGGAGATTATAGGCCAACGGCCGCGGAAATCAAAACCGGCCGCGGCCGCCGCGGTCGCGTCCCCCCCGGCGGTCCGAGGAGTGCTCGCGGGGATAACGCCGGGGCTCGGGTCGGGGTGTCGAGTCGGGATTTTCCCCGCCGCCTTCCTCGCAGGCCTTCTTGCTCAGCCGCATCTTGTTGTCGGCCGGATCGATGCTGATGACCTTGACCGTGATCGTATCGCCGAGGTGGAGGACGTCGTGGATGCTCTCGATGCGGTTGGGCGCGACCTCCGAGATATGGAGGAGCCCGACGAGGTTGGGCATGATCTCGACGAAGGCGCCGTACTCCTCGAGCCGGACGATCTTGCCCGTGTAGACCTTGCCGAGCTCGGCTTCGGCCGTGAGGTCGAGGATCATCTGCTTGGCCGCCTCGGCGGCGGACATGTCGGTCGAGGCGATGAGGATCTTGCCGTCCTCCTCGATGTCGATCTTGGCCCCGGTCTGGCTGATGATCTTCTTGATGATCTTGCCGGCCGGGCCGATGACGTCGCCGACCTTCTCCGGGTTGATGTTGAGGATGAGGATCCGCGGCGCGAAGACGGAGATGTCCGGGCGCGGCGCGGCGATGGTCTCTTTCATCTTGTCCAGAACCTTGAGCCGGGCCGTCCGGGACTTGGCCATGATCTCGCGTAGCATGGGCAGGGTGACGCAGGGGATCTTGAGGTCGAGCTGGATGGCGGTGACGCCCTTCTCGGTCCCGGCCATCTTGAAGTCCATGTCGCCGAAGTGATCCTCGAGGCCGGCGATGTCGGTCAGGATGACGTAGCCGTCGGGGCCCGTGACCAGGCCCATGGCGATGCCGGCGACGATCATCTTGAGCGGGACGCCGGCGTCCATCAGGGCCAGGACGCCGCCGCAGACGGTCGCCTGGGAGGAGGAGCCGTTGCTCTCCAGGATGTCCGAGACGATGCGGATCGTGTAGGGGAAGGTCTCGATATCGGGAATGGCCGGCAGGATCGATTTCTCGGCCAGCGCGCCGTGCCCGATCTCGCGCCGACCGGGGCCGCGCAGGAAGCCCACCTCGCCGACCGAGAACGGCGGGAAGTTGTAGTGGAGCATGAACCGCTTCTTGGACTCCTCGCCCAGGCTGTCGAGCCTCTGGGCGTCTTCGAAGGTCCCCAGGGTGACGGTGGCCAGGGCCTGGGTCTCGCCCCGGGTGAAAAGGGCCGAGCCGTGGGTCCGGGTCAGGAGGCCGACCTCGCTCGTGATGGGGCGGATGTCGTCGAAGCCCCGGCCGTCGGTCCGCAGCTTCTTCTGAAGGACGAGCTCGCGGAAGAGCTTCTCTTCGAGCTTGTAGAAACTTTCCTTGACCTGGAGCTTCTCCTCGATGTTTTCCTCGGGGATCCGGGCCAGGGCAGCCTCGCGGACCGCCTTGAGGGCGGCCTCGTTGGACTTCTTGCCGCGGACCTGCATGGCCTCGAGGAGCGCCGGCCCGTGCTCGCGCTCGACCTGGGCCAGCTTCTCCGGGTCGAGGGCCTTGGCCGTGAACGCGCGCTTCTTGATGCCGAGCGTGGCGAAGAGCTCCTTCTGGGCCCGGATGATCTGCTGGTTGGTCTCGTGGGCGAGGGCCAGGCCCTCGAGGAGCTGTTCTTCGTCGACTTCCTTGGCCCCGGCCTCGATCATGATGATGCCGTCCTCGTTGCTGACGACGGTCATGTTGACGGGGCTGCGGTCGAGCTCGACGTCGGTCGGGTTGACGACGTAATGTCCGTCGACGAGGCCGACCTTGACCGCGCCGAGGGGCGTCGTGAAGGGGATGTCGGAGAAGTAGAGGGCGGCCGAAGCGCCGATGACGCCGAGCGTGTCGGGCTCGTTGGCCAGGTCGGCCGAGAGCAGCAGACCGACGATCTGGGTGTCGAAGAAGTAGCCTTCGGGGAAGAGCGGCCGGACGGGCCGGTCGATCAGGCGGGCGATCAGGATCTCCCGCTCCGAAGGCCGTCCCTCGCGCTTGAAGAAGCCGCCCGGGATCTTGCCCGCGGCGTAGGTGTTCTCGCGGTAGTCGACGATGAGAGGGAGGAAGTCCTTGCCTTCCTTCAGTTCCTTGCGGGACGTGGCCGTCACCAGCATCATCGTGTCGCCGTAGCGCAGCAGGGCCGAGCCGTCGGCCTGCTTGGCGACCCGGCCGATCTCGATGGACAGGGTCCGCTTGTTGATCTCTAGACTGATAGTGTTTGACATGGGGGGTTCCTTTGGTGGCCGGGCCTACTTGCGCAGGCCGAGCTTCTTGATGAGCTTTTCGTAGCGGCCGACATCGTCCTTCTTGACGTATTCGAGGAGCCGCTTTCTCTGCCCGACCAGCTTCATGAGGCCGGCCCGGGAATGGAAATCCTTCTTGTGGTCGCCGAAATGCTTGACGAGCAGGTTGATCCGCTCCGTCAGCAAGGCGACCTGGATCTCAGGCGAGCCCGAGTCGGTCGGGTGGGCCTGGTTCTCCTTGACGATCTTCGTCTTCTGTTCCTTGCTAATCACTCTTTTTGTTCTCCTGATGTTTTTTCCGGGCCATTTTAACAGAAAACGGGTGGATTGACAACAATTTGTTCGGTTTGCGGACGGGGAGGGGGAGGCCCCTGAGGGATCAGCGGCCCAAGGCCTTCTTGCGGGCCTGGAGCTGGCGGGCGTACTTGGAGGTCAGGCTGCCCTGTTTCTCCCGGCACTCGGCCAGCTTGGCGTCGATCTCGGCCAGGTCCAGGGTGTTCATCTTCTTCCGCTTCTTGGTTTCTTTCTTTTCGTCGGCCATCTGTCGATCCTTTCGGGTTCTCTCGCGCCGGACATCCGGGATCCGAGGACGCTTACTCTATCAGAAAGCCGGCGCGAAGGCAACTTCGGGCCGGCCCGCGGCCGGGGACGGTTTACTCGAAGAGGGGATTTGGCTATGATGCGGGGGAGGTGGACACGATGGACAGACGCGCATTCCTCCGCAGCTCCCTCCGGGCGGCCGCCGCGGTCTCCGCGGCCGGTTCCGGCCTCGTCCTCCAAGGCTGTTCCAAAGGCCGGGACCTCGACCTGGTCGTGGCTGGCGGCACGGTCTACGACGGGTCCGGCGGGCCGCCCTTCCGGGCGGACCTGGGCATAGCGGACGGCCTGATCCGGA
>JBGSUG010000060.1:0-16881 GCA_041736225.1 Candidatus Aminicenantales bacterium | reverse complement strand
GCGGCCGGCGACCGTCTCGTCCTCGTCCCCGGCGACCCCGTCTTCGGACTGTCGAGGCCCCGCCACTGCTGGCCGTCGCCCGGCGAGGGCGGAGGCTCTAAGGCGGAACGGCTGTCCTGGCTGTTCGCCCCCGCGGATGTTCCCGGCGGGGGAGAGGACCGCCGCATCGAGATCTTCCGGGCGCTCGGCCCGGCCAACGAATGCCGCGAGGTCCTGCGCCGGCTTTACTCGGAAAAGGTTCCGTTCGATCAGGCGGAGGTCCTGGTCCCCGCGGGGGCGGCCCACGCCACAGTCTTCCACCTTCTCTCGGCCCGGACGCGCCTCTCGGTGACTTTCGGGGACGGCGTTCCCGTATCCTTTACATCGCCCGGCCGGCTCTTCTTCGGTCTCCTCGACTGGCTGCGGAACGACTTTTCGAGTGCCCATCTCTGTCGCCTCCTCGAGAATGGGGACCTGGTCCTCACGCCCGGGCCGTCCGGAGCGCCGCTCGCAGCCAGGACGGCCTGCCGCCACATCCGGCGCGCGATGATCGGCTGGAAGCGGGATCGCTATCTCTCCGGGCTTCGGGCCCTGCGCGAGGCCAAAGCGGCCGACCTGGCCCGGGTGGAAAAGGGAGCGGGGGAGGACGGGGCGGAGGTCGACGAGGTGCGCCGGGATGCGCTTGCGACCGCGATCGCCGAGATCGACGATCTCTCCGCCGGCGTGGGGCGGCTCCTCGCCGCCGTTCCGGAGCCGGACGGGAAGAACAGGTACGACGTCCGGGCCCTCTGCGAAGCCTTCACCGGGCTGCTGGGGGATCGCGGCCGGGCCGATACGGACTTCGACCGCAAAGCCCGTGAGGTCCTGCTCGGCCGCCTGTCCGAGATCCGGGAGGAAGGACGACGTCCGGCCCTGGCCCTGAGTGAAGCCCTCGATCTGCTCCGGACGACGGGCGCGTCGCTCCGTGTCGGCGCCTCGCCGCCCCTCCCGGGACACCTCCACGTCTCCGGCTTTTCGACCGGGGGGCATTCCGGGCGGCCGGTCACCTTCGTCGTCGGTCTCGACGAAGCGACCTTTCCGGGCCGCGGCCTTCAGGATCCCGTCCTGCTCGACGACGAACGCACGGCGCTCTCCGACGCCCTGCCGACCTCCGCCGACGGTCTCCTTTCGGGTCTTTTCGGCCTGGCTTCGACCCTGGCGTCCGTGCGCGGCCGGGTCGTCTTCAGCTACCCGTCGTTCGACGTCGTAGAGGGACGGGAATCCTTCCCCTCCTCGGTCGTTCTGCAGGCCTTCCGGTTGCAGCGCGGTGCGCCCGGGCTCGATTACGGGGCCCTCGAACGGGAGATCGACGACGCGGCCGGCTTCCTCCCGGGCGCAGTCGACAGGTCATTCGACGAGATCGACTGGTGGCTGGAGCGTTTGGCCGGACGCGATCCCGTGCCCGACGGCGCGGGCTCGATCCCGGCCAACTTCCCCGACCTCGCCGCGGGGCTCGCCGCCGCGGCCGCCCGGGCCGGCGACACGCTCACGGAATTCGACGGGATCGTCGACATCGGACCTCTCCGGGAGGAGGTCGATCCGCTGGCCGGAGACAAAGCCGTCATGTCCGCCTCGCGGCTCGAGCTTCTGGCCAAATGCCCGTTCGCCTACTTCCTGCGGCACGTGCTCAAGGTCGAGGCGCCGGAAGAGGTCGCCTTCGACCGGGCGCGCTGGCTCGATCCCCTCCAGCGGGGGAGCGTCATCCACGCGATCCTGTGCGATTTCATGACCCGGATCCGCGACAGCGGCGAGGTGTTTGCCGCGGTCCGGCACGCCGGCCTCATGGACGAGATCTCCGCCGCGGCCCTGGCCCGGATGAAGGAGGAGATCCCGCCGCCGTCCGACGCGGTCTTCGAAAGCGAGACGAGGGACATTCGGGATTCGCTGTCCATCTTTTTGGCCGCCGAGGAGAATCTCGAGGAGAAAGGCGAGCCGATCGAATTCGAAATGGAGATCGCGAAGCGGAGGATCGAGCTCGATCGGGACCGCTCGTTCTTCCTGAGAGGCACCATCGACCGGGTCGACCGGCTCGGCCCGGACACCTACCGCATCCTGGACTACAAGACCGGGAGCGCCTTCGATTACGAGGAGCTGGTCGAGTTCGGCTGCGGCCAGAAGATCCAGCACGCCCTCTACGCCGTGGCCTTGGAGAAGATCCTGTCCGAAAGGCCGGCCGGCGGGACGCCGCGGGTCACCCGGAGCGGCTATCTCTTCCCGTCCCGGCGGGGGGAAGGCCTGGCCAGGATCATCAAGGATTTCGACCGGGACCGCCTCCGGTCCCTCCTCGGCGATCTTCTGGCTCTCCTTCAGAACGGCTATTTCATCGCCGGGCCGGAAGCCAAGTGTACGTACTGCGATTACAGGCCGGTCTGCGGCGCCGGCGCGCCCGAGGCGTCCGGCCGGAAAAGGGAAGGGAGTCCCGGGATCTTCGAGGCCTACGACAAGCTCGGCGAGTACAAGTGATGGGCGCGAAAAAGAGCCTCCCCCCCGACCAGCCGGCCCGCGACAGGATCGTCCGCGATCTCGACACGACGTTCCTCGTCGAGGCCGGGGCCGGCTCGGGCAAGACGAAGAGCCTGGTCGATCGCATGATCGCCCTGCTCGCCACGGGCCGGTCGGAGATCGGGACGCTGGCCGCCGTCACCTTCACCCGCAAGGCGGCGGCCCAGCTCCGGGGGCGGTTCCAGGTCGAGCTGGAGCGGGCCCGGCTGGCCGCCAAGGACGGCGCGGTCCGGGACCGGCTCGACGCCGCCCTGACCGGTCTCGAGCGGGTCTTTATAGGAACGATCAGCTCCTTCTGCGCCCGGCTTCTCCGCGAGCGGCCGATCGAGGCGGGCATCGACCCGGACTTCCGGGAGCTCGAGGAACACGAGGACCGCGTCCTGCGTGAATCCGCCTGGGACGAGTACCTGGGCCTGGCCCGGTTCGAGAGCGAGGCCGCCCTGCGCGGCCTCGACGAGGCCGGGCTCGAGCCGTTCGAGCTGGAGTCGGCGTTCGCCACCATGGCCGAATTCGCCGACGTCACACCCGCCCCGGGGCGCGACGAGCCGCCGGACTTCGGGCCGGCGCGACGGGCCCTGGAGGAGCTGCTCGATCTGGCCCGCGTGCTCGTGCCGCGGAAGAGCCCGGAGAAGGGACGCGATGGCCTCCAAAAGGCCCTCGTCCGCTCGTTCCGCCGCCGGGACAATCTGGGCTTCGAAGACCCCCGGCGGCTCGCGGAGACGATCGAGCTCTTCGAGAAGGAGCTCGGCGTCACCAAGATACGCTGGGCGCCGGCCACCGACGCCGGGACCCTGGCGGCCATCGGCCGGATCGTCGGCCGAACCGCCGTCGAGGAGGCCCAGTGCAAGTGCCGGGACAAAGGGGACCTGAAGGCCCTCGCCTACCTCGTCGTCGAAAGCATGCAGGCCGCGGCGGAGGCCTTCCGGGAGACGCACGCGGTCCCTGCGCTCCGGGCCTGGCGCGAGTTCCGCCACACCCGGGCCCTGGCCTTCCTGCGCCCGGCCGTCGAAGCCTACGCCAAGAGGCGCCGGGACGAGGGCCGGCTCAACTTCCAGGACCAGCTCATGCTCGCCGCGGAACTCCTCCGGAAGAACCCCGAGGTCCGGGCCTACTTCCGCAAGCGCTTCCATCCCGTTCTCGTCGACGAGTTCCAGGACACCGACCCCATCCAGGCCGAGATCCTGTTCTTCCTCACCGGGAGCACGGGCGACGCCGGGCGCGACCGGACCGAACGGGATTGGACCGCGTTCAAGCCCGGGCC
The DNA here is from genome assembly GCA_041736225.1 of Candidatus Aminicenantales bacterium. Classification (GTDB taxonomy): domain Bacteria; phylum Acidobacteriota; class Aminicenantia; order Aminicenantales; family Saccharicenantaceae; genus RBG-16-66-30. Next base: position 13,100 of record JBGSUG010000060.1, on the reverse strand, counting down.
GGGGGCTCTCTTCCTGGTCGGCGATCCCAAGCAGTCGATCTACAGGTTCCGGCGCGCCGACATCGACATCTACAACCTGGTCAAGGACCGGATCGTCCGGTCCGGCGGCGAGGTCCTCGAGCTCAGCGCCAACTACCGTTCCCTGGGCGCGATCGCCGACTGGATCAACCCGCTCTTCGATCCCGACCGTGAGGGGCTTTTTCCGAAGGAGTCGAACGCCTATCAGGCCGGCTTCATCCGCCTCGATCCGATGCGGGGGCGCGGCACCGAGCCCCTCTCGGGTGTCCGCCGGATCACGGTCCCGGCCGTCCCGAGGCACGCCAAGGAACCCATCGCGGATCTCGATTCGCGGCGGCTGGCCGGATTCGTCGATTGGGCCCTGGCCGGGAACCTCACGCTCGAGGAGGAGGACGGCGGATCGCGGCCGGCCACCCCCGGCGATTTTCTCGTCCTCTTCCGCAACAAGCACCGCATGAACATGTACGCCCGGCGGCTCGAGGAGCTCGGGATCGACTTCGAGATCGCCGGCAGCGACGCCTTCGCCGACAACGGCGAGATCGGCGAGGTCATGAACCTGCTCCGGGCGCTCGACGACGCCGACGATCCGGTCGCCACGGTGGCCGTCCTGCGCGGTCTCTTCTTCGGGCTGAGCGACCGGGACCTTCTCGAGCACCGGGCGGCCGGCGGACGCTTCTGCTATGTCGATCCGGCCTGCGGCGAGCGCGGCTCGGAGCGGCTGCGGCGGGCGTTCGGCGTCCTCCGGGACTGGCGGGAGACGACCATCCGGATCCCGCCTTCGGCGGCCCTCGAAACGATCCTGCAAAAATCGGGCCTCCTCAACCACCTGGTGACGGCGGAGATGGGCGACAGCCGGGCCGGCAACGTCCTCAAGCTGGTCGAGATCCTGCGCGGCCGGGAGAACGAGGACATGACCTCGTTCGCCGCCGCCGTCGCGTTCATGGAGGAGTGGGTCGGCGCGCAGCCGGTCGAGGAGATGAGCCTCACGCCCGGCCGGCGCAACGCGGTCCGCCTGATGAACCTCCACAAAGCCAAGGGCCTCGAAGCGCGGATCGTCTGGCTGGCGAATCCGGCCGGCGTCGGCGATTTCGAGCCGGACAAGCACGTCCGGCGCACGTCCGGAACGCCGGAGGGGCATTTCCGCTTCACGAAGCCGTTCGGCCGCTCGACGAAGACGGTCTCCCAGCCCCTGGATTGGGAAAAGAGCGCGGAGGAGGAGAAGAAATACGAATCGGCGGAGGAGGACCGGCTGATGTACGTCGCGGCGACCCGCGCCCGGGACCTCCTCGTCGTCAGCGCCTACGCGGGCGACCTGGGCCAGCGGAAGGCCTGGGGTCCGCTCGAAAAAGGATTCGAAGGCTTGCCCGAGCTCCCCGAACCGCCCGCGCCCCGTGCCAATCCTGCCCGGCCGCCGTCCCGGCGAACCCGGAAGTCGGGCATCGTCGGCCCGGACGAGGCGCAGAAGGCCAGGGTGGCCCTGCAAAGGAGGATGGCCGAGGCCTCGATGGCCGGGACGCTCCACGAGACCGTGACCTCCGTCGCCCGCCGCGATCGGGAGCCGCCGGAATGGGCCAAGGGAGGCTTGGGGAGGTGGGGCTCCGAGGTCCACGTCATGTTGAAGGCCCTGGGAGAGACCTGGCCGGCGGCCGGAAGCGGAAACCCGGGGGCGGGGCCAGGCGAGGCCGCGCTCGTCCGGATGGCCCGGGACGTCCTCGTCGCCGCGGAAAGGAACCCGGCCGATTCACGCGACCTGGCCCGCCACGTCGCCGCCATCGTCGGGTCGGAGTTCTGGCTGAGGGCCATGCGGGCCGGCCGGCGCTTTTTCGAAGTGCCGTTCTCGATCGCGGTGAAATCCGGCGAGTCCGGCTACGAGGACCTCGCCCCCCGGTTCGGATCTGTCCCTCTGGCCGGCGGACGGCCCGTCGTCCCGGTCCCCGGCGCGCCGGTCCTGCTCTCCGGAGCCGTCGACCTCCTGTTCGAGGAGAGGGACGGCTGGGTCATCGCCGACTACAAGACCGACCGGCTCCCCGCCGTACTGTCGGGGTCGGGCGAGGCGGAACGGCAGGGCGCCCTCGACGCGCTGGTGGCTTTCTATGCTCCCCAGGTCCGGCTGTATACGCGGTTCTGGCGCGAAGCGAGCGGAGAGCGGGTCAAGGAGTCGGGGCTCTTCTTCACCGCTTTCGACCGCTGGGTCGCGATCCCGGTTTAACGGAAAGGACCCCGCTCAGCGTATGACCGGATCCGGAGCCTGGGCGTCGAGCAGGACGACTTCCGCGAAGGCCGAGAACGAGAAGGGGAACTCGGCCAGCCGGTCCTCGCCCTTCTTCATGACGAAAGCGGCGTCGGACTTGAAATCGATGCGGTATTCGGAGAACCAGCCCTTGTCGACGCGGATCTGGAGCGAGCCCGCTCCGGCGCCCTGGCCTTCGAAGACGCCCCGGGCCTCACCGAGGTCCTTGCTGCCCGAAACGGTGACCCTGTAGACGGCCGAGACATAGGCCGTCTGCCCGTCGTCGGCCGGAAGAAGGTCGTCGAGCGTGTAGGTGACGGCCAGGTCGACCTGGATATCGAGGCCCTGGAAGGGGATGGTCAGGCGACGCTCTTCGCTCCAGGAATCCCCGCGGCCGACCGGATCGACGGGGAACATCGGGAAGTAATCGCGCAGGATCTGGGCGAGCGAGATGTTGAAGGGATTGTCCCCGCCGACGGCCTGGGGGTTGCGGATGGATTCGACCTTGCCCGTCCGGTTGAAGACGACCTCGAGCGGCTCGTCCCGGGTCGTGCCGAGCTTTCGGGAGAGGACCCGGTCGGGCAGACGGGCGTTGATGTCGATGCCGGACGTCGTGAGGTCCACCCGGACCGTGTCGCGCGTGGTCGCCCGGGCCAGGAGCCGAATCTCGCCGCGGGAGTCGGCGTTGAGGGCCAGGTCCTTGCCCAGGAAGTTCTTGCCGTCGACGTTGATGACGCTCGACACGCTGTAGGTCAGGCGGGAGCCCTCGTCCGGGCCGAAGCGGAGGGCGACCTTGTCCTGGCCCGCCGGGAGGGACGCGGTCAGGGAGAGCGTCAGGGCCAGGACCGGGATCGGGAGCAGGGCGAATTTCCTCATTCGGTCACCTCCGCAAGCTTCAATTATACCACTTTCTCCCTGTCCCCATTTCCCGGCCTTGACGGGGGAAGCGGGAATGGGATATAAAAACCGAGAGTCCAAGGCCTCATGAGCACACCGGAAACGCAGTTCGATTACCGGAGATCGCTCAAGAACGTTAAATCCTACCCTTTCCTCCATAAATACATCCCCGTCGACCGCCTGATCGTCCGCCCGCAGGCCGCCCTGGTCGTCCGGGCCGTCTTCAAGACGGGGATCACGCCCAACCATCTGACCTTCATCTCCTTCTTCCTGGCCGTGACCGCGGGTTTCGTGTACGCGGTCGGCAAACCCGCCTGGGTCGTCGCCGGGGGATGCCTGGCCATGCTGTCGGACGTTTTCGACAACGCCGACGGTATGCTGGCCCGGGCCAAGGGCCTGGCCAGCCGTTACGGGGCTTTCCTGGACCTGTTCCTCGACCGGGTCGCGGACTTCGCCGTCCTGCTGGGCGTCACTTTCGGGATCTACCGGACCTCAGGCGACCCCCGGGTCCTCATGATCGGATTGCTGACCCTGAGCCTCTATTTCCTGGGAGTGGCCCTCTATTACCTCAAGAACATCTACCTGGGGATCGCGAACAACGGAGAGGGGGCCGAGGCCAAGAACCTGGCCGTCTTCGTCATCCTGATCTTTTCGCTCGTCGGCTGGCCGCTCGGGATCCTGATCGCGGTCGGGCTGATGGCCGCGGTCGGCCTGGTCGTCAAGCTGATCACCTTCCTGAGGTTGGGCAAGCATCCGCAGGAGGCACCGGCCCGCTGACCGGCGGCGCCGCCCGCTTCTTCATCAGGGGGAAGACGCCGATCCCCGCCCAGACGAGACCGACGACCCGCCGGATGAGTATGACGGCCATGCCCGACGACATCTGGATCCGGAGCAGGGCGAACAGCGTCACATAGGTCAGCTCGTAAACCCCCACCGATCCCGGCACGGGCAGGAACGAGTAGAACGATCCCAGGGTGACGATCAGGAAGCACTTGAAGAACGTCGGCGTTTCGCCCCCGAGGAAGCGGAAAGTGAAGTAGATCTCGGCGGCCCAGAGCCAGGCCTGGGCGAAATAGGACGCGAACAGGACCAGGAACAGCCGCGGGTTGCGGCTGTAGAAGTCGGAGATGTGGGCGTCGGTCTCGAGGATCTTGTCGCGCCGGTTCTCGAAGAAGGGGATGCGGATCTTGACCTTCCGGAGGGTGTCCAGGGCCCAGGTGAAGAGCCCCTGCCTCTGCTTGAGGATCAGGAAGATGAGGACGAGGACGAGGAGGGCGATGGCCACGAAGAGCTCGATCTTCTGGCGCCGGGGCAGGGCGAACTCGGTGATGAGGAAGACGACCGACAGGGCTATCGTGGCCAGGCCGGCCAGGAACTCCACGGTCTTGTCGACGATGACCGTGGCCAGGGCCTTGTTCCTCCCGACCCGGTCGAGGCAGAAGATGCGGACCGTCTCTCCGCCGATGTTGCCCGCCGGGGTCAGGTAGCTGACGGCGTAGCCGGCGATCCTCGCACCGAGGATGTGGCCGAAGGGAACCCGTTCCCCTGAGGCGACGAGCAGGGCGCGCCAGTTGAGCGCCCGGATGAGCCAGTAGAGAAAGCGGAGTCCCATCAGCGCGGCGATCTCGATGAGGCTGAGTCGGCCGATGGCCCGGATGATCTCCTTGGGGCCCGTTTTGACGATAAGGTAGACGAAGAGCCCGACGCCGGCCCAGCCGATGAGCCTCAGGGCCATGGTCCGGGCCCTGGACCCGGCCGTGGGCGGGGTGCCGTTCTCCTGCCCGATCCGGCCCAGCCTGAACATGTCTTGACTCTCCTCGAAGGTTGGCTTATTTTAGTCCCCTATTTTGATAAAAGCAAAGACCGCAGCGCTGCTCCTCGTCCTGGGCGGACTCGCCGTCCGTCCGGCTTCCGGGGCTTCCGTGCCGTCCTTCTCTTTGGCCGCGCCCGGCCGGCCGCTCTCCGCCTTTTCGCTGGCCCCCGGCCCCGGCGGCCAGGAGGCGCCGGCGACCCCGTCGACCTCGGCGGCGGTCATGCCCAAAAGGATCAAGCGGGCCTATCTCGAGCTCGGTGTGATGGCGGTCTATTCCACGGTCAGATATTGGGCCGATTACCACAGGTGGATCGAGGACTGGCAGTACGAGCTGACCTGCGAAGACCAGTACCGTCGCTTCCTGACGACCGAGGCCATCCGCTTCGATTCGAACAACTATGTCACCAACTGGACCCACGTCCTCGCCGGGGCCCTCTATTACCAGATGGCCCGGACGAATTACCTGACCTGGAAGGAATCCCTCCTCGCCTCGTTCGTTTCGTCGCTCGTCTACGAGTACATCTCGGAATGGCGGGAGGTCATCTCCATCAACGATATGTTTATGACGACCTTCGGGGCGTTGTCCATCGGAGAATCGTTGTTCCAGCTGTCGGACTATTTCCACCACCGCAAGTCCCTGTTCCCCCGGGCCCTGGCCTTCATGAACCCGGTCAACGAGTTCAATCACTGGCTCGACCGGAAAAACCCGGCCTCGAAGGTCTATGCCGACGCGGGCTGGCACGGCTTCGTTCTCTCGGCGGGCTGGCGGCATTCTTCCGAGACCGGCCGGCCGTCGTTCGGCGCCGGCTGGATCGGGCTCGAGACGGAGATCGTCCGCACTCCGGAGTACGGCCGGCCGGGGACGCTCCGCAAGGTCCTCCGGGACATCTCGCTGAGCGAGTTCTCCATCGACGTGGCCGTCCGGGAGCGCCGCCCCGGGGACGATCACCTCAGGGGAGGCCTGTCCGAGGAGGTGGATATGTACGCGCGGGTCGTCCCCCTGGCCTGGTACCGGCAGGACGTCGACGAGCTGGGCCGGGGGTACGCCCTGTCGATCGGTCTCGGCTCGGCCTTCTCCTACGTCCGCAAGAGGCCGGCCGTCTACGACGCGACGAGCGTCCGGGTCCACATCGACCCCCTGCCGGAGACGCCCACGGATTTCCGGGACAAGATGTCGGTGACGCATCTCTTCGGCCCGGTCGTCGACTGGGCCCGGTTCGGCCGCAAGCTCAAGGTCCGGGTGGTCGCCGACGCTTACGCCGACTTCGCCATGATGAACGCCTACGCCTTCAACGCCTACTCCGCCGTCCACGCCATCGACGGCATGAAGACGACGCTGGCTTACTTCGGCTATCACTACGCCCTCGGGGCCAGCGCCTCGGGACGCGTCGACATCGACTGGGGGAATTTCTGGGTTCGCGGGCTGGCCAGTGCCCACGCGTACGGTTCTTGGGACGGCCGTGACAGGTTCGAGTCCGAACTGACGAACAATGTCAACGCGGCCGATACGCGGACCCGCTTCCTGCTCAAAGCCGGATGGCGCCTGCCCTCGGCCCCGCTGCGGGCCTTTGCCGCCGTCGAGGGCATCCGGCGCTGGGGCCGGATCGGGGACGTCCGTGCCGTCGGCAACGAGACGCGGACCTTCGCCGGACTGAGCTACCTCTTCTGAGCGCCCGCCTTTAGCGCTTGCCGATGATCTCCCAGCCCCTCTGCCGGGCCAGGCGCCTCAGCTTGCGGTCGGCGTGGACCGCGACCGGGTGACCGACGAGCTCGAGGATGGGCAGGTCCGACAGCCGGTCGGCCAGGGCCCACGAGCCGCTCCAGTCGATCCCTTCCGGATCGATCCTCCGGGCCAGGGCCTCCACCTTCATCGGTCCGTAGGGGAAGATGCCCGTCTTCCGGCCCGTGAGATTCCCGCCGGGGCCGATCTCGAGCCGGGTCCCGATGAGGATCTCGGCTCCGAGCCGGTCCTTGAGCTGGTCGACGAGGAGCTGGAGCGAGCCGGAAAGGAGCACGATGCGGAGACCCTGCTCTTTGAGGCTGAGGATCTTCTGCCGCAAGTCCTCGGGGACGGCCTTTTTCAGGAAGACCCGGCCGAACGCGCGGGCCCATTGACCGACCTCCTCCGGGGTCCTGTCCTTGAGGATGTAGGAGTTCGATCCGATGGCCGGGCGGAAGCCCATCCGGAAGGTGTCGCGAACGAGCGACAGGAGGAATCCGGCCATGCGCAGGCCGCCGACGTGACCGCCGGCGAGGAGGTGGAGGTAGAAGATCCGCTCCGCGTTCATCCCCTTGAGGAGCGTGCCGTCGCGGTCGATGACGGCCAGGCGGGTCCCCGGGGGGAACGAGATCCGGAGGTCGTCGAGGGGCGTCATGGCGGACCGGCGCAAACGCGCGCCGGAACGACAGATATAGCACACGCGCCGGGGCGAGTCAAAAACAGTCAGTCAGCGGGCCCGGGTCCGGACGTCCTTGGCGATGAGGAGTGTCGTCGGGTCGAGCTTCAGGCGCATGTCCTTCGGGGCCAGCCGGCCGTGGTCCTGGACCAGGTTGAAGTGGACGTGGTCGCCGTGATGCTGGAGCGAGATGAGGACGTCGATGACGCCGAGGTGGGCCCTGAGCTCGTTGGGGATGCCCGATGCGTCGAAGAGAGGCTCCTCGCCCTTGAGCGAGGCGCTGAACCAGAGCTCGAGCCCGAGCCGCCCGGCGAAGTCCTTGAACTGGGCCAGATCCTCCGGCCCGGCCTGGGCGAAGTCGAGCCCGTCGACGATGACCGTCTCGGCCCGGAAGTTGGCATGGACGATCATGGCCTCGAGGCTGCGCAGGACCTGCTCGGTCTTCGTGCCGTCCTGCTTGAAGTTCATGATGACCCGGTGGCGGATGAGCTCGTCGAACCCGTCCAGGGCCGCCCGCATCTTCGGCTTCTTGGCGATCTCCTTGAAGATGTCCTCGTACCAGGTGATGATGTGGTCGACCCGGCTGGCGTAGGAGACGTGGATGATGTGCTTGCCCTGGAGCAGCTTGTCCGCGGCGATGTGGACGAGGCAGGCCGTCTTGCCGACGCCCTTGCGGCTGGCCAGGACGCCGATCGAGCCCCGGCCCAGACCGCCTGAGATCGACTTCTCGAGGATGCGGAGCGGACTCCGCTTGATGAGTTCTTCCTTGACCGTGAGCGTCATGATCGTCCTCTCCGTTATCTCTGGGATTCTTTGCGCTGTTTCTCGAGGTGCTGTTCCGTCAGCATCTCGGCGACGTGGGGCGGCACCCGCCCGTACTTCAGGAATTCCATGGTGAACTCGGCCTTGCCCTGGGTCAGCGAGCGCAGGACGGTCGAGTAGCCGAACATCTCGGCCAGCGGCACCTCGGCGTCGACCCGCGAGAACTGGCCGTCCTCGACCGAGCTGACGATCGTCCCCCGCCGCTGGCTGATGGTGGCGAAGACGTTGCCGGCGAATTCCGTCGGCCCCTCGACCGAGACCTTCATGACGGGCTCGAGGATCTGCGGCTTGGCCTTCATGTAGACCTGCCGGAAGGCGCCTTGGGCGGCCGTCTGGAAGGCGATGTCCGACGAGTCGACGGCGTGGTACTGGCCGTCGTTGACGACGGCGCGGATGCCGACGACGGGGAAGCCGATGAGCGGGCCCTTCCGCATGACCGCCCGGAAGCCCTTGTCGCAGGAGGGGATGAACTCCCGGGGGATGCGGCCGCCCTTGACCTCGTTCGAGAACTCGTAGGCGCCCTTGGCCAGGGGCTCGAACCGGCCGATGACCCGGGCGTACTGGCCGGAACCGCCGGTCTGCTTCTTGTGGGTGTAGTCGAATTCGACGGCCTGGCTGATAGCCTCGCGGTAGGCGACCTGGGGCATGCCCGTCTTGACCTCGGCCCGGTACTCGCGCTTCATGCGTTCGACGTAGACGTCGAGGTGGAGCTCGCCCATGCCCTGGATAATGGTCTGGTTGGACTCGGCGTCGACGTGGGTCCGGAAGGTCGGGTCCTCTTTGGTGAACCGGTTGAGGGCCTTGGCCATCCGGTCGGCCGCGTTCTTGTCCACGGGCTCGATGGCCAGGGAGATGACCGGCTCGGGGACGTAGATGGCCGTCATGGCCATGTTCAGGCCGGGATGGCAGAACGTGTCGCCCGAGGCGCACTCGACCCCGAACAGGGCGACGATGTCGCCGGGCCCGGCCTCCGAGATCTCGGACATCGCGTCGGCGTGCATCCGGACGAGACGGCCGACCTTGATCTTCTGGCCCGAGCGGGAGTTGACGAGCTCGTCCCCCTTGCGGAGGCTGCCCTGGTAGATGCGGATGTAGGTCAGCTGGCCGTAGGGCCCGTCCTCGAGCTTGAAGGCCAGGGCGACGGTCTTGGCCGCGGGATCGGACGTCAGGACGTGCTCCGCGCCGCCCCCGTCGAGGTCGACGGCCCGGTTCTCGACCTCCGAGGGGTTGGGGAGGTAGTCGACGACGGCGTCGAGGAGGGGCTGGATGCCCTTGTTCCGGTAGGCCGAGCCCATGAAGACGGGGACGAGCCGGCGCGCGATCGTGGCTTTGCGGACGGCCGAACGGATGAGCGCTTCGGTCGGGCGCCCCTCGAGGACGGCTTCCATGAGCTCGTCGGAGTGCATGGACGCGGCGTCGAGCAACTCCTCGCGCCGGCGGGCGGCTTCTTCGGCCAGCCCGGCCGGGATCTCCCCGATCCGGATCGTCTCGCCGTCGGGCCCGTCGAAGTACAGGGCTTTCATGGCGACCAGGTCGACCAGGCCTTCGAGGGCGCTCTCGAGGCCGATCGGGATCTGCATGAGGACGGCGTTGCGGCCGAGCTTCTCGACGATCTGGTCGCGGACCTTGATCGGGTTGGCCCCGACGCGGTCGAGCTTGTTGACGAAGGCGATGAACGGGACGTTGTAGCGGCGCAGCTGGCGGTCGACCGTGATCGTCTGCGACTGGACGCCGCCGACCGAGCAGAGTACGAGGATGGCGGAGTCGAGGACGCGCAGGGACCGCTCGACCTCGATGGTGAAGTCGACGTGGCCGGGCGTGTCGATGATGTTGACCGAGTGGTCGGCCCACTCGACGTTGGTCGTGGCCGAGGCGATGGTGATGCCCCGCTCGCGCTCGAGGTCCATGGAGTCCATGGTCGCGCCGACACCGTCCTTGCCCTTGACCTCGTGGATCTTGTGGATCTTCTTGCAGTAGAAGAGGACCCGCTCCGTCAGCGTCGTCTTGCCGGAGTCGATGTGGGCGCTGATGCCGATGTTGCGCATGCGGGCGATGTCGGTCGTCATGGAAAGCTCGCTTTCGAAAATTCACGCCTGTCGGATCGTTCGGGGTTGTGCCGGTGAGGGACCAACGGATGTACCGATTGCGGACAGTCGAGCCGCCATTATAGCGGAAACCTTCGCCGGGCTCAAGCGCCGGACGGGTTGTGCCGCGGCGGCCGGGGCCCTATAATGGCCAGGAAGACCTAAGGAGGACCGCATGAGAAGAACCGCCCTCGCCCTGTTGCTCCTGGCGCTTTCGCTTCCGGCCCCGGCCGCCCCGGCCGGCGCCCAGGCCCAGCCCGCGTTCGACGAATATTTCCTCGACAAGGCCCTGCGGATCGACCTCTTCCAGTCCGGTGACGCCAAGGACGAGCGGGTGACCGTCCACCAGATCTACGAGGAAGGGATCTGGCCGGAATCCCGGACGGGCCTCATCCCGCCTTTCGACCAAGGCCGGTACGTCCTGAAGGTCTACGACGCCGCCTCCAACCGGCTCGTTTTCGAGCGCGGCTTCGATACGATGTACGCCGAGTACAAGACGACGTCCCCGGCCCTGGCGGGGGACGTCCGCGTCTTCGAGCGGTCCGTCCGCATCCCCCTGCCCAAGCGACCGGTCCTCTTCGTCGTCGAGAAGCGCGACAAGCGCAACCTCCTCCACCCGGTCTTCGACCGGATCATCGACCCGGCCGACTACCGCATCGTCAGGGAGACGCCCGCGTCGGGGGATGCGATCTTCGAGGTGCAGGTCAAGGGCGATCCCCACGACAAGGTCGACTTCGTCTTCGTGGCCGAGGGCTACACGGCCGGGGACAGGGACAAGTTCAAGGCCGACGTCGGCCGGATGACGGAGTTCCTCTTCAGCATCGAGCCTTACAAGGGCCTGAGGGACCGCTTCAACGTCCGGGCCGTCTTCCGGTCCTCTCCGGAGAAAGGCGTCGACGAGCCGCGCCAGCGGGCCTACCGCAAGACCGCCCTCAACGCCTCGTTCAACGCCTTCGACCTCGACCGCTACCTGCTCATCGAGGAGGACCACCGGATGCACGAGATCGCCGGCCAGGTCCCCTACGACGCCCTCATCGTCCTGGTCGACAGCAAGCGCTACGGGGGCGGGTCCATCGCCTTCGACTACTGCGTGACCACGGTCGACCACGCCCGCAGCCCCGAGGTCTTCGTCCACGAGCTCGGTCACTCCTTCGGCGGGCTGGCCGACGAGTACTACCAGTCCGAGGTCTCCTACAACGATTTCTACCCCAAGGGGATCGAGCCCCTCGAGCCCAACATCACCGCCCTGCTCGACCCGGGCCACGTCAAGTGGCAGGACCTGCTCTCCCCCGGGATCGGGGTCCCCACCGAGTACGGCAAGGACCGGACGGAAGCGCTCCAGGCCGAGCTGCGGGAGACGCGGGCCGCCCGGGCCAAGGCCGTCGAGGCGGCCAAGAAGCGGGGTGCGGCGGCCGGGGAATTGAAAAAGATCGAGGACAGGTCCGCGGCGGCCGAGGCCGCCCTGGCGGCCAAGCTGGAGGCCGTCCGGAAGGAATACGCCTCCCTCGTCGACAAGGTCGGCGTCTTCGAGGGGGCCGGCTACGCCGCCAAGGGGCTCTACCGGTCGCAGGTTTACTGCATCATGATCGGCAACCCGAAGAACGAGTTCTGCGCCGTCTGCCAAGGGGCCATCGCCCGGATGATCGGCTTCTACAGCCGCTAGCGGCGGCCGGCCGGCGGTCCGGCTATTTCTGCGGGCCCGTCATGTTCTTGAAATCGATGACGGGGATGACCTTGTCGGGCATGATGCCCCACTGGATGTTCGGGGCCAGCTTCTGGACGAACTCCCACTGGATGATGGTCGGGTTCTTGGTCAGCGCGGTCTGGCGGATCTCGATGCTCTTGGCGTCGCCTTCGGCCTCGACGATCTTCTGCTCCTTGCGGATCTTCTCCTGCTCGAGCTTGTTCTTCTCGGTCGTGATGTTCTCCAGGGCGATCTGCTTCTCTTCGAGGGTTTTGGCGTATTCGGACGTGAAGGTGATGTTCCGGATGACGATCTCGTCGAGGATGAGCCCGTTGGCCTCGAACTTGGGCGCGATCTCGTCGAAGAGCGACTGCTGGGCCTCGTAGCTCTTCTTGGTGTAGAGGTCGTAGGCCGCGAACCGCGTCGGCACGCGCCGGCCCGAGCCGCGGATCTCCGTCTTGACGACCTTCTCCACGTACTCCCGCTCCGAGCCCAGGTTCTGGAGGATCCAGGCGGCCTTGCCGGGCTGGATCATGAACCGGGCGGTCAGGCCGACCTTGATCTGCTGGCCGTCCGAGGTCAGGGCGGACACGATGATGTCCGGATAATCGGCCTCGCTCGACTGAGGATTGTCGGAGGCCTCGTAGTTCTTCTTGAGCGTGGGGAAGATGACGACCTTGTCGATGAACGGGACGATCACGTGCAGGCCGGGATTGAACTCCTGGCGCACGGCGCCGAGGCGCTTGACCACGCCGACCGTTCCGGCCTGGACCGTGACCAGGGACTGGACGAGAAGGGCGACGGCGACGACCGCCAGGAGGCCCACGATGGCCAAGCCCTTTTTCGCCCGGAGCCAGGCGTTGAAGCCGCCGCTCCCGAGCTTGTCCCTTTGGGCGATCAGGGCGCCCATGATGAAGATGCCGAAGATGAAGGCGATCAAATATCCGGCCATGGTAGTCCTCCTTGGGGGATGTCGGTTCCCGCCGATTATAACCCGGATCGGGGAGCGGGGGAAGCGCGGATTATTCGGCGGAGGCGATGACCCCGCCGCCGACGACGGTGTCGCCGTCGTAGAAGACGGCCGACTGGCCGGGGGCGACGGAGGAGACGGGCTCGGCGAAGTCGACGCGGGCCCGGCCGCCGGGAAGCGGCGCGA
>JBGSUG010000037.1:0-10176 GCA_041736225.1 Candidatus Aminicenantales bacterium | reverse complement strand
ATGACCTTCTTGGGGATGTCGTAGAGGTCCTTCTTGTTCGCCGCCGGCATGATCATCTTCCTGACCCCGGCCCTCTGGGCGGCCAGGACCTTCTCCTTGACCCCGCCGATCGGCAGGACGTTGCCGCGCAGGGTGATCTCGCCGGTCATGGCCACGTCCCACTTGACCTTGATGTTCGCGCAGACGGAGAGGAAGGCGGTGGCGATGGTCACGCCGGCCGACGGCCCGTCCTTGGGGATGGCGCCCTCGGGGAAATGGACGTGGAAGTCGTTCTTGGAGAACATGGACGAGTCGATGCCGAACTCGGCGGCGTGGGCCCGGGCATAGCTCAGGGCGGCCTGCGCCGATTCCTTCATGACGTCGCCGAGCGAACCGGTCAGCTGCAGCGCGCCCTTGCCCGGCATCTTGGTCGCCTCGACGAACATGATCTCGCCGCCGACCGCCGTCCAGGCGACGCCGGTGGCCACGCCGACCTGGTCCTTCTTGAGGAGCTGGTCTTTGAAGATCTTCGGCGGGCCGAGATGCCGCTCGATCGACTGGGCCGTGACCGTGGTCAGTCCCTTCTTCCCTTCGGCCGCCTTGCGGGCGACCTTGCGGCAGACCGAGGCGATCTCGCGCTCGAGGTTGCGCACTCCCGCCTCCCGCGTGTAGAGCGAGATGATCTTCTTGATCGCGCCCCCCGTGAAGGTGATGAGCTTGGGCGTCAGGGCGTTCTCGGCGATCTGCTTGGGGATGAGGTGGCGGACGGCGATCTGGAGCTTCTCCTCCTCGGTGTAGCCCGGCAGCTCCAGCACCTCCATGCGGTCGCGGAAAGCCGGCTGGATGGGGTCGAGGAGGTTGGCCGTGGTGATGAACATGACCTTCGACAGGTCGTAGGGAACGCCGAGGTAGTGGTCGCGGAACTGGTTGTTCTGCTCGGGGTCGAGGACCTCGAGCAGGGCCGACGACGGGTCGCCCCGGAAATCGGCCCCGATCTTGTCGACCTCGTCCATCATGAAGACCGGGTTCTCCGAGCCGGCGCGGCGGATGCCCTGGATGATGCGGCCGGGCATGGCCCCGACGTAGGTCCGGCGGTGGCCGCGGATCTCGGCCTCGTCGTGGACGCCGCCGAGGGAGATGCGGACGAACTTGCGCCCGAGGGCCCGGGCGATCGACTTGCCGAGCGAGGTCTTGCCCACGCCGGGCGGCCCGACGAAGCAGAGGATAGGCCCTTTGGCCGTCTTCGACAGCTTTCGGACGCCCAGGTACTCGAGGATGCGCTCCTTGACCTTGCCCAGGCCGTAGTGGTCGTCGTCGAGGATCTTCTTGGCCTTGACCAGGTCGAGCGTGTCCACGGTGGCCTTGTTCCACGGCAGCATGAACATCCAGTCGAGGTAGTTGCGGACGACGGAGGTCTCGGCCGACTCCGGGTGCATCTGGGCCAGCCGGCTGATCTGCTTCTCGAGCTCCTCCTTGACCTCGTCGGAGACGCGGATCTTGCGCAGCTTGTCCTGGTAGATCCGGATCTCCTCCTGGATCTCGGTGCCCTCGCCGAGCTCCTTCTGGATGGCCTTCATCTGCTGGCGCAGGAAGTACTGCTTCTGGAGCTTGTCCATCTCGCCCTTGGCCTCGGTCGAGATCTTGGACTGGACGTCGAGGAGCTCGAGCTCGCGGGTCAGGAGCTCGTAGACCTTCTTCAGGCGCTGGGCCGGGTCGGCGATCTCGAGGATGCTCTGGGCCTCTTCGACCTTGAGCTCGAGGTTCGAGGCGGTCAGGTCGGCCAGCCGGCCGGGCTCGTCGACGTTCGAGGCGATGATGAGGACCTCGGGCGGCAGGCTCTTGCCGAGCGAGGCGGCCCGCTCGAGCCCGGAGCGGACGTTGCGGATGAGGGCCTCGCTCTCGAGGCTCTTCTCGGGCTTGTCGGGCTCCTCGATGACCGCGACCTCGGCCGTGATGTGGGCCCCGTCCTCCTCGAAGGACTGGACCCGGGCCCGGACGAGGCCCTGGGCCAGGATGCGCACCCGGCCGTCGGGGAGCTTGAGCATGCGCATGATCAGGGCGACCGTGCCGACGTCGTAGACGTCCTCGCGCTTGGGGTCCTCGACCTCCATGTCCTTCTGAGTCAGGAGGAGGATCATCCGGTTGGTCGACAGGGCGACGTCGATGGCGTTCTTGGATTTCTCGCGCCCGACGAAGAGCGGGGCGATCATGAAGGGGAACATGACGACGTCCCGGAGCAGCAGGATGGGAAGCTTCCCCGGGACTTGGAGCTTGGGATTCTGGCCCTCCAGAAGCCCGTCGAGCTCTTCGCCGTTCTTGTTGTCGATGCTGGCCATGAAAAGATCTCCGATCTCAACCGCCGTCGCGGCGGGTCTTGATGTCCACGTCCCTCCGCTTGCGCGGGGGTTTCCTCAAAACGACCGTCAGGACGCCGTTCTCGAGGGCGGCGCAGGCCCGGTCGGGGTCGACCGCCCCGGGCACGACGACGTCCCGGCGGAATGTCCCGAACTCCCGTTCGAGCCGGGTGTAGCGCGAGCCGGTCGGCGCCCCGAGCTCCCGCTTGAAGCCGCTGACCTCGATGCGGCTCGAGAAGAGGAGCACCTTGACATCCTTCTCCTCGACGCCCGGGAGCTCGATCTCGACGATGTAGTCCGTCGCCGTCTCGTAGACGTCGACCGCCGGCAGGGTGACCTCGCCGGGGACGGGCAGGCCCGGATCGACCGGGCGGAGGGACCGGGCCGTGGTCCGGACGCGCGTCTCGGCCTTGCGCGGGCGGGAAACGGGCTTGATGCGGCGGACCATGGCGGACGGTGTGAAGGTTATTTTTCCTTCATGAGGTCCTCGAGCTCCCGGCGGAACTCGGCGACGTCGCCGAACTCCCGGTAGACCGAGGCGAACCTCACGTAGGCGACCATGTCCAAGCCCTTGAGGCGGTCCATGACGAGCTGCCCGATCTCGGAAACGGCGATCTCCTTGTCCGGTCTCTCCTGGAGGAGCGATTCGATCTCCTCGATGATCTCCTCGAGCTGGCTGATCTGGATAGGCCGTTTCTCGCAGGCCTTCATCATCCCCCGCAGGAGCTTCTGGGTGTCGAAGGGCTGGCGGGTGCCGTCCTTCTTGACGACCATGTAGGGGATCTCCTCGATCTTCTCGTAGGTCGTGAACCGGCGCTTGCACGACAGGCATTCCCGTCGGCGGCGGATGGAGATCCCCTTTTTACTCTCGCGGGAGTCGATGACCTTGCTCTCAAGAAAGCCGCAGAACGGGCACCTCATCGTCTTTCGCTCTCTCCCATCCTCTTGAGCTGGAAGAGGGTCAAACCCTCGCGAGCCAATATACCATAACCCACCGCGCATGTCACGGCGATCTGGAGGGCGTGGACGACCAGGGTCATGCCGGCGGCCCGGCTCGCGGCGATGCCCAAAACGAGGGTCATGCCGAGCTTGCTGAAGTAGTGGAATCCGCCGACCATGCCCGGGGTGGGGATGGAGGCGCCGATAGCGGTCAGGAAGACGTAGGGCCAGATCATGAAGAAGGGCGCGTCGACGCGGTAGGCCAGGAAGAAGACCCAGTAGAAGAGGGTGATCCCCAGCCAGACGATGAGGGACAGAGCAAAGTAGAGGCCGAGCTGGGAGGGGGTCCGGAAGAACTCCAGGCCCTCGATGAAGCCGTGGAAGACCCTGAGGACGGCCGCGCCGGCCTTGGCCGGAAGGGGTTTGACGAGGACCGTGAAGACGCGCTCGGCCTTCTCCCGGAAGAAGTAGATGAGGAGGGTCAGGGTGATCAGGACCGCGGCGAGGACCGCCCCGCCGGTCCCCCAGTAGACCAAGCTCTCCCCCGCTTCGCGGCCGATGGGCCAGGAGGAGGAAAAAAGCGGCCGGGCGACCATGAAGAGCCCGAGAAGGACGCAGTTGGTGATCGCGTCGAAGATCCTCTCGACGACGACCGTGCCGATGGCGAAGCCCGTCCGCAGGCCCTCCTTGCGGGCCAGGTACAGGGGCCGGACCAGCTCGCCCAGGCGGCCGGGGACGACGGCGTTGACGGTGAAGCCGACGGCGTTGGCCGAGACCAGGTTGCGGAAGCGGACGTCGGGCTTCTCCCGGGCGATGAGCACCTGCCAGCGAAGGGCCCGGGTGACGAAGTGGAATACCGCCAGGGGGATGGTCAGGAGGAACAGGGGGATACTGACGTCGACGATCTGGGCGGGGACCTCTTTCCAGGCGACGCTGCGGCCGAAGAAATAGAGGAAGACGACCGTCAGGACGATGCCGGCCGCAAGGCTGCGGACATGCTTGCTCATGGGCCCAGGAATCTTACCACAATCCCTATTTGACTTGAATTCTTCCCCGGTTTTCTTTAATATAGACCTCCCTGCTGGGAAGTCGTCCAACGGCAGGACTCATGACTCTGGATCATGCAATCAAGGTTCGAATCCTTGCTTCCCAGCCAACTCCCCTTCTCCCTTTTGTCCCAAGAATTCAGCGAGTTGCGTTTCTCCTCGCCATGAGCGCCGTTAGACGGAGCTGGTTGACTGGGTTTTTCCAGAGTGATAGGCTCTTAGGGGGGTCGTAGAGGAGGTTTTCATATTCCGCAATCTGATTAACACGGATTTCTTCATCCTGGCAGGAGCCGCCGGGCTCCTTATCGGGTTGGGGCTTCTGCTGATCTTCCTTTACCGGAGAATTCTGTTCGTAGCGAAAAAACTCGGCAAAAAACCCGGCTCCTTCCCTAAGCCTCTGGAGAGCCTCCGCAACCTCCTTCTCATCTTCCTTTGGACGTCGGTCTTTGGGATGCTACTTTTTGCCGGGTTCTTTTTCCGGGCCTATCGGGCCTTCACTCTGGAGGAGCCGGTGGCCGAGATCATCATCACACACCCGGAAAAAGGTGAGATGAGTTCGATCACCATTATCCAGGACGAGCCGGGGGGGACATCAAAGGTGAAGCGATTCGACGTCGCCGGAGACCAATGGGTCCTCGAAGGGGACATCCTGAAATGGAGCAACTGGCTGAATTTCCTGGGTGTTCATACGCGGTACCGTTTGACCCGGCTGAGAAGCCGCTACCTCCGGACCTCGGACGAAATGACGAAGCCGGGCACGATCCACTCCCTGGTCGAGAACGAGAATAATCCGCTCTGGAAGTATCTTTACAGAAATGGACCTCGACTCCCCCTGGTCAGCACGGTCTATGGGAATGCCGTTTTTCAGTCATCAGGCGATGACGTAAGTTTTCGCGTATATGTCGGGACCTCGGGATTCATCGTCAGGAAAACAGAATCAAAATAATAGAATTGGGCTGCCGTCTTTTCTTGAGCGCAGCCATGATCCCCACCTTTCAACGCAAGCAAAGTTCGGACCAGGATCATATTCTCCTCAGCTTCAACGATTGACATTTCATCAAATAATTGATATCATTATCGTTAAGTGAGGGATTAAATGAAAAAAGCGCATAGGTACACATTTCTCTGTTTTCTTTCTTTTTCGGCGGTTCTCGCTATAACCCTGGCGATGTCGGGCTGTTCCATGTTGGGGATCGGGGGAGCGAAGGACATCCGCCTCTCATCGAGCCCCACGATACCCTCGGTAGCGGGCTATGTGAAATTTAAAGTCACTAAAAACAACAATACGCAAATCACGCTGACGGTGAAGCATCTCGCTCAGCCCGAAAGACTCACGCCCCCAGCCAACCAATATGTTGTCTGGACGCGCGCCGCTAAGTACGAACCCGCCCAGAATATGGGGGCCTTGATTGTCGACAAGAACCTCAACGGCAAGCTTGTGACTATAACCCCGCTTCGCACCTTCGAACTGTTCATCACCGCCGAGGTGTCGGGCCAAATCCAGCAACCCTTCGGGGAACCTCTGCTTTGGACTAGTTACAGCCGTTAGCCCGGCTGGGCTTCGTCAGCCAAGGGAACGAAGGAAAAGGGACAGTACTAATCCCCTCTTACCTGATCACGGGTACTTTATAAGGCCGGCGAGGCCTTTCCGCCAGAAGCAGGTTGTCGACCTGCGACCGCCAGCGGTAGCCGAAGCGGAACGGCAAGGGCCGGACCTTCATCTCCGGGTCTTCGTAGGCGGCGCGCAGGTCCGCCTGTTCGACATTGGAGAAATCCTTGACCGGCGTCGCGTACCGGCCGAAGAGCGTGATGCCCCAGCCGACCCTCACGAAGAAACGGTACGGGATGGCCGTATCGTCTTCGAGGACATAGAGGCTCCGGTCGAGGATGAGGCTTCGCAGCGTCGAGAAGTTGTCCCAGTGGAGGAGATAGGAGCCGGCCTTGATGAAAGTCGTCGGGCGATCGAGACCGGCGAGGAACCGGTGCAGGGGCGAGCCCGGCGTGAACGCGCGGTTTTCGACATCGCAGGAAAAATAGCAGACCGTTCTCAGGAGCGATTCGCCCGGTTTGAAATATTCGATCCGGATGCCGTAGGGACGGTGAGGCCGCTCGGCTGAGTGCTCATAGGGGGTTTCCGTCCAGGTGCCATCGGCCGCGGGCGCCAACCGCCGGACGCCGGCCACGGCGTACCCTCCCCTCTTCAAGAAAAACCCGATGACCGGCAGAGCGCCGTCGACCTCGCGCCGGGAATAGATGTCGGCCATCTCCTTGGTGATGAAATACCCGCGCGTCAGGAAGTCAAGGACGAGCGCTGCCATGTCCGTATAGAAGACCGTCCGGGCCGCGGGCGTCGACCGGTCGAGTTCGGGCAGGTTGCCGACCGGCTCGAGGCCGAGGAGGACTGTCACCGGCTGTTCCGGGAAAAGGGCCTGGGCCGTGGCCAGATCGGGCCCGCCGAAGGGATAGAACAGGGTCTCCGTCCTTTCCCGGGCCGGGGCGAGGTCTGAGGCAGCCCAGGTCCGCATGGGCTCGAGGACGGCGGCGCCGAATTCCGCCCAGGCCTTGTCGGCGGCCTTGGCATAATCCCGCCAGGCGGGCTCGACTTCCAGCGCCGAATAAGGAGGAGAGTTCGTGGCCAGCCCGGCGATGAAGGCGAATCGGTCGTCAAGGGCCCGATCGACCGAGAGCGGAGCGGCGACGGCGGCCGCATAAGGGGCGGAGTCGGCCGCGGGAGCCTTCTCGTCGCTCCGGCAGGCCTCGCCCCCGGCGATGAGCAGCATTATGAGCGCCAGAAGGCTCAGCTTGCCTTTCAACCGATCTTCACGCGTTCCCATGTTCGCTTATTATCTGCGTTTTCCCCGGCAAAAAAAAGGTTCATCTCCCGAACCCGGAAAAATCTCTTCTACTGACGGCGGGGATGTGGTATTTTTCCATTCTTCGAAGGAGGCCGACATGTCACTGACGCGCCGTTCGTTCATCAAGACCGGTACTGTATCCCTCGCCGCCCTGAGCCTCGATCCGCGCGCTTCCGCCGCGCCCGCTTCCGGGCCAGCCCAGGAGCTCAAGAACATCGCCGCGGGCGTCACACCGCTGACACCGGAGGATTTCACGGCGCGCCGCGAAAAAGCCCGGCGCCTGCTCGCCGAGCAGGGACTCGACGCCCTGTTCGTCGGCGGCGGAACGAACCTCCTCTATCTCACCAAAGTCGGCTGGTGGCTGAGCGAGCGCGTCTTCGGCGTCCTCCTGAGCCGGAAGCGGGACCCGGTCTGGATCTGTCCGTCCTTCGAGGTGGAACGAGCCAAGGAGCTCGTCCCGGCCGGCCAGGAGATCAGGACCTGGGACGAGCACGAGAGCCCCTACGCCCTCATCGGCGGCGTCATGAAGGACCTCGGCGCCTCGACCGGGAAGCTCGGCACGGCCCCGGACCTGCGGGCCTTCGAGATCCACGGCCTGCGGCGGACGCTCGCGGGGATCGAGATCGTCGACGGCGCGCCCGTCACCGAGGGCTGCCGGGGCGTCAAAACGGCCAAGGAGATCGCCTACATGGACCTGGCCAACAAGATCACGAAGCTCGCCTACCGCGAGGGCTTCAAGACGCTCCGCGAGGGCATGACGACGCGCGATCTGGCCACGGCCATCGCCGGGGCGACGCAGAAGCTCGGCTCGCAGGGCGGCGGCGGGCCGCAGTTCGGCCCGAACACGGCCTTCCCCCACGGCTCCCAGGTCGCCCGCAATCTCCAATCCGGCGATGCCGTCCTCGTCGACGGCGGCTGCTCGATCGAGGGCTACCGCTCCGACGTCACCCGGACGGTCGTCTTCGGCAAGCCTACGGACAAGCAGAAGAAGGTCTGGGACATCGTCCGGAAAGCCCAAAAGGCGGCCCTCGCCGCGGCCAAGCCCGGCGCGACCTGCGAGTCGGTCGACCGGGCGGCCCGCAAAGTCGTCGAGGACGCCGGATTCGGGCCGGGCTACAAGTACTTCGCCCACCGCCTCGGTCACGGCATCGGCATGGAGGGTCACGAGTCCCCCTATCTCGTCAAGGGGAATACGCTCAAGATCGTTCCGGGCATGACCTTCAGCAACGAGCCCGGCATCTACATCTACGGCGAGTTCGGCATCCGGATCGAGGACTGCTTGGTCGTCACGGAGTCGGGCGCCAGGCACCTCGGAGGACTGGAAGCCGAGTCGATCGACCGGCCGTTCGGCGCCGAATAGGCGGCTTGGCCGCGCCCCCGAGGAAAGACGAAAACCCGCAAGGCGGGCGGAGGGAGAACCCCTCTACCCCCTTCGAGGGTCGTTCTCCCCGCCGCCAGCCGGCTGTCTTGCGGGCCGCGATCTCTATTTACGCCTGATGGCCGGGACCGCCGTTGCGGCCGGCAGGCCCGCCTTGTCGATGATCCGCCCTTCCGAGACGTAGTTGACGAAGCGCAGCGACTTCATGTAGTCCCGGACGGCGTTGTACTCGAGGATACCGGTGTCGTACTTTTGCAGCTCCCCGCCGGTCAGGCCGTTCAGGAAGTTGAAGACCTGCTCTGTCATCCCCACCATGTAGTACTTGCCCTGATTGAGGGCCACGTACTCGCCGTTGATCTTGACCGACATCGGGTCGACCCGGCTGAGCCCCGAGAGATCGTCCTTGGCCGGCAGCCGCGAATCGTAGGCGAAGGTCAACCCGGACACCTGGGCACAGACGGCCTGGGAGTACGGGACGTAGGCGACCGTGAATTCGAGGCCGCCGAGGATGAGCCAGCCCGGTAGGGGCGCGACGACCAGCTTGAAGCCGAGACCGGACTCGGTATCGTAGCCGTAGGGGACGGCGCGCATGACGTCGTTACCAACGACCTTGCCCGCCGGGATGCCGAACTCGGTATAGCCCATCGCGTCGAGGACGCAATCGACCCGGTAGCCGGCGTTTACGAGGGCGCTCTTGATCGAATCCGCGACCAGGTTGCCGAGCGGCGCGTCGCGGTAGGGGCCCGTCTCCGGCCAATCGTGGCCGATGTCCCGGCCGACCAGGGCCACGATGCGGGAGTAGACCGGGCCGAAGCGCGGATCACGGACCACGCCTTCGCGGAGCCGGTTCAGCTGGGCCTGGATGTAGGGATCGGGCTTGATGCGGCTGTCGACCGGCCAGACGCTCCAGTCGCGAAAGGTGACGCCCTGTCCGGCCTGGAAGTCCACTTTGAGCTCGCCCAGCCACTGGCCGTGGCTCCCGGCCTGGACGATGATCTTCCCGTTACTGACGATCGCATCGTCGAACAGATCATGGCTGTGGCCGCCGACGATGATGTCGATGCCAGGGACCTGGGTCAGGCCCATGATGTCGCCCAGAGTGCCCATGTGGGACAGGCAGATGACGATGTCGCACCCGGCCTGCCTCAAGGCGCCCGCCTGCAGGCCGGCGACCCCGTTGGCGTCTCCTGAGAACCGGGCGATGACTTCGGCGGAAAAATTGACCGCGTCCTCGTTGAGCAGGCCGAAGATCCCGATCTTGACGCCGTCGATCTCCTTGACGATCGACTTCTGGATCATGCTCTCGAGGGCGTGGCCGGAGAGGTCGAAGTTGGCGTTGAGAAGCGGCAGGGTCACGGGGCCGTACCCGCCCAGCTGCCCGCTGACCACCCCGGCCAGGACGTCCATACCCAGGTCGAACTCGTGGTTGCCGAGCGACATCGCGTCGTAGAGGTTCTCCATGATCTTCAGCTCGGGGTAACCCAGGTACTTGTTGAACTCGAAGCTGCCGACGAAGACGTCGCCGGCGTGGAGGGCCAGGACGTTCGGGTCGCGCATCCGGGCCCGCTTGATCAGAGTGGCCATGCGGGCGATGCCGCCGACCTCGCGGACGAGCGCGGCCCGGC
>JBGSUG010000035.1:0-8037 GCA_041736225.1 Candidatus Aminicenantales bacterium | reverse complement strand
GGGCCTCCAGGCCCGGCTGATGTCCCAGGCCCTGCGCAAGCTGACGGCCATCGTCGCCCGGTCGAAGACCTGCTTCATCTTCATCAACCAGATCCGGGAGAAGATCGGCATCTTCATCGGCAACCCCGAGACGACGACGGGTGGCCGGGCCCTGAAGTTCTACGCCTCCCTGCGGATCGACGTGAGGCGGCTGTCGGTGATCAAGGACGGCGAGAGCGTCGTCGGCAACCGGGCCAAGGTCAAGATCGTCAAGAACAAGATGGCCCCGCCCTTCCGCGAGGCCCAGTTCGACATCATCTTCGGTGAGGGCATCTCCCGGGAGGGGGACCTGGTCGACGTCGGCTTCGACCTCGGCCTCCTCGAGAAGACCGGGACCTGGTACTCCTACAACGGCGAGCGGCTCGGCCAGGGCCGGGAGAACGTCAAGAAGCTGTTCAAGGAGAACAAGTCGCTCGCGGCGCAGCTCGACGAACAGATCCGGACGAAGATCGGCCTCATCGGCGCCAAGGACGGCGCCAAGGACGGCGCCAAGGACGGCGGCGAGAAGGCTTGAACAAATCCTATTTATTTGATAGGATTTAAAGGAAAAAGGGACTGACCGTGCTTCGTCGCAGGGATTTCATCAAGGTCGCGGGTTTCGGCGGCGCCGCCTGGGCGGCCGTCCGCGGTCTTCCGGCGGCGGCGCGGGCGTCCGAAGTTCAAAAGGAGGGACGGACCATGAATTATACGGCGAAAGACTACTCCAAGCTCATCGGCATGCCCGGGTTCGGCGAAACCCTGCTGAAGAACCACTTCACGCTCTACCAGGGCTACGTCACCAACACCAACAAGGTCCTCGACATCCTCGGCCTCATGGCCAAGGACGGCAAGACCGCGACCCCCGAGTACGCGGAGCTCAAGCGCCGGCTCGGCTGGGAGTTCAACGGCATGCGCCTGCACGAGCTCTATTTCGAGAACCTCGGCGGCAAAGCGGCCCTCGATGCGGCCGGCCCGCTCGGCCGCCGGCTCGCCGAGCAGTACGGCGACGTCGAGTCGTGGGAGAAGGACTTCCGGGCGACGGGCGCCATGCGCGGCATCGGCTGGGTCGTCCTGTACGAGGACGCGACCAACGGCCGGCTGATGAACTTCTGGGTCAACGAACACGACGTCAGCCACCCGGCCGGGTGCACGCCGCTGCTGGTCCTGGACGTCTTCGAGCACGCCTTCATGATCGACTACGGCCTCAAACGGGCCGACTACATCGAGGCCTTCTTCAAGAACGTCGACTGGGCCGCCGTCGGCGCGCGGCTCAAGTAGGGTCGCGTTCCTATCCCCCGGCCGCGGCGGCCGGACACGACCATGGCCAGCGACGCGATCCGGACCGAGAGGGTTCGCCCGCTCAACTCCCGGAAGACCGCGGCGCGCGCCTTCGTCGTCTACTGGATGCAGGCGGCCCAACGGGCGGAAACGAACCACGCCCTGGAATATGCCGTCCGCGCCGCCAACGAGCTGCGGAAGCCCCTCCTCGTCCTGTTTACCCTGACCGACTCCTATCCCGAGGCGAACGAGCGTCCCTACGCGTTCATGCTCGAAGGCCTGAAGGAGACGCGAGAAGCGCTTCGCCGGCGGGGCATCCCCATGGTCGTCCGGAAAGGCGATCCCGCGGTGGAGGCCGCCGCGCTCGGCCGCGACGCGGCCATGGTCGTCGTCGACGACGGCTACGTCCGGATCGAGCGGGCCTGGCGGCGCGCTGCCGCGGCCGCGCTCGCCTGCCCTCTCGTCGAAGTGGCGACCAACGTCGTCGTTCCGGTCGAAACCACCTCGCCCAAGGAAGAGTACGCCGCGGCCACGCTGCGGCCCAAGATCTACCGCCATCTGGCGGAGTTCCTCGTGCCCCTCAGGGAGACGCCCCTGCGCGTCGCGCCGGTCGAACCGGACGTCGAGAGCCTGGACATCGGGGACACCGAAGCGGTCCTGGCGCGCCTGGCGATCGACCGGTCGATCGGGAGGTCGCCCTTCTACCGCGGCGGCCCGTCCGAGGCGGCAAAGAGGCTGCGCGCCTTCGTCGCGAAGAAGCTCGCCGCCTACGCCGAGGACCGGAACGATCCGTCCCTAGACGGCGTCTCCGGATTGAGCCCCTACCTCCACTTCGGCCAGATCTCGCCCCTCGCCGTGGCCCTGGCCGTGAAGAAGGGGCCGGCCTACGGACAGGCCCCTTTCCTCGAGGAGCTCATCGTCCGGCGCGAGCTCAGCTTCAATTACGTCCGCTACAACCGCGCCTACGACCGCTTCGAAGGCCTGCCCGCATGGTGCCGCTCGACGCTCCTCGAGCACGCCCGGGACCCCCGTCCCTATCTCTATTCGCGCCGCGAGCTCGCCGCTGCGGAAACCCACGACCCCTATTGGAACGCGGCCCAGAAGGAGATGGTCCTGACGGGCAAGATGCACGGCTACATGCGCATGTACTGGGGCAAGAAGATCCTCGAGTGGTCGGATTCGCCCCGCGGGGCTTTCCGCGCGGCGCTGGCGCTGAACAACGCCTACGAGCTCGACGGCCGGGACCCCAACGCGTTCGCGGGGATAGCCTGGACGTTCGGCAAGCACGACCGGCCGTGGGGCCGGCGCCCCGTATTCGGGACGGTCCGGTACATGAACGCCGCCGGGCTGAAGCGGAAGTTCGACATCGACGCCTACGTCCGCAAGATAGAAGCGCTCGCCGGCGCCTGACCCCGGACCGGGTCCCTGGAAAACCGGGCCGGATTGGATTATCCTGAGGGAAACGCGCGAGGAGGCCGACATGGACGGCGATTACACCAAGCGATCGGACAAGGCGGGGCTCGAGCCGGGGACCCTGGTCCACGTCGGGGAGAAAAAGCCCGGGCGGTCGCGCATCACGGTCATCGACTACGACGAGTCCCGCTACCTCGAGAAAGAGGTCGCCTCGGTCGAGGAGTGCTTCCCTTTCAAAGACACCGCGACCGTGACCTGGATCAACATCGACGGCGTCCAGGACGCCGCCGTCATGGAGAGGCTCGGGGCGAAGTTCGACATCCATCCGCTCGTCCTCGAAGACATCATGACGACGAGCCAGCGGCCCAAGGTCGAGGACCTGGGCGGTGCCATCTTCGTCGTCCTGCGGATGATCGAGTGCGAAAGGGACGGGACGGGCCTGACGGCCGACCAGCTCAGCCTCATCCTCGGCCCCAACTTCGTCCTGTCGTTCCAGGAGACGCCCGGCGACTGTCTCGGCCCCGTGCGCGAGCGGATCCGCGCCGGCAAGGGTCGCATCCGCAAGCTCGGCCCCGACTACCTGGCCTACTCCCTGATCGACGCGGTCGTCGACAACTATTTCTTCGTCCTGGAGAAGTTCGGCGAGAAGATCGATGGACTCGAGGAGAGCCTCGTTGCGGAGCCCGGACGCGAGATGCTGCAGGATATCCACGCCCTCAAGCGGGAGATGATCGAACTGCGCAAGTCGGTCTGGCCTCTCCGGGAGGTCGTCAGCGGGCTCGAGCGTCTGGATACGCCCCTCATCAAGAGCACGACCGACGTCTTCCTGAGGGACCTCTACGACCACGTCGTCCAGGTCATCGACACGGTCGAGTCCGACCGGGAGATCCTGACGAGCATGCTCGAGACCTACCTCTCGAGCACCTCCAACCGCATGAACGAGATCATGAAGGTCCTGACCATCATCTCGACGATCTTCATCCCCATCACCTTCCTCGTCGGCGTCTACGGGATGAATTTCAAGTACATGCCCGAGCTCCGGTGGCGCTGGTCGTACCCCATCGTCTGGGCGGTGATCCTGGCCTCGGTGGCCGGCATGCTGCACTTCTTCCGCCGGAAGAAATGGCTCTGAGAGGCCGCACAGGCCGGGTGGGTCAGGAAAAATGGGCGTCCGGCTCCTCGGCTCCCAGCCGGTAGCGGCGGATCTTGTGGTACAGGGTCGAGCGGGAGATGGCCAGGATGCGCGAGACCTCGGCCCGGTTGTAGTCGGTGACCTCGAGCAGGAAGCCGATGTAATCCTTCTCCAGGGCCTTCAGGGTCGGGAATCCGGCGGGTCTGGCGAACACGCGGGATTCGTCGAGTCCCAAATAGCGCTGGAGATAGACGTTCATGACGGGACCGGGATCACCGGGCGCGCGCGCCCTGGATGAGCCTGTAGTTGTTGGCCACGACGTAGGAGAGCAGGGCGTTGCTGGCCGTGGTCATGATCCAGGCCATGGTCCTGTTCCTCTTGAAGAGGGACTTCATGCTCCAATAGGACAGGGCCGTCGTCCCGAGCTTGATGGCGGCGAAGGCGGCCGGGCTCTTGACGAACGGCTTCATCAGGGGGTTCGTTTCGTAGAGGCCGGGGTACTTCAGGGCTTCCCGGGTCGAGATGTAATCGGCGATGTTGAGCCCGACCATGAGGACCAGGTTGGCGTCGAAGATGGCCTTGCCGGACCGGACGGCCGGCCTGTAGACCGGAAGGCGCAAGGGCACGTTCAGCGCCGGGGCGG
Organism: Candidatus Aminicenantales bacterium; assembly: GCA_041736225.1. Classification (GTDB taxonomy): domain Bacteria; phylum Acidobacteriota; class Aminicenantia; order Aminicenantales; family Saccharicenantaceae; genus RBG-16-66-30. The sequence continues at coordinate 3,553 of JBGSUG010000035.1, read as the reverse complement.
GAGCGGCCACTTCGAGGACATATGCGACGACGCCCGGTTCGGTCAGCGGATCGGGGAGGACGGCCGTCGAGGGTTCGAGCCCGGTCGGGACGATGACTTCCCAGACGGCCTCGGAAGCCGGCAGGGTCCCTGCGGCGAAGACGCACACTGCCAGGATGGCGAGGAAGACCTTGGCTTTCATTGGCACCGCTCCTGTTCCTTTGTTCACGGCCAAATTAATGGCAAGAAGGGTGCCAATAGCGGATAATTTTTATAAACACATTATAAAGAATAATATGTAACAATTATGGAGAAGATAAGGCTAATATAAAAAAGTACATAAATAGGACATTAAATAGATATAAAAACAATTTAACATAAACATAATAAATATATTATATGGCAATACTCTATATGTGTTCTATTAATGGTCATGTTGTCGCGCTTTACTATTCCAGCTCGTCCATTAAATGGACGCTGTTGCCTCCTTCGGCGGTTGCGGTTCACGGCCTTGAAGTCCCAACGCGCTTTGTGATACCTTTATTTGGGAGAAGGAGAGGACCGATGAACGGAAGATCGCGGTCCCTGAGATCAGCCCTGATCGTGGGCTGCGCGGTGGGGGCCGGCATTCTTTTTCTGGCTTTTGGGGTCATATGCGTGGCCATCGGTGCCGGCGTCGACGACGTTCTCGAGAGGGCTCATGACAATTATTCCGGGGACGATACGGACGCGCTGATCGCCATGATGAACGCCGGCGATATTCCGCTCAAGGACAGGAACCGAGCGGTCTGGGCTCTCGGTCAATTGGGGGATCAGCGGGCCACGGCTCACCTCGAAAAGCTGCTTACGGGAGGGCCGTGCGACCACGCCTCGGCCGTCTGCCAGTACGAGCTCAAGAAAGCGCTCCGGCAATGCCGGGGCGGCATCAACATCACTCGCTGGGCTTGGCGGCCGTTCGTCCTTTAAGCCCGCTTTTTTTCTCCCGTCGGACGACCCTCTGTTCGCCGTCCGTTCGCCCGAGCGCTTCCTTCAGGTACTTGGCCGTGATGGACCCGCGGCTCCGGGCCACCTTTTCGGGCGTCCCCTGGGCGACGACCCGGCCCCCGGCCTCCCCGCCTTCGGGTCCGAGGTCGATGATGTGGTCGGCGCTCTTGACGACGTCCAGGTTGTGCTCGATGACGACGACGGTGTGGCCCTCGGCGACGAGCTTCTGGAAGGACCGCAGCAGGACGGCGACGTCGTTCGGGTGCAGCCCGATCGTCGGCTCGTCGAAGAGGTAGAGGATCTTCCGGCCCTTTTCGTGGACGAGGTGATAGGCGAGTTTGATCCGCTGGAGCTCGCCGCCGGACAGGGTCGTCGTCGGCTGGCCGAGCTTGAGGTAGCCGAGGCCGACCTCGATGAGGGGATAGAGCTTCTTCGTGATCTCGGGCCGCCCGGCGAAGAAGAGGCACGCCTCCGTGACGCTCAGGGCGAGGACGTCGTCGATCGTCCGGCCGTTCCAGCGGACGTCGAGGATCTCCTTCTTGAACCGCTTGCCCTTGCACGCGTCGCAGACGAGGCTGACGTCGGAGAGGAACTGCATCTCGACGACCTGGACGCCGGCGCCCTTGCATTCCTCGCAGCGTCCGCCCGCCGTGTTGAACGAGAAATAGCCGGGCCGGAAACCCATGAGCTTGGCCTCGCGGGTGGCGCTGAAGAGCTCGCGGATGCCGTCCATGGCCTTGGTATAGGTGGCGGGGATGGAGCGCGGCGACGCGCTCAGCGGCGACTGGTCGACCATGATGACCTTGGCGATCTTGTCCTTGCCGCGGATCTCGCCGAAGCCGTCGTCCGCGGTTCCCTCCAAACCCTTGTAGAGGACGTCGTAGACGAGCGTGCTCTTGCCCGAGCCGGACACGCCCGTGACGCAGGTGAAGACGCCGAGGGGGATGCGGACGTCGATGTGCTTGAGATTGTGTTCGTGGGCGTCCCGGATCTCGAGGAAAGTGTGCGAGGGCCGGCGGGCGGCCGGCGGCGCGATCTCCTTCTCGCCCCGGATGTACTGGGACGTCAGCGAATCGCGGCTCCGGAGGAAGGCCGCCCAGGGGCCCGCGAAGACGACCTCGCCGCCGGCCTCGCCGGCCCGCGGGCCCATGTCGACGAGGTACTCGGCGGCCCGAACGATGTCGGGGTCGTGCTCGACAACGACGACCGTGTTGCCGATGTCGCGCAGCGAGCGCAGGATGCGGATGAGGCGATGGTTATCGCGCGGGTGGAGGCCGATCGACGGCTCGTCGAGCACGAAGAGCGTGCCGACGAGCGAGGCGCTGAGCGCCGCGGCCAGGCTGATGCGCTGGGCCTCGCCGCCGCTCAGGGTGAAGGTCATGCGGTCGAGGGCGATGTAGTCGAGGCCGACCTCCATGAGGAAGCGCAGGCGGCCGCGGATCTCCTGGACGAGCTTATCGGCCACCTGGCGATCGAAGGGCCCGAGATCGAGCGAGGCGAAGAAGGCGGAGGCCTCGCCGACGGTCATGCGGACGATCTCGCCGATGTTGAGGCCCTTGACCCGGACGCTCAGGGCCCGGGGGTTTAGCCGGGTTTTGCCGCAGGCCGGGCAGGCGATGTATTTCCGGTAGCGGCTGAGGAGGACCCGGACCTGGACCTTGTACTTCTTGGCCTGCAGCCAGTCGAAGAAGCCCTTGACGCCGTAGTACCCGTCGCTGCCTTCGAGCACAAAGCGCTGATGCTCCGGCCGGAGGTCGCGGAAGGGGACGTTGGTTGGGACCTTCCGCCGGCGGGCTTCGGACAGCAGTTCCTTCTGCATGCCCTTAGACAGCGGCTTCGTCCAGGGCTCGACCGCTCCTTGTTCCAGGCTTTTGCCCCTGTCGGGAATGACCTTGTCCTCGTCGACGACGGCCAGGTCCCCGAAGCCGTGGCACTCGGGGCAGGCGCCGTGGGGCAGGTTGAAGGAAAAGAGATTGGGATAAGGGTCCTCGGCCGGGAGCCGGCAGGCCTTGCATTCGAGCTTCTCGGAGAACCGGTACTCGCGGCCCGCTTCGGTCCGGACGAGCACCCGGCCTTCCCCTCTTTTGAGGCCCATCTCGAGCGAGTCGGCCAGGCGCTCCCGCTCGTCGACGCCGAGGGTGATGCGGTCGATGAGGACGTCGACCGGTCCGCCGGACTTCGCGGCGGCGTCCAGGTCGACGACCGCCCCGCCGGCGACGGCCCGGGTGAAACCGTCCTTCTTGAGCGAGGCCGGGCTTTTCTCCCCCGGCCAGGAGAAGGTGACGAAGGCGTGCGTCCCCGCGGGTTCTCCGGAGAGGTCCGCGACCATGCCGTCGACCGTGTCGCGGCGGAGGGGGAGGCCGCACTGGAGGCAGTGGACGGTGCCGATCCGGGCGAACAGGACCCGGAGGAAATCGAAGATCTCGGTGACCGTGGCCACCGTCGAACGCGGGTTCTTGGCCGCGCCCTTCTGCTGGATGGCGATCGCCGGCGGGATGCCCTCGATCGCCTCGGCGTCGGGCTTGTCCATCCGTTCGAGGAACTGGCGGGCGTAGGAGGAGAGCGACTCGATGTAGCGGCGCTGGCCTTC
>JBGSUG010000326.1:0-5694 GCA_041736225.1 Candidatus Aminicenantales bacterium | reverse complement strand
GTGACGATGATGCCGATAGGACCGGGCGGGGGCCCGGGCGCCTTCGGGCAAGCCCCGGCCGGGGCCGCGGCGTCCACCGCGACGCCCGGCATCGACAGACAGTTCCTCAAGTGGCTGGACGCCGAAAAGATCGACGGCTTCGTCAAATGGACGAAGGCGAAGCACCCCGAGTTCGGCGAGGTCGAGGTCGGCGGTTTCAAGCCCTACGCCACCACCAATCCTCCCGCGGCCAAGCTGGCCGAGCTCGGCGCCTCCCACGCCAAGTTCGCCCTGCACCTCCTGTCGCTCTTCCCGCGGGTGAAGGTGGCCTCGTTCGAGGCGGTCGCCCACGGCGGCGGGCTCTTCCGTCTCAAGGCCGAGGTCGAGAACGCCGGCTTCTGGCCGACTTCCCTGGCCCAGGGCCAGACGGCCCGGTCGGTCAAGCCGACCCTGGTCCGGCTCGGCGTCGAACCCGGCGACGTGCTCTCGGGCAGCGCCAAGACGAATTTCCTTCCGGTCCTGGCCGGCTCGGGCGGCCGGGCCAAGTACGAGTGGCTCATCAAGGGCCGGGCCGGCGAGGCCGTGGAGCTCCTGGTGCAGTCGGAAAAGGGCGGGTCGGCGACGGCCCGGGTCACCCTGAAGTGAGAGGAGCACGAAGATGAGAATCCGTAAGATCCTGTTCTTCTTCCTGGCCTGCGCGGCGGTCCTGGCCCTGGCGCCGCCGTCGCCGGCCCAGAAGGCCTCCGATCCCGCCTTCAGGGTCAAGATCGACTTCAACCGCTGGCACGACGTCGATGAGCTCTACGCCGACATGAAGAAGCTCCGCGACGCCTATCCCAAGTTCCTCAAGCTCGAGTCGATCGGCAAGAGCCACGACGGCCGCGACCTCATGCTCATGACGGTCAACAACCCGGCGACGGGGCCCGAGCCGGGCAAGGCCGGCATGTACATCGAGGCCAACATCCACGGCAACGAGATCCAGGGCGGCGAGGTCTGCCTCTACACGATCTGGTATCTCATGGAGAACTACGGCCGCATCGACGACGTCACCCGCCTCGTCGACGAGCGCGTCTTCTACATCATCCCCACGGTCAACCCCGACGGGCGGCAGTACTTCATGGAGGGCCCCGGCGGCAACGCCCGGTCGGGCCACGTTCCGGTCGACGACGACAACGACGGCGTCTTCGACGAGGATCCGCCCGAGGACGTCAACGGCAACGGCATCGTCGAGCAGATCCGCAAGTACGTGCCCGGGCAGGGCAACTACCGGATCAGCCGGGCGAACCCGGACACCCTCGAGCCCGTGCCCTACGGCGAGACGGGCGATTACATCCTGCTCGGGCAGGAAGGCGTCGACAACGACGGCGACGGCCTGGCCAACGAGGACGGGCCCGGCAGCTACGATCCTAACCGGAACTGGCCGAGCGACTGGCAGCCGGGCTACGTCCAGAGCGGGGCCATGGACTATCCCTTCCAGCTCCCCGAGGCCAAGGCGGTCGGCGATTTCCTGAAGGCCCACCCCAACATCGCCGGCGTCCAGTCCTACCACAACAGCGGCGGCATGATCCTCCGCGGGCCGGGCGCCGAAGCGGTCGGCGAGTACCCGATGACGGACGTCCGCTTCTACGACGAGCTCGGCCGCAACGGCGAGCGCATCCTGCCGTTCTACCGCTACATCGTCCTCTGGAGCGGCCTCTACACCGTGCACGGCGGCTTCATCGACTACACCAACGACGGGCTGGGCATCCCCTCGTTCTCCAACGAACTCTGGAGCAACGACCAGTACTTCACCAGCCCGGCGCTCCGGGAGCAGCAGGCGGATCCGTCGAGCCCCATCGCCCCGGCCCAGTCCCGTTACTTCTTCGACCGGCACCTCGAGTTCGGGGACCAGTTCGTCGAGTGGAAGCCCTACGACCACCCCCAGTTCGGCAAGGTCGAGATGGGCGGCGTTTGGAAGAAGTTCCAGGGCCGTGTCCCGCCGCGGTTCATGAACGAAGAGCTCTGCCACCGGAACATGGCCTTCTCCCTCTACCAGGCCGACGAGATGCCGCTCGTCCGCATGGGCGAGACCGGGGTCGAGAGGATCGGCGGGGACGTCTACCGCGTCTTCGTCGACATCGCCAACCCCAAGGTCGCCCCGACCATCATGGCCCGGGCGGCCCAGAACTTCACCGTCCGGCCGGACCTTCTGCTCGTCGACGGGAAGGGGATCGAAGTGATCGCGGCCGGCTTCATCGACAACAAGGCTGTGTACAAGACGAATCCGTCCGTGACGCCGCTCGTCGACCAGAAGGACCTCCGGCGGATCGTCGTCCGCAACGGGCATCCGGGCCAGACGACCCGGACGGCAGTGTTGATCGTCAAGGGCTCCGGCGCGGTGAAAGTGACCTACGACAGCGTCAAAGGCGGAGCTGCGAGCGCGACGGTCACGCTGAAGTAGAAATCAGTCGGTCGGGCAGGCCGCTTAGCTTTGAACGGGTCCTGTCCGGTGGCGTCCCCGTTCGGCTTCGGCTCCACCCATCCCCCCAGGCCTTTTGGATGGGGCTAATAGCCCCGTTCAAAGGCCCGGGGCCCCTTCCGCCTCCAGGCGAACGGGGACTATCCCCCGGCCACCCGTTCTGGGCTAAGCGTCGTGCCCACCCCCTTTTGCCTTTAGAACAGCCCCGTGACCTTACCCGTCGCGGGATCGATGTCGACGTCGAAGTACACCGGACGCGTCGGCAGGCCGGGCATGGTCCGCATGTCGCCGCAGAGCGGGTAGAGGAACCCCGCTCCCGCGCTGGCCCGGACGTCCCGCACCGGAAGCGTGAAATTGCGCGGCACCCCCTTCAGGTTCGGATCGTGGCTCAGGCTGAGGTGGGTCTTGGCCATGCAGATGGGCAGCTTGTCGAAGCCCAGGCGGGTGTAGAGGGCGATCTTGGCCTCGGCCTCGGGCGTGTACGAAACCCCGTCGGCCCCGTAGATCTCGGTGGCGATCGTCTCGATCTTCTTTTTGATGTCCCATTCGAGGGGGTAGAGGAATTTGAACTGCGAAGGCTTGGCGCAGGCGGCCATGATCGCCTCGGCCAGGGCGACGGCCCCGGCCCCCCCGTCGCTCCAATGGGTCGAGGCGACGGCGTCCTCTGCCCCGACGGCCAGAGCGGCCTTGCGGATGAGGTCGATCTCGGCGTCGGTGTCCGCGGTGAAGCGGTTGATGGCCACGACGACGGGCACTCCGAAGCGCTTGGCGTTGCGGATGTGGGCGGTCAGGTTGGCCAAACCCTTGGCCAGAAGATCGAGGTTCTCGTCGGTGTACTCGGGCGCCAGGGGCTTGCCGGCGACGACCTTGGGCCCGCCGCCGTGCATCTTCAGGGCCCGGACGGTGGCGACCATGACGACGCAGCTCGGCGCGAGGCCGCTGGCCCGGCATTTGATGTTCATGAACTTTTCCATGCCGCAATCGGCCCCGAAGCCCGACTCCGTGACGACGTAGCCGTCCTTCCCGACGAGGCGGAGGGCGATCTGGTCGGCGATGACCGAGGAATTGCCGTGGGCGATATTGGCGAACGGCCCGGCGTGGACGATGGCCGGGGTGTTCTCGACCGTCTGCATCAGGTTGGGCATGATGGCGTCCTTCATCAGGACGGTCAGGGCGCCGGCGACGCCGAGGTCGTCGGCCGTGACCGGCTCGCCGGCCTTGCTCGTGCCGATGACGATCCGGCCCATGCGTTCGCGCATGTCGGCCAGGCCCGTGGTCAGGGCCAGGATGGCCATGATCTCGCTGGCGACGGTGATGTCGAAACCCGTCTCGCGGACCATGCCCTTCTCCTCAGGCCCCAGGCCGATCTTGACGACGCGGAGGAAGCGGTCGCTGATGTCGATGACCCGGTTCCAGGTGATCGAAGCCGGGTCGATGTCGAGCCGGAACATCCGGCGCTTCTCCTCCGGCGTCAGGCCGGCGGGATCGGTCTTCGTGATGCCGAGCTTCTTGAGCCGGCGGAGCATGATCGGGGCGAAGCGGCGCTCGCCCTTCTTGTTGGCCGGGCAGAAGGCGTTGAAGAGCTTCTCGTCGTCCTGGCTCGATTCGTGGAGGATGCGGACGTCGATGGCCGCGGCCAGCAGGTCGTGGGCTGCGGTGATCGCGTGGATGTCGCCGGTCAGATGGAGGTTGAAGTCCTCCATGGGCACGATCTGGGAATAGCCGCCGCCGGCCGCCCCGCCCTTGATGCCGAAGGTCGGCCCCATGCTGGGCTGGCGGACGACCGTGACGACCTTCTTGCCGAGGTGGGCGCCCAAAGCCTGGCTGACGCCGACCGTGGTCGTCGTCTTGCCCTCGCCGAGCGGCGTCGGCGTGATGGCCGTCACGTCGACGTAATGGCCCAGGGGCCGGTCCGCGAGGCGGTCGAGGACGTCGAGGTGGATCTTGGCTTTGTGCTTGCCGTAGAGGTCGAGGTCGTCCTCGCCGAGGCCGAGCGCCGCGGCGATCTTGACGATGGGTAAGAGCTCGGTCGCCTGGGCGATGTCGATGTCGCTCGGGACGGGGGTTTCGATCTTGACGGACATGGTGCGGGCCTCCCTTCCTTCAGAGTGGCCCTATGGTAAAAGGAATCGAGGCAGAAGGCAAGTTACATGCTGATCGAGATGCTCCGCCCGCCGTTGCCGAACCGGGGGTTGACCACGTTGCTCCGGGTCGAGCCGAAGGAGAAGTTGAAGCCGGCCGAGAAAGAGTAGTTGTAGCCCGTGGCCAGCTGCCGCTGGCGGAGGAGGATCTCCTCGTAGGAGGCCCCGCCGGCCGGCAGGGCCAGCTGGTCGCGGATCCGGGTGTAGCTGCCGTCGATCTCGAAGCTCAGCCCGCGCCAGATGCGGAACTCCAGCTCGCCCTCGAGCTCGAGCCGGTTGAACTTGACGTTGTGGAAGAAATGCGAGCCCTCGACCTGGACCGAGGCCTTGCCCCAGGGCCGGACGACCTCGTAGGCGAAGCTCAGAGACTCCTGCAGGAGGCTTTCGGCCGTCTTGAAGTAGATCGTCTCCTCGCTGTAGCGGGCCCGGGTGAAGCCGACCCGGTAGAGGATGCGGAGCTGCCGCTTAGTCGATTCGGAATAGGGAAAGACGTCGTACTCGACGGCCGGGGCGGCGGTCAGGGCCAGATCGAGATTGGAGTAGCTCGAGGACTCGGCCTCGACGTAGCCGCCGATCGACCAGTGCTCGCCCAGGCTCTTGACCGCGAGGGCCGAGGTCCCGTAGCCGTGGGTCGCGCTCTCGTAGGCGGTGCCGTCGCCGAGGTCGAACCAGTAATCGCTCCAGTTGCCGTAGACCTGCGTCCGGATCTTGATCTCCGGCGTGACCCGGTTGGCCGAGAGCGAGGCGTAATAGGAGCCGTTCCGGTACTGGGTTTCCCCCATGAGGAAGGCGTTGGCGCTGAGGCCGAAGACCCATTGGTGCCACTTATCGATGACCGATGTCGGCTTGGCCTGATCGAGGAACTTGACGGTGAGATCCTTGGCCACCGGGGTCTTGGCGGCGTAACGGAGCAGGCCGAGCTTGATCGTTCCGGCCAGGCCTTTCTTGGCGTCCTCGGGGCTCGCTCCCGGCTCCGGCGCGTAGGAGAGGGTGTTGTCGTCGCCCCGGAACGGCCCGAGGCCGGCGAACGCGAGCGCGACCGCGCCGCCGGGGGGGCCGGAAGGCGTGACGAGGACGCGGACCTTGGCGGCCGCGAGATCGGTGACGAATTCGACG
>JBGSUG010000320.1:0-7957 GCA_041736225.1 Candidatus Aminicenantales bacterium | reverse complement strand
CCTGGCCGCGGCCCTCGGCGCCCGGCGGGCTGGAGCGGGGAACGTCCTCGTCCTCGAGCGCGAGCCCCGGCTCGGCGGGATCCTCAACCAGTGCATTCACGACGGCTTCGGGCTATTTCTGTACAAGGAGACGATCAGCGGGCCCGAGTACGCCGAGCGTTTGGCCGAGGACGTCGTCCGCGAGCGGATCGAGATTGAAACGAGTGCCATGGTCCTCGACCTCGCGCCGGACCGCGTCCTGCGGATCAACTCCCGGGCGGGCTACAGGCTTATCAAGGCCGGAGCGGTCGTCCTGGCCATGGGCTGCCGCGAGCGGACGCGGGACATGATCGGGATCCCCGGGACGCGGCCGGCGGGCGTCCTCACCGCCGGCTCGGCCCAACACATGGTCAACCTCCAGAACCTGCGCGTCGGCAACGAGGCCGTCATCCTGGGTTCGGGGGACGTCGGGCTGATCATGGCCCGCCGGCTCGTCTTCGAGGGCGTCAAGGTCAAGGGCGTCTTCGAGATCCTGCCCTGGGCAAGCGGGCTCGAGCGGAACGTCCGGCAGTGCCTGATGGACTTTGGCATCCCGCTCGTCCTCCGCTCGACCGTGGTGGACATCCGCGGCCGGGACCGGGTCGAGAGCGTGGTCGTGGCCGTGGTCGACGACGGGCTGACCCCCATTCCCGGGACCGAGAGCGTCATCCCCTGCGACACGCTGCTCCTCTCGGTCGGACTCATCCCCGAGAACGAGCTCTCGCGGCGGGCCGGAGTGGAGCTTTCACCCGTCACGGGCGGAGCGGTCGTCGACGAGACGCTGATGACCTCCGTCCCGGGCATCTTCTCCTGCGGCAACGTCCTCCACATCCACGACGTCGCCGATTGGGCTTCCTTCGAAGGCTTCGCGGTCGGCGAGAACGCGGCCCGTTTCGCGGCGGGGAGGACGGGAGCGGCGAGGTCGGCCCGCGTTTCAGCGGGCGCGGCCGTCCGGTACGCCCTGCCGCAGACTGTCTCGCTCGGGGCGTCCGGCGTCGAGTGGAGTTTCCGCGTCACGCGACCCCTCCGCGACGTCCGGATCGTGGTCAAGGGCCGGTCGTCGGGGAAGATCTACGCCCGCAAGAAATTCGGCCGCGTCCTCCCATCCGAGCTGCAGAAGATCAAGGTCCGGGCGGCGGTCGCCGAGGACCTCGAGGTGGGCGTCGATGAGTGATCTCCCCGCCGTCGACCGACTGACCTGCGTCCTCTGCCCGGTCGGCTGCGAGCTCGAAGTCGCGAAAGACGCCGCCGGCGGGTTGGATGTCCGGGGGAATCAGTGCGAAAAGGGCGTTCCCTTCGCCGTCGAAGAGGTCCTCCGCCCTAAACGGAACCTGGCCGCTTCCGTTCCGGTCCGGGGCACGACGGACCGGATGGTCTCGGTCCGGCTGAGCGGTGCCGTGCCGAGGGAGATGATCTTCCCCATCCTGGACGAGATCGCCAAGCACAGGCCGGAAGCCCCCGTCCGCCGCGGCCAAGTCCTCATCGCAGACGTCCTCGGCACAGGCGTCGACGTCATCGCCACCCGCACACAAGAAGGGGTCAAACCTACTTTTTACGCGGAAATGCGTAAAAAGTAGGTTTGACCCCTTCTTATCAACCTAAAAAGTCCCAGGCGATGCCGACGCGCCTCAGGGCGTACGGCAGCTCCTTCGTGAAATCGCCGTAGGCGCTCATCCAGTGGAAGCCCGGCATGCGCTTGGCCAGCGTCCGGTCGTCGCACTTGAAACGGACATCGATCTGGGAGCGGCAGATCGGCAGGAAGGGCGCCTCGACGATCTCGCCGAGGAGGCCCAGCCAGCGCTTGGAGGCGAAATCCGGAACGATGTTGGTCAGGAGTTGTCCCTTGGACATCTCGACCTTGGGCGCGGCGCCGTAGTCCGATTCGAAGTGGGTCAGGATGCGGGCCGGCTCGAGCCTCCGGCCGTCCATCTTCCGCGGCGCCGTGCAGTGGGCCAGGGTGATGAGGCCGTCGGGCGGATAGGTCGGATCGTTGAGGAAGACCGGCCGTCCTGCGATGTTGGAGAGGAGGACGCCGGACGGGATGACCACGAAGTCGGACTCGCAGAAGGCCAGGTAGCCGGCGTCGTTGAGCGTGCTCAGCGTCAGGCAGGCCGACGTTTCGGCCAGGGGCATGATCGTGCCCATGCAGCCGTTGATGGTCAGGGCGCGGCAGCCGGCCTCTTTCAGGAGGGCCCGGAAGACCTCGTCGAGGACGAGCGCGTTCTCGACGAAGGACCGCTCCGTTTCAAGACTCGTCCCGGCCTGGCCGAGGTAGGCGTCGGCCCGCGTCCGCGCCCTCCGCACGGTCGCGGCGTCGGAACGGGCCTGGCGGATGAGCCGCCCGAGGTCGTCGTAGGACACGGTGACGATATCGAACTTCCACTTGTCGACGACGAGCTTGGGCACGACGCCGGCCGGTTGGGCCCAGGCGTCCGGCCCGCCGATCGCCAGGATCTTCGTGCCCAGGGTGTTGTGGAGGCCGGCCAGGGCCCGGAGGCGCCAGAGGATCTCGTCCTGGCTGTCGATGACGACGTCGTCCTCGTCGACCCCCTTGACGGCCAGCGCGTCGGTGTGCTGCCGGAGGTAGCGGGGACTGATGATCTCGTACCAAAGGTAGACCGGCCCGGACTTATGGCGGCAGAAAAAGATCCGGTCCTTGCCTGTCTTGTCCAGAGCGTCGAAGACGTCCATCCAGCCCCCGGCGGCGTAGACGAGGAGGACCTGGGCCTCGGCGATGTCCCGCAGGCCTTCGACGTCCGCGGCCTGACGGATCGAGGAGACAGGCAGGAATTCGATCGGGAACTCCGCCCTTTTCGACAGGGCCGCCAGCTCGCCCTGGATGCGGGCGGCTTCGGCGCGGGCGTCCGCTTCCGTCGCGATCCCGCCCCACGAACGCCAGCTCGTCTGGGGACGGCGCTGGGGAATCTCGTGGACCAGGATGGGCTTGACCTTGAGCGGCATCGGCCGCCAGACCTCATCGATGGGCGTGGCGCGGCCCGCGAGAAGGGACCAGGAGAGGCCCCCTACGGCAACGCTCCCGAGCGCGGTCATGCCGGCGCCCTTGAGGAAATCGCGCCTCGAAAGGGAAGACTCGAGCGGACCTTGTTCCTGCCCGCAGGGGCAGCAGCGGGGAGGTGTTCCGAACGACGGAGCGGACTTGGGGTTGGTCATGGTCTATTCCCTCCTCGGGCGGGGTTTTACTATGGACCGCGTCGAAAGTAAAGGGCCCGGCCGGGCGCAAGGGGCGGCCCCTTATCTTTTGAGCACGGCCAGCGTTTCGAGGTGCGGCGTGTGGGGGAAGAGGTCGAACGGGGCGAGGGACGAGATCCGGTATCCCGTGTCGAGGAGCGACCTGAGATCGCGGACGAGCGAGTCCGGATTGCAGGAGACGTAGACGAGAACGGGCGCGCCGGCGAGGACGGCCTGCTTGAGCGCCTTGCCGGTTAGCCCGACCCGGGGCGGGTCGACGATGACGACGTCCGCCGGTTCGCGGAGCGGTCCGCCGGTGAGGGCCTCGACCGTCCCGGGCACGAACTCGGCGTTCTCGATCCGGTTGACGAGGGCGTTCTCGACGGCCGCGGCGATGTTGGCGGGCGAAGAATCGATCCCCGTCACCCGGCCGGCCGCGCCGGCGAGCGAAAGCTCGATCGCCCCGCTGCCGCAGTAGAGCCCTAGGACATGGCTGTCCGGGCCGAGCGGGGCCGCTTCGCGGATCCCGCGGTAAAGGAGCTCCGCGGCAGCCGTGTTGGTCTGGAAGAACGTCTGCGGATAGATCCGGTACGTCAATCCGGAGAGGCGCTCCTCGATGAACGGGGCCCCGGCGACGGTCCGGACGGTCTCGTGCTCGATGGTATCGGCGCCGCGGCTGTTGACGACGTGGACGAAGCTCCTCATCTCCGGGGCGGCCGCCCGGAGTCGCCCGGCGAGCGGGGCGAGATCGATCTCCGGGAGAGGCGTCGTCACGAGGAGGACCATGAGTTCGCCCGTCCGCTTGGCCTCCCGGAGGACGAGGTGGCGTAGCTGGCCCTTGCGGGTCGCCGGCTCGAAGCCCTCGAGGCTGTGCGCCCTGGCGAACTCGAGCAGGACGGGGAAGACGCGCCCGACGACGGGGGAGAAGATCGGGCACTCCTCGAGCGGCAGCGTCCGGCGGTAGGTCTGCCTTTTGCGCCCCGTGGCCTTTTCCCGGAGGCCGAGGGCGAGGGCGCCGTGCTTTTCCCCGAAAGCGAATTCCATCTTGTTCCGGTAGCCGTAGAGGTCGGGCGACGGCGCAACTGGTTTGAGGGCGGAGGCCGCGTCCCCGAGCCCTCCTTCTTCGAAGATCCGTCTGAGGTGCCGCTCCTTGAGCTCGAGCTGGGTCGGATAATCGAAGTGTTGGAAGAGGCAGCCGCCGCAAGCCCCGAAGTGGCGGCAGCGCGGTTCGGCCCGCCGCGGGGAAGGCCGCTCGACGCGTATGATCTCGGCGACGCGGGCGGCCCCTCGCTCGCCGACGACCTGGACCCGGACGGTCTCGCCGGGAACGGCGCCGGGGACAAGGACTTTATGCCCCTCTGCCGTCGCCGTTCCGGCGCTCCCGGGAAAGTCCACGCCTTCGATCTCCACGGCGAGATCCGGCGTGAGGAAGCGGTCGAGCATCCGGCGGACCTTGTCCACGGGGAAGCCGACGACGTTGTCGTAGGACCCCTTGAGCCGGGCGACGAACGAGTCGCCGATCTCCTGGACGGCGTAGGCGCCCGCCTTGTCGAGGAAACTGTCCCGGTCGAGGTAAGCCTCGATCATCTCGTCCGTCAGCGTGCGGAAGGTCACGTAGGTCAGGTCGTATCCGGTGAGGAGACGGTCGCCGGCCTTGCGGTAGAAGGCGAGCCCCGTGATGACGCGGTGCCGATGCCCCGAGAGCGACCGGAGCATGTCCCGGGCGTCCGCCCGGCCGGACGGTTTGCCGAGGATGCGCAGGCCCAGGGCGACGACGGTATCCGCGCCGATGACGGTTGCATCGGGAAAGGCCTCGGCTCCGCGCCTGGCCTTCAGGACGGCGGCGGCGATCGCGAACTTCAGGGGGTCTTTTTCGGCGATCGCGGCCTCGTCGACGCCGGTCGGGAAGACGCGGAACTCCGGCGCGACCCGGGCCATGAGCTCCCGGCGCCGGGGCGAGGCCGAGGCGAGGACGATCTCCATGCGGCCTATTGTACCCGAATCTGTCCCGCCCCGCCCCCCGCGCTCGAGAGGGGCGCGACCGTCATGACGCCTCCTCGCCGGGAAGGAACGCGAGGCGATACAGGGCCGTCGATCGCGGCTCGAGAACGACGCGGATCTCGGCCGTGTCGCGGGCGATGACCTTGCCTGCGAGGAGGTCGGCGACACCCGGCACGCGCCTCGGCAGCCGGATCGTCCTCTCGCCGCCGGCGAGCGTATGGACGCCGAGAAAGCTCCTGTTCGCGTATAAGACGTCCCCGTCGTCGCTGTAGATGTGCACGCCCGCCCAGCGCGCGATCGCGCGGAGGACGTCGGCCGGGAGGTTCGGCGCCGCGCTGTAGACCGATCTCCAAGCCGGGAGCTCCTTCGCGGCAAAGCCGGGTCGGCAATTGCCCTGGGAATAGACGACCTCGCCGAGGACCCGCGCGTCGGGGTCGTCGACGTGGAAAAGAGGGGCCAGCTTGCTGTTGGTCCCCCAGACGGTGTCCCGGCCGAGGCCCTGGGTGATCGGATGGCCGAAATCCGTGATGTGGACGAGCGGCCCCCAGGGCTGTTCGCCGAGCCCGAAGCGGATCCCGGTGAGCTCTTCCATGTTCTCGAGCCCCGGCAGGTCCTTGATAAATCCCGGCGCGTAGATCCAAAGGGCCGTCCGGCCGTCCCTCTTGAGCTCATTCGACAGGGCCCTCCGCCGCGCGCCGTCGAGCCGGAAAGGGTTCAGGAAGACATAGAGCTTGTACGCGGGGAGCTTGCCGGCCAGGAAGTCGTCGAGGAGGAAGACGTCGAACGGCGCGCCCAGCCGCGGCAACCCCCACAGCCGCTGTTGGAAGATGAGCGGGATATCGAGGTTGTAGCGGCACGTCTCGTAGAAGAAGCTCTCGTCGTCGAGGAGGACGGCGATCTCCGAGGCCGAGGACCGGTCGCAGTTCATCGACGTGTCTCCCCATTGACGCAGCTCGCGGAGGAGGCCTTCGAAGCGCGGCTCCTTGACGGGATCGACCTTCCAGAGCGCCCACCAGGCGCCTTCGCCGTGGGTCAGGAAATGGGCCAGGTTTCGCCGGAGGATCGCCCGGCTGTCATCGAACGTCTTCACCTGGCCGTAGTTCGGATCCGTGCTGTCCGAGTGGGTCCTGGTGTCGTCCTCGATGAGGAGCAGCTTGCCGTGGAGCCGGACCGACTCGGCCGGGAGCATGCTCGGCGAATCGCCGCCCATTCCCCGGAAGCCGTAGGAATAAGGGCTGACCAGGAAATCGACATGAGGGGAGGCCAGGACCTTGCTCAGTCCGAGATGACCCGATCGCTGGTAGGTCGAGAAGTCGGAGTCCGGCCGCTCCTTGAAGAAGCCGCCGTTCCAGGCGAGGTCGAGGAGATACCCGTAGAAAGCGCCGGCCAGGCGCTTCCCGCCGGTTGCCTCCTTGACGGTCCGGCAGAGATCGATGACCGCGTCGGCGCAAAGCTCGGCCAGGGCCGCGAAGTAGTCGATGACATCCTGTTCCGCGGCCGGATCGCGGAACGTGTACATCCGAGCCTCGAGCTGGCGCTCGGCCGCGGGCACGGCGGCCATCTCGAACGTCACGGACGGGGCGTGCCGCCAGGCCGCCCGCAGCGCGGCCACGTCGCCCCGGTAGCGCCCGGCCAGCCATTCCCGGAAATACCGGCGCATCGGTTCGCTGTAGTCGCCGCAGGGCGCGTACATAGAGGACTCGCCCTTGACCCATTCCCCCGTGTGGCCGGCCCCGACCTGATAGGCGATAATCCGGTCGAAGAGCCCGATCTTCCGGAAATGGGCGATGTAGGCCCGGAGGAACTCCTTGGCCCCGTCGCGCCAGACCCGCGAGGCGAACGACATGCCGTTCCGCCGTCCGTCCGACAGGATCTCGCATTCGCCGGGGTGGGCCTTCTCCCACCAGTCGCCGTGGCCGGGTTCGAGATAGATCCGGAGATGGAACAGCGCCGCCGGATCGGCCTCGACGACGCGCGCGAAGCGGGCCTCGACGGTCGAAAGATCGAAGTCGCCCGTGCGCCCCGGTCCCGGACCGACCCACTCGGTCCCCTTGCCGACGTCAAAGGCGTAGATGTGAATGCCGGTCGCGGCGCTCTTCCGGGCTTGTTCCTCGAAGGCCCACTTGTCCGGCGTCGGCCCCGGGACCCAGTTGATCGCGGGGAAGACGGGCTTTCCGTCGAGAAAGAGGGCCGGGCTGCCGTTGTGGTTCCTGACACCGGCCGAGGCGACCCCGGACCGCGGCTGTCCTTGAGCCGGCCTCCCCGCCAACCTGAGCAGGTCCCTCGCGCTTTCCCCGGCGACCGCGCCCGCCGCGGCCAGGGGCGCCATCTTTAGCACGTCCCGTCTCTTCATGGATTCCCTCCGTTCCCGCCCTCGTCTCACCCCATCGCGGAGGACCGGGGCCTCATCGGTCAAAGAGCTTCGATCCCCAATCTGCCTCGACCGCGTAGTCCATGCACCGCGAGAAGACCTCATAATCGAACACCGGGCAGACGAGCCCTCGCTTCTCGAGTATGGGCGCCGCGTTCGCGGTGTCGAACGAGCGCGTGTCCTGCATGTAAGGCCGGTAGGCCTCGAGATAGGAGTCGTAGAGGGTCTCCAGGGCGTTCCGGGGCCGTTCCGCGAATGGCCCCGGAACGCGCGCCTCGAGCCCCTCGATCCGGAAAAACCGCTCGGTGTAAGCGACGAGATCCCCGATCCCGGTCGCCCGGGGGTTGACGATGTGATAGATGCCGCCGTCGAGGCCGT
>JBGSUG010000298.1:0-8743 GCA_041736225.1 Candidatus Aminicenantales bacterium | reverse complement strand
AGTCGGAAGGCCGCCCCGTCACGGCGGTCGGCACAACGGTGGTCCGGACGCTCGAGAGCGCCTGGCGCGAGGGTGCCGTCCGCCCCGGCCGCGGCGCCACCTCGCTCTTTATCACGCCGGGCTACGAGTTCCGCGCCGTCGACCGGCTGTTGACGAACTTCCACCTGCCCCAATCGACCCTGTTGATGCTCGTCTCGGCGTTCGCCGGATACGATCTGGCGATGCGCGCCTACCGCGAGGCCGTGCGCGAGCGCTACCGCTTCTTCTCGTACGGCGACGCGATGCTCATCCTCTGACCGAGGACGGCGGGGCCCGCTAGCGCCCGACGGTCTCGACCGCGCCCGCGAGCTTCACCGTCCCCTTGATGACCGGTCGGTCGCCGGCGGTGAATTTGGCCTCGACGGAGATCGTGTGCCGTCCCTTTTGCAGGAGCGGCAGGCTCTTGCCGACCTCGACCGTCCCGGCCTTTCGGCCCTTTTCGTCGTAGAGGATCATCATGCCGGAGCCGTCCCAGACCAGGGATCGCCCCTTATTCAGGGCGGCGGGGACCGTCACGCTGAAGAACCGGTCGATCTCGATCGTGAGGTCCTTCGCTTCCGCGCCGTCCCCCGTGAGCAGCAGGTGGAGGTGGAGCGGCTGGGGCCCGAAGGCGTTCTCGAAGCTCCATTCCGAAGAGGCCGGCTCCCCCGGCTGCCGCGTCTTCCCGGCGTGTTCGAAATGGGCCTTATCGTAGGATTGCAGGACCCACTGCCGCTCCCCCGTTCTCTCCAAGTGGAAATCCCTCTCCGGGTCCTTGAGCCGCATCCGTTGCTCGTCGCTGAAGACGCCGAGGTCCTTGGCCTCCTCCCAGGTCCGGATGGCGGCGATGACGGCGTCCGTCGAGGGGTTCTTCTCGAAGGACTCGGGGTCGGCGACGAAGGCGTAGCCGGCCCGATAGCCCGCGGCCCGGGCCAGCATCCACTCGATGTCCTCGAGCCGCGTGTCGGGCGTCATCAGGAACCAGCCGAGCATGTTGGGCAAATAGTTGCGCTCGAGGAACGGCTGGTGCTTGAACCGCTGCTCGGACTGGCTCTCCCGGAAGCTCGCGTACCAGGGCTCGCCCCAGTTGATGTAGCTGTTCATGTGCCAGTAGAAATGGCCGATGTTGCTCGAGCCGTTGACGACCGAATGGCCGACCTGCCCGAGGAAGGCCTCGGCGAAATGATCGTGGCCGTAGTCGCCCCGGCCGAGATAGCAGGTCCCCTCGTGGCCGTCGAAATCCATATGCGAGACGCCGGTTTCGTTGAAAAATGCGGCCAGGTTTCCGATCAGCCGTTCCTGCATGGGCCAATCGGGGAACAGCGTCTTGTAAGGATGGTCCATGAGCTTCCGGGCAGCCTCGCCTCTGGCATGTGGCGCGGCCGTGGTCCCGAAAGCCCCCCGGACGCAGTCCCCCAGCGTGTACGGGCCCTCTCCGGCGACCTCCCGGTAGCGGACGATCTCCGTGCCGATGAGGACTGCATTGAGCATGGACTCCTGGCGGAAATAGTCTCCGCGGTCCACCGTGATCTCGGTCGCGGCCGCGTCGATGTCCCCGACCAGCCCGGCCGTCCCGGCGACCATCAGCCCCCGGTTGGCGGAGGTCGTCACGAAGGGATCGTTCGTGGTGATGAAATTCGTCAGCGTGTGGGCCCCCATCCGGATGCCTTTGGCCCGGGCCTTCTCCACGCACCGCCTCATCCCTTCAAGCCCGTTCGGGAATAGGTCCTCCAGGAGGTCGAAGTGCCCCCAGGTCCTGAAGGGGCCGCTGTGGTAGAGGGAGTAGAAGCCGAGCCTCGCGGCATACTCCAACATCTCGTCGACGTTCTTTTCGCCGAAGTTGGCGATAAGATAGGGCCGGCCCGTGGCGCCCGAGGTCTTGATCCATTCCCCGTCGATCACGGGATGCGGCAGTCCCTCGGCGAGCTCGATCCTGCCGATCAGGGGCAACACCGCGTCGGGCGCCGCGCCGAAGACGGCCAGGGCGCTCCCCTCCAGGGTGAACCCCTCGAGGGCTTTGACCGGGACGTCCTTGTGCTGGTGCCAGACGGTGATGACCCGGTCCCGGGCCTGGTTGACGCAGAAGGCCTGGAGGCTGGAGCCGAACTCCTCCGGGGTCGCGGTGGTCGTGCCTCCGGTCGTTCCTTCGTCGTTGACCAGCTGACCGCCGCACGTCTTCGCGTTCAGGGTCTGGATCCCGACGGCATAGCCGGCGTTCCGCACGACCCCGACGACCTCGCCGATCGTCTCCCCGATCGTCGTCCGGATCGGCCCCCACAGCACGGCTTCGATCCTCTCGGAGCGCAGGGCTTTGACCAGCTCGAAGCGGAGGTAGTCCGCTTTCCGCGCGACCCGGACCCGGAGCTCGATCCCGCCCTCGAAGGAGAAGGTCCAGACATCCTGGCCCACCTGCAGTCCCGTTGGCTCGAATTCCCGTCCGCCGCTCTTGACCCGGACGAGATGACCGGGGCGGCCCGCCGGGGCGTGATCCCGGCCGCTCCGGGGATCGACGAGCTTGACGATCGCCCCCCGGCCGTCGACCTCCAGCCGCAGACCCGCAGTCTCCAGAACGCTCTGCGCCGCCGCCCCGGAAACCAGTCCGAGCCCCAGCAGAAGGACGGGAACGATCTTGGCGTCCGACATCATGCTCGACCTCCTCGTCTCCATCGCGTTCTTCCGATGTTATCACATTTCGCGCGGCCCGGAATTCCTCCGCTTTGACATTAATTTTCCTTCTGAATTATCATAGGCGTCGAAATCCGATGGACATGAAAGAGCGGATCGCCGAGGCCATCGAGGACCACCGGGCGGAGATCCTCGATCTCAGCCGGCGCATCCACGCCGACCCCGAGCTGGCCTTCGAGGAGCACCGGACCTCCCGTCTCCTCCGATCGGTCCTCGAGGCCGAACGTTTTTCGGTCACGGACATCGACCCATCGATCCCCACCGCCTTCCGGGCCCTGCTCCCGCGGTCCGGTGACCGCCCTCGCGTGACCTTCACCGCCGAGATGGACGCCCTGCCCGGCTTGGGCCATGCCTGCGGCCACAACATCATCGGGACCGCGGGTACTTACGCCGCGATCGTGCTCAAAGCGGTCCTCGGCCCGGAGATCGCCGGGACCGTCGAGGTCGTCGGCACCCCCGCCGAGGAAAAGGGCAGCGGCAAGGTCCGCCTGATCGCCGGCGGTGTTTTCAAGACGAGCGACGTCGTCCTCCAGATCCACCCCCACTCCCTCGACACGGTCATTGGCCAGGCCCTGGCCAGGCGAACGTTTGTCGTCGAGTTCTTCGGCAAGAAGGCCCACGCGGCGGCCGCGCCGGAGGTCGGAGCGAACGCCCTCGACGCCCTCGTCCTCTTCTACCATTCGGCCGTCCTGCCCCGGACCAAGCTCCCGGCCGGAACGCTCCTCCACGGCATCGTCGAGTCCGGGGGCGAAGCGCCGAACATCGTTCCCGACTACGCCCGCGGCCGCTTTTCCCTTCGCGCGGACACGATGCCCAAGCTCGACGGACTCGTCGAACACGTCTCAAGCCTGGCTCGGGACGCCGCCGCGGCGACGGGCTGCAGGGAGAAGATCTCCGAGCCGGGGCCCGGCGTCACGACTTTCCGCCGCAACGCCGCCCTCGAAGACCTCTTCGCCGGCCTCTTCGAGGAGCGCGGCCGGCCCGAACCCCGGAGGGTCCGCAGGTCCTACGGCTCGACCGATCTGGCCAACGTCTCCCGGGTCGTCCCGACGATCGAGCCGATGATCAAGGCGAGCGACGCGCCCATCCACACCGAGGAGTTCGCCCGGGACGCCGTCGGTACGGGCGGAGAACGCGCCCTTCTCGACGGCGTCTACTTCCTGGCTTGTGCCGGATACCGGCTCCTCGCCGAGCCCGCTCTCCTCGAACGGGTCCGCCGGGACTTCGAGGCTTCGACGGCCGAATGAGCCGCGGGACCCGATGAAGAGCCTGCTCGAGCTCCTGGGCGAAAAGCGCGAGTGGCGCATCGTCCTCACCGATTCGGGCCTGGGCGGGCTCTCGATCTGCGCCGGCCTCGAAGCTCTCATCCGGATGCGGCGTTATCGGCGGAAGATCGAACTCTTCTACATCAACGCCTGGCCCGAAGCGGGCGCCGGCTATAACGATCTCCCCGACGCCGCCGCGCGGGCGGCGGTCTTCGACCGGGCCCTGGCCGCCATGACGGGCTACCGTCCGGACCTCATCGTCATCGCCTGCAACACGCTTTCGGTCCTCTACGGGCCGACGGAATTCGCAAAAAACCCCGCCGTCCCTGTGGCCGGGATAATCGACGCGGGCGTGGACCTCTTCTCAGGTATGCTGCAGAAGGACCCGGCAGCATCCCTCGTCCTCTTCGGGACCAGGACGACCATCGCCTCGGGCGAACACGTTCGCCGTCTGACCGGGCTGGGGATCGAGCCGGGCCGGATCCGGACCGCCGCCTGCCACGGACTCGCCGCCGTCATCGACAAAGATCCGGACGATCCTACCCTTCCCGGCCTCGTCGATGCGTGCGTCTCGCGGTCGCTCGTCGACGGAAGGCCCCCGGGGAAGCTTTACGCCGGTCTGGCCTGCACCCATTATGCCTATGTTGCCGAACTCTTCCAGAGATCGCTCGCGGTGTTCGCTGGCGGCCGGGCCGTCGTTCTCGATCCCAACAGCCAGATGATCATGTCGCTGGCCGCCGGGAAGGACCGCGGCCTGGCGGATGCCCCCCTTCCCGCCTCCCCGAGCGTCGAGGTCATTTCTAAGGTCGAACTTCCCGAGGCCCAGCGCCGGGCTGTAGCCCCCCGGCTCGAGAAGGTTTCGCCCGCCACCGCGCGGGCCCTCATCGATTACAGGCATATCCCCACGTTGTTCTGAGGAGTTCGAACATGAAGATCCTGCTGCTGACCGGACCCGGCGGCGACGCCCAGGGCTGGGGAGACATGAAGGTCACGGAGTCGATGCGCCAGGCCGCCGAATCCCTCGGCCACCCGGCCCGGATCGCCTACGTCGCCGACGAAGCCGAGTTCCTCCGCCTGGTCGACAAGCCCGATTTCGACATCGTCTGGAGCGCCCTCTACCACATCACGCCGAACGAGGCTTTCATCGGCCGAAACGCCGAGGGCCTCTGGGTCGCCGACGTGTTCGACGAACGGAAGATCCCCTACATCGGCTCGGACAGCCGGACGATGAAGGCCATGATCGACAAGTTCCAAACCCACGAGATCCTGGCCGCCGGCGGGGTGGCCGTCCCTTCGCACGTCCTCCTGCACTCCGGGGACGACGCCGCGGCCGTCACCTACCCCGCGTTCGTCAAGCCCATCTGCGAGTCGCGGTCGGTCGGCATCTCCGACGAGAGCGTCGTCCACGACGAGGCGGAGTTGCGGCGGCGCATCGCTTTCATCGAGAAGGAGTTCGACGAGCCGGCCCTGGTCGAGGAGTTCCTGCCGGGCGACGAGTACACGGCCCTCGTCATCGGGAACGGGAAGACGCGCGAGGTCCTGCCGGGCCTGGTCACCGTCGAAGACAGCCACTTCCGGAACTACCGCATCCTGCGGAGCGACCTCCGGGGCGTCGGCCTGACCCGCATCGGCCTGGCCGGGGCCCGGACCGACGAGGCCAAGGCCCTCGGCGACGCGGCCGCCGAGGCCATGGGGTGCCTCGATCACATCCGCATCGACATACGCGTCGATCGGGCCGGGAAGCTCCGCATCATCGAGGTCAACGGCATCCCCGGGCTCAAACCGCACAAGAGCTGGTCGCCGCAGATCTACACGCTCTATCACGGCTCGCCGCTCGGCGAGGACGAGGATTACCGGCGGCTCATCGGGGCGATCATAGATTCGGCCGGGCGGCGCTACGGCTTCTGAGCCGCGCCGTCCGGAACGGTCCGGGTGAACCACTCCCGGACGATCCGCGTCAGCGCGGGCCGGACGGGGTCCCTCTTATCGGCCATGAACCGGGTCAGAGCGTCCCGCCAGAGTTCCGAGTGCTGGAGGGTCGTGATCCTGTTTCGGAACATCGCCGCGCCCTTGCGCGGCTCGGTCGTCATCCGGCCGAGGATCGCCAGGACCTCTTTTTTGAATCCCTCGGGCCCGTAATAGGCGAGGTAAGCCTGCCAGGCCTCGTCCACACCCGAAACGGTCCCCAGCGGCCGGGAGATCCGGTCGATCTTTTTGCGGAATCCAGCCGCCTCGCGCCGGTCGAGCGACGCCAGGCCCCTCTCCGAGATCCTGTAGGGATGGATCCCGTAGGACGCCAGACTGTTCCCGCGGACGCGGAGCTCGACGAAGAAGCCCGTCTTCCGGTGATAGAGGTCGGAGAGCTGGTAGAAGGCGAAGTTCCCCAAGCTGTAGGCGATGAGTCGGCCCCGGCGCTTCTCCACTCCCTGGGGAACGTGCGGATGGTGGCCGATGACGCAGTCGGCTCCGGCATCCGACAGGGCCCGGTAAGCCGCGACGACATAGGGCGGCGGGAAGGGGATGTATTCGAGGCCGGCGTGCGCCACGACGACGACGAAATCGCCGCGCTTCTTGGCCTTCCGGACGAGGGTCGCGATCTTTTCGATCTCCCAGCCGCAGACGCCGGGCCCTCCGCGGGAAGCCGTCTGGTCCTCCCCTTCCCCGAAGTTGAGGATCGTCACCCGCGTTCCCCGGACGGTGACGGTGAGGGGCGCGATCGCTTCTTTGAAGGAGAGCCCGGCCCCGACGGTCCGGATGCCGCTCCCGCGGAGGACGTCGAGCGTCTCCCGGAAGCCCGCGAGGCCGTAGTCGAAGACGTGGTTGTTGGCGAGGCAGGCCACCTCGAACGGGACCGCGGCCAGCCCGACGACGTGTCGGGGCAGCCCCTTGAAGACCGCCCCGCTCTTCCAGACGGGCCGGCGGGCCGCCGTCAGCGCGCACTCGCAGTTGACGATCCTCAGATCGGCGCCGCGGAGGACCGGAAGCAGGTCCCCGTAGACGGCCTCGGGCGCCCGGGACACGACCGGCTCCAGGGCCCGGATGGGCGCCCAGTCGGCGGCGACGACGATCGAGAGCGCGTCCTTCGATCCCCGCCGCGGTCTTTGACTCATGACCGAAGGATATCCGCGCCTCTTTCGGGTGTCAAGGCCGGCGACCGGGTTCGGTCAAATTGACGCGTCCGTGCCGATTTGTTATTCTCCTCCCACAAAGGGAAAACGCGCGATGACCGTCATCTGCCCGAAGTGTGCGACGGAGAACACCCGGGACTCCCGGTTCTGTAAAACCTGCGCGACGCCGTTGCCGGGGACACCGCCGACCTCGGCCACCCTGACCCAGACGATCGAGCGGCCGCTCCAGGAGCTGTCGCCCGGGGCCCTGTTCGCCGGCCGCTTTCAGATCATCGAAGACCTGGGTGAGGGCGGCATGGGCCGCGTCTTCAAGGCCCTCGACACGCGGACCGGTGAGAAGATCGCCGTCAAGGTCCTCCGGTCCGGGCTAGAGGCCGACGGACGAACGCTCGAGCGTTTCAGCCACGAGCTCACGGCGGCCCGCCGGATCTCCCACCGCAACGTCTGCCGCATGTTCGATCTCGGGGAGGACCGCGGGCGTCTCTACATCACCATGGAGTTCGTGCCCGGCGAGGACCTCAAGAGCATCCTGCGCATGATGGGGGCCATGAGTCCCGCCCAGGCCGTGGGGCTCGCCGTCCAGATCTGCGATGGGCTCGAAGAAGCCCATCGCCTGGGCGTCATCCACCGGGACCTCAAACCCGCCAACATCCTGGTCGACAAGGACGGCCATGCCCGGATCATGGACTTCGGCATCGCTCGAAGCGCCAGGTCCCGGGGGATCACCGACGCGGGCACCATGGTCGGAACGCCCGACTACATGTCGCCTGAGCAGACTGAAGGCCGGGACGTGGACGCCCGGTCGGATCTCTACGCGATGGGGGTCATGCTCTTCGAGATGGCGACCGGCCGGCTGCCGTTCGAGGGCGACACCGCGCTGGCCGTGGCCCTCAAGCACAAGACCGAACGGCCGCCCGACCCCCGGTCGGTCTCGCCCGCGCTGCCTAACGATCTCTGCAAGATCATCCTGAAATGCCTGGAGAAGGACCCCGCTCGCCGCTACCAGACGGCCTCCGATCTGCGGGACGACCTCGAGGCCGCGTCCGCCGCGCTGCCCGGGGGATCGCGGGTGCTGCCCCGCCGGAAGCCTTCGACCTCGCGGGAGATCACGGTCAAGCTCCCGTTGAAGCGTCTGGTCTGGCCGGGTGTCGCGCTCGCCGTCATGATCGCCGGGGCGATCATCCTGCTCCCTGTTCTGAAGAAAGGCGGGGCTGCCAAGGCGGCGCCGAAAGTCCCGGGCTCGGTCGCCGTCGTCGCCTTCGAGAACCAGACCGGGGACCCGAAGTACGACACCATGCGCAAGGTCATCCCCAGCCTGCTCATCACGAACCTCGAGAACACCGGCCTCTTCAAGGTCTCCACCTGGGAGCGCATGCGCGACGTGCTCGGCCAGATGGGCCGCAAGGACCTCGAGGTCGTCGACGGGGATGCCGGCTTCGCTTTCTGCCGGCGCGAAGGCGTGGCCTTCATCGTCGTAGGCAGCTTCTCCAAACTCGGCGAGACGTTCGTCACGGAGTTCAAGCTCCTCGATCCCGACTCCCGCAAGATCGTCGCTACCGCCGCGGCCCGCGGCACAGGCGAGGACAGCATCCTCAACGCCCACATCGACGAGCTCAGCCGCCGGCTCGCCGCGGGCATGGGCGTCGC
>JBGSUG010000294.1:0-3182 GCA_041736225.1 Candidatus Aminicenantales bacterium | reverse complement strand
CGTACACGAGAAGGCGCCGGCCAACCGGCGGACGGTCCGGTCCTTGTCGCGGTGGTCGCGGAGGGCCCGGCCGCCGCAGAGGAACTCGAAGCGAAGGTTGCCCCGGAGCTTCTCGACTCCCAGGACCTTGATCGCGCCGATCTCGCCCGTCTTCCGGACGTGGGTGCCGCCGCAGGCCGAGAAGTCGAAGCCGTCGACCTCGACGACCCGCAGCAGGCCGTGCTTCTTGGGTGGCCGCCGCAGAGGGACCTCCCCGATCCTCTCCTCGGGCACGAAGTAGGTCTTGACCTCGCGGTCTTCGCGGGCGATGGCGTTGGCCCGGTCTTCGACCCGGTCGAAGTCGGCGTCGGAGAGAACCTTCAGGCCGATCTCGAGGGTCGATACGTCGGGCCCCATGTGGAAGGACAGGGTCTCGCCCTTGAGGAGCTCCCAGAACGCCTGCGACAGGACGTGCTGGCCCGTGTGCTGCTGCATGTGGTCGAGCCGCGTCGTCCGGTCGACCGAGCCGTGGACACGGCCCTCGGGAACGGCGCCCTCGACGACGTGGAGGATGGCCCCGTCGAGATCGATGACGGCGGCGATATTCGCGCCGCCGAGACGGCCCTTGTCCCAGGGCTGTCCGCCCGACTCGGGATAGAAGGCCGTCCGATCGAGGACGACGGCCGGACGGCCCTCGTGCTCGCGCCGCTCGACGACCTCGGCTTCGAACTCGAGAAGGTAGGCATCGTCATAATACAGCTTCTTTGTCTCGGCCATCGTGATTCTCCTCTTTAAAGGATGCGGAAGATCAAGAGTTCCAGGAGGGCGACCGTGAAAACCGCGGCGACCGGCCAAACCAGGATCTTGTAGACGTCCCTCATCTCCGCCTTGAAGTAGTCCGCCGTGAGGACGAGGCAGAGATGCGCCGGCGAGAGGAGGATCCCGCAGAACCCGCTGACGTAGGCGAAGGTCATCAGGACCATGTCGGGCGAACCCTGGCCGATGATGGGGACGAGGAGCGGGAACGAGATGGCCACGAAGGCCTGGTTGACGCCGGTCAGCAGCCCGATGACGAACGGCGCCGCGAAAATCAGTGCGTAGGCCGACAGGCCCTGGGGCGGGATGGCCCGGACGACGGCGTCGAGCGCGCCCGACGTCTCGAGGACCTTCTTGAAGACCATGACGGCGACGATGAGCCAGACGGTCTTGAGCGAGAAGCCGCGGACGGCGACGCCCCACCGGCTCTTGAGATCGCCCCGCGACGTGACCTGGGTCAGGACCGCGGCGGCGGCCAGGGCGATGAGCATGTTGAGCCGGAAGACGAAGATGAGGACGATGGTCAGGACGATGGGCCAGATGCTGAAGACGACCCTCCCGACGTCCTTCCACGAACCGCCGTTCTCCCGCTCCCGCGGCAGGCGCGGCAGCTTCCGGTAGAGGACGGCCAGCCCGGTCCCGATGGCCACCAGGCTGAACGGCCCCTGCCAGAGGCTGATCTTTCCGATGGGGACCTTGAAGACGGCCGCGGCCAGGATGATGTTGAGATAGAGGGGCCACCAGTACTCCCAGACGTGGCGGAACCAGTAGTTGTAGAAGGTCTTCCAGGCCGGCGAGACCTCCCAGCGCCGGGCCGCTTCCTCGACGATGGGGGCGCCCATCATGGCCCCGCCCATCATCGGCAGCAGGCCGATGAAAGCCGAGGGGATGGCCAGAATGAGGCGGTCGTCCCGGACGAGGTTCTTCAGCGCGTCGACCATGTCGCGGAAGGCGCCGCTCGACTGCAGGAACTCACCGAGGTAGAGGACGAGGATGACGATGGCCGCGAGCTGCAGCGTCTCTCCCGAGGTCGCGCCCGCCAGGACGGCCCGGGCGAAGCCGCCCGGGGTCATGCCGAAGAGCGCGGCGGCGAGACAGGTGTCGAGGAAGAGGACCAGGCCGAGGTCCCACTTGAGGCGGATGAGGACGAGCAGCAGGGCGACGATGAGAGCGATCTTGGCCAGGACGATCATCTCAGACGAGCCTGTCGACCCCGGCGGCGGCCAGGACCCGCACGGTCGTCTTGAAGTGGGTCTTGGCCACCTTGTTCAGCACGTCCGGCCCCTTCGCGCGCACGAGCTTGACCGCCGCCGCCTCGACCAGGTTCGAAGCGCCCTTGGGCAGCTCCATCCCGTAGTCCCTGGAGAGGTACCTGAGCCGGGTCAGGAACTCGGCCCGGGCCAGGATGGAAGCCGCCGCGACCGCCGGGTCCTCCTCGGCACGCGGCATCTGGACGAGCTCGATCTCCCGGCCCTTCTGGAGCAGGGCGTTGCGGACGAACTTCTCGTCGCCGAACTGGTCCGTCACCGCTTTCCCGGCCGGGACGCGTTCGAGGACGTTCTCGATGGCCCGGGCGTGCCCCCAGGCGAGCAGGCGGTTGAGGTTGCGGAGCTTGGCCCAGAGCTCGTTGTATTTTTCCGGACCGACGGTGATCACGGAGTGGTACGGGTAGCCCCGCTTGAGCGTCTCGGCGATCTCGAGACAGCGCGCATCGGAGGTCCTTTTCGAGTCCTTGACCCCGAGCGCGGACAGCGCGCCCTCCTGGCCCTCGGGCATGAAGAAAGCGGCGATGACGAGCGGGCCGAAGAAGTCGCCCTTGCCCGATTCGTCCGTGCCGATGCGGCCGGGCTCGGCCGGGATAAGGCCCGCGGTCACCGGGCCGTCCCGTGGACGATCCGGCCGTCGAAGACGGTCAGGCGGACCCTGGCCTCCCCGATCCCTTCGGGCGCGATGGAGAAGATGTCGCGGTCGAGGACGACGAGGTCGGCCAGCTTTCCCGGCCCGATCGTCCCCTTCGACGCCTCGGCGAACTCCGTCCAGGCGCCGTTCACGGTGTAGGCCCGGACGGCCTGCTCGACGGTGACCTTCTCCCCGGGCACCCACCCGTCCGGATTCCTCCCGTCGAGCGTCCGCCGCGTCACGGCCGCGTAGATGCCCATGAGGGGCTCGAGCGGCGCGACCGTCCAATCGGAGCCGAAAGCCAGGACGGCCCCGGCCCGGCGCAGGGACTCGAAGGCATAGGTGGTCTTGACGCGCTCCGGCCCGATCTTTCCTTCGGCCCAGCGGCCGTCGTCGATGGCGTGGTAGGGCTGGACGGCGGCGACGAGACCGAGCTTGCCGAACCGGGCGATGTCGGCCGGCCGCAAGTGTTGGGCGTGTTCGACGCG
>JBGSUG010000258.1:0-2990 GCA_041736225.1 Candidatus Aminicenantales bacterium | reverse complement strand
GCCAGCGGAGGCCGAGGAGCTTCCGCAGACCGCCGGCGGACCCGGCCCGGGGGTCCGGGACCGGCCGGAACTCGGGCCGCGCCGCGAGGTTGAGCTTCTTGGCCACCCTCTCGGCCAGGGACCGGCTCGTCAGGAGGCGGAGCTGGGTGTTGAAATAGGCGC
The DNA here is from genome assembly GCA_041736225.1 of Candidatus Aminicenantales bacterium. Lineage (GTDB taxonomy): Bacteria > Acidobacteriota > Aminicenantia > Aminicenantales > Saccharicenantaceae > RBG-16-66-30. The sequence continues at coordinate 2,828 of JBGSUG010000258.1, read as the reverse complement.
CCAGATAATCGCTGCGGAGGTAGGCTCCGGCGTTGAGGACGTCCTGGATGTTGTATAGGCTCGTCCCCGGCTCCTCGATGAGCAGCGTGGCCGTGGCCCGGTAGCGCGGCGTCCTCGTGAACGAAAGGACGGCCGCGAGCAGGACCAGGACGGCGGCGAACGTCACCAGGACCCACTTGCGCTTGAGAACGACCCGGACGTAGTCGAGGAGGTCGACCTCCTTGCCGTCCGTTCTGCTGGCGAAACCCTTCATGGCGGTTCTCCCCGATCGCCCGGACTAGAGGAGGCTCTCCGGGACGTAGATCGTGTCGTTGACTTTGAGGGGGATGTCCTTGATCTTCCCCTTGAGGATCTTCCGGACGTTGACGGTGATCTCGAGCTCCTTGCCCGCGGCGTCCTTCCTCCGGATCTGGACCTTGCCCTTGTTGGCCCGGTCGGTGAAACCGCCGGCCTGGGCGATGGCCTGGGTCAGCGTCGGCAGGCTCGAGCGCCGGACCTGCAGGGCGCCCGGGCTCCGGACCTGGCCGAAGACGTAGATGGGGACGGTCTTGTCGATCGGGACGTTGAGGACGTCGCCCGGCTCGAGGGCGATGTTGAGCTTGGGATCGCCCTGGACGAAGAGCCCGTCGACGGAGATGCGGATGGACGTGCTCTCCCCGGCCGCGAGCTGGCGGATGACGATGATCTCCTCGCCCGCGTCCTCGGTCAGGCCGCCGGCCTCGGACACGACGGACAGGACCGTCTGGCGTCCGAGGAGCTCGTACGGGCCGGGCCGGCCCACCGCCCCGACGACGGAGACGCGGCGGCTGAGGTATTCGAGGATGTGGACGGTGACCTGGGGCTTGAGGACGATCTTCTCCCCGGCGAGCTTGGTCAGCTTCTTCTCCACTTCGAACTTGGTCAGGTCGCCGACGCCGACCTCGCCCAGGAGCGGCAGGGTGATCCTGCCGTCCTCGGAGACCCGGACGACGAGCTTGTTGATCTCCAGGACGCCGAGCACGGAGATCTCCAGGAGGTCCTTGGGTCCGATCTTGTATTCGGCGCTCACATCCTGATTCAGGGAAGCCGCGGGAGCGGCGGCCGCCAGCGCGAATGCCGCGAAAACGAGGGCGGCGGCGAGCTTGGTTTTCTTCATGGTCGGCTCCTTTGGCCGGAAGGCTAGAATTCGTAGGTCAGGAACGCTCCGGCGAAGTTCCTTCGGACGTCGAAGCCCGGGGCGTTGGACGTCCGTCTGTAGAGATTGTAGGTCAGGCCGAGCCCGACGGTCCCGCCGATCCGGAGGACCGGGCCCACGGACCAGGTCCGCTGGACGTCCTCGCGGCGGTCGACCGTGACGGGGACGCCGCCGGACCAGACCGTCTGCGGCTCGGGATAGGTCATGGTCCCGTACTGGACGCCGCCGTCGATCCGGAGGAACGGGGCGATGTAGAGCGTGAGGACGGCCCGGGCCCGCCCGTCGACGTAGTAGTAGGCGCTCTCGTTGTAGGAAAAGGCGTTGTCGCGGTCGTAGCCCACGGTCGCGGCGAGACGGCCCAGGCGCAGAGTGACTTCGGTCGCGGCGATGAGGCCGGAGAAGGGCCGGCGGCCGGACGAATCGGGCCGGAACGACTTCCAGCCGAAAATGACCCTTCCCCGGGCCCGGCCGGTGAGGGGGAAACGGAAGCCGCCCGCGGCCTCCACGGCCTCGCCGTCTCGCCAGGCCGATTCGGCGAAGTCGAAAGCGTAGCGCGTCCACCCGGCCGTGGCGAAGAGATAGCTCCGGGAGAAGACCCGGTAGTAGACCTCGGCCGCGGCCGAGGTCTCGCGCCGGTCGAGGGTCCGGGCGTAGACGTCGTCCGGGGCGCCGGAAGCGACGTCCTCGTAGCGGAAATCGTCCACGGCGGCGGTGACGCCGAAAGCCGTGCCCCGGGCCGTCTCGAAGAATAACCCGGCCGTGCCGCCGGTCGCGGTGTCACGGATCCTGCGGTCGAGCTCGCTCATCGACCGGCGCACGTGGCTCGCATCGTGGTATTCGGCCGAAAGCGAGAAGTACCGCAGGAGCATCATCCGTAGCCCGCCGGAGAAGCTGTTGCTGAAGGCCCGCAGGCCCTTCTCGCGGGCGTAGAGGAGATATTCGGGGCTCTCCGTCGCCGAGAGGATGACCGAGTTGCCGAGAAGCCAGTGCGCGCGCAGCTCGGGCGCGAAAGTCGCCGTGAAGTCGGAGACGACCTCGCCGCCGCCGTCGGCCCGGTAATAGACGTTCGAGTCGTAGCCGGCTTCGGACAGGCGGAAGACCGGCTGGAGCCGCAGGGGACCGAGGCGGAGCCGGGCCCGCGCTTTGATACCCTCGTAATCCTCGCGGAAGGTCCGGTAGGACTGCGCCGGCAGACGGACGGCCGCGGCGAGCATGAGGACGAGGAGGGCGGCAGCGACGCCGATGGGTCTTTTCATATTGTGGTCGTGAGGTCCGCGGCTACTAGGACGCGCTGAAGGGGCCGAGCCGGTCCTTGACGTCGCGGAAGAATTTCATGAACGACAGCCTTTGGAGCAGGGCGAAGATGAGCCCGCTGTGCCAGTCGAAGTCGGCCTTTTCCCGGATGATGGGCACGATGCCGTCGGTCCGGGCCAGCTGGAAGAGGCTCTCGATGCGCCCGTCGCTCAAGCGGGCGCACATCCGCCGGGTGTACTGGCCGACCAGGATCTCCTTCTGGAGCAGGGCCTTCCAGCGGCGCTCGTAGACGAGAAGGTCGGCCCGGCCGAAGGACGACCGGGCGAAGCACTCGAGCACGGCGTCGGCGGCCAGGGCGGCGCAGGCCAGTCCGTAGCTGATGCCGCCGCCGGTCGTCGTC